>CAZDGR010000217.1:0-7574 GCA_964504845.1 uncultured Rhizobium sp. | reverse complement strand
CGCAACCCCACCCTCTCAGCCCCGCCCCGGATGAACAACCTTCATAGCAACGACATCTAGGGGCACGGCTCGCCGGCATACGGCTGGCGATACCGGCCGCAGAAGAAGGCGCTAGTTCCAGATGATGGGGGGCCGGTGCCGCTGGCTGGGCTGCGGCTTCGTGGCCGCCCGCCCGAGGACGATCGGGGCCACCGGAATCTGGTCGGCCAGGAGTCCGAGGGAGGCGCGGGTTTGGCTCAGCTCGAGCCAGGGCCGTGCGAACCCGATCCAACAGCTTCCGAGCTCTTGCGCATGCGCCGCCAGCATCAGGTTCTGCGCCGCCAGACAGCAGTCTTCCATCGCCTGGCGTGAAGGTGGCCGGGCGCAAACGATGACGAGACAGGGCGCTCCGTAGAAGAGGTTGAATCCCTGATCCTCAAGGACCTCCCGAGACGCGAGGAAGCTCGGCGTCGACGACGAACTCGCCAACAGATAGTCCTTTGCACGGGAAGACATCTCCCTGAGCCGTTCTGCCCCCTCGACGATGACGAAGGACCAAGGCTGCAAGTTCATCACGCTGGGCGCCGCGATCGCCGCGTCGATCAGACCGACTATCACATCGCGCGAGACCGCCTCCCCCGTGTAAGAGCGCGTTGCGCGCCGTCCCTTGATCGCCTCCAGGACGTCCATCGAGCAGTCTCCCGCTGTGCCGATCACCCAGGCGTCAATGGTGGTGCCGATCGACCGAGATGAAACCGCGCTCGATCCGAAGGGCAATATCATCGAGGTGATCGCCGAGCTTGCCGTCCGGCGTCTTGGTCAGATCCTTAGCGAGCTCGGACACCACCTGGCTCAAGGTCCGGGTCTCCAGGTGCTTCTTGATCTCGTTCAGGATCCGGCTCGGGGCAGCGAGGACCAGCTCGTCGAACTCCCTCCCCTTGGCGGCAGACTCGATATGTCCGGCCACGTCGCGGGCGAATGCCAGCTTCGCATCCTCATGCGGATCATGGCGAGGGCTCGCCGCGTGCCGAGCCGACGATGAGCTTTCGATGACGCGTCCCGGCCGGTCCGACTTCAGCTTCGAACTCTTCAGGCGGGCGAGCTTCGACCGGAACAGCCGGATGGGATGGTAGGCTCCCGACTCGCGATTGCGTTCAACCACGCGTGCACGCGCGCCATCGGCAATTACATACCAGACCGTCTTGCTTTTCGACATTCGCTTCTCCTGCCGCGACCTGCGTCAGGATTGTCGATACTCCTTCGCCCTCCGCAGCCGGTTGATCTGGATCAACAGGGCGCGCCAGAATACGGCATAGATCGTTCGGCATGCCCTATGCAACCAAGGACGATCTGCCGGCGGCGATCCGACACCTTCTCTCGCCGGGTATTCAGCACTCCTTCCTCGAGGCCTTCCGCGTCGCCTGGAGCGCGGTCGAAATGCGCCATGAGAAGGCCGGCCAGGCCTGGGTGCGCCGCCTCGTCCGACGGGCTGTCGCGCCGCCTCGCGCGACGAGGATCAGATCATGACGTCGCCGAACTTCTCGGTCGTCCTCCAATGCAATGGCGCGACCCGGACGGTGACCGGCTCGTCCTTCCTCTTCAGCACGCCGGCCGCTCGGATCCTTGTCGACTGCGGCCTGTTCCAGGGTCCGAAGACGCTCAAGGCGCTCAACTATGCCGACTTTCCGTACCGACCCTCCGATATCGACGCCGTCCTCCTGACGCATGCGCACATCGATCACAGCGGGTTGCTTCCGAAACTGATCACGGCGGGCTTCCAGGGACCGATCTTTGCTACCCGCGGCACGGTCGATCTCTGCTCGTACCTGCTGCCGGACGCCGGATACATTCAGGAGAGCGAGGTCGCCGCGCTCAATCGCCGCAACACCGCGCGCGGTCGGGCGGAAGTCCTGCCCATCTACACGAAATCCGATGCTATAGCCGCGATCGACGCCTTCCGGACCGTCGAATACGAGGAATGGCGCCAGGTCGCGCCGGGAATCCGCGCACGATACTGGAACGCCGGCCACCTTCTCGGATCGGCCTCCATCGAGATCGAGTTCAACGGGCCGACGCCGGGCGATGGTCCGATGAGGGTCCTCGTCTCGGGCGACGTCGGTCCGGACTCCAAGCTGCTTCAGCCGCTTCCCGATGCGCCAGCGGGGCTCGACTATGTGATCTCAGAGGCGACCTATGGCGACATCCAGCGCCAGAAGATCTCGCCGCTTCAAAGGCGTCAACGCCTCGCGGCCGAAGTGATCGCAGCTCAAGCCGCCGGCGGCGCCCTGCTGATCCCGGCCTTTGCCGTCGAACGCACCCAGGAGCTGCTTATCGAACTCCTGGATCTCATGGAGTCGCGGGCGATTCCGCCGGCGCCGATATTCCTCGATTCACCGCTCGCCATTCGCGCGACGGAAGTCTTTCGACGGCACGCTTCCGCCATCCGGCCTGAAGTCGACCTCGAGAAGGCCCTTGGGTCACCCTATCTGCACGTCACCGAGACGGTAGACGAAAGCAAGGCGATCTCGAGATTCTCGGGCTTTCACATCATCATCTCGGCAAGCGGAATGTGCGAAGCCGGCCGCATACGGCATCATCTCAAGCGCTGGCTCTGGCGACGCGACGCAACGGTCCTTCTGACCGGATTCCAGGCGCAAGGAACGCTTGGCCGGTTTCTTCAGGACGGAGCGGACACCGTTCGGATCCAGGGGGAGGAGATCAAGGTTTTCGCCCGTGTTCGACAGATCGACGAGTATTCGGGGCACGCCGATTCCGTCGAGCTTTCGAAGTGGATCTCGGATCGGTCGCCGATCCGGCGCGGAGTCTTCCTCGTGCACGGGGAGCCTCCCGCACTGGAGGCTCTGAGCAGCCGCCTCGTAAAGACGCTGGGCGGCCAAAGCCAGATCGTGCTTCCGGAGCTGGACGACCGCTACGAGCTCGCTCGTCCATCGGCGGAGCGCATCGAAGGCACCTTCAGGCGCCGGCTTCCGACGAGCGCCGTCACCTCGCTCGACTGGCACAACGAGATGTCGAAGCTGATCATCGACCTGAACCGGCGTCTCGACGCCGCCGAGGACGATGCCGCGCGCGAGGCTCTGCTCCTGCGCCTGCATCGGGCGCTTGAAACGACGCCTGCCCCCGTCACTCGATGATCTAGATCAAGGCGCCGCCGTCCGCAGAAGCCGACCCTGGCTGCACTGTTTGCGGGGATATCGATGCGCGCAGCCGATGTCATGACCAGGAAGGTCGTCGCCGTGGCTCCCGAGGCGTCGGTCGGCGAGGCGGCCAGACTGATGCTCGAAAATCGCGTCGGGGGCCTGCCGGTCGTCGATCTGCAGGGCAAGGTGATCGGCCTCGTCAGCGATGGTGACCTGATGCGCCGGGCGGATCTTGGAACGGAGCGCCGCCGCTCCTGGTGGCTGGAGCTAATCGCCTCGAACGCCGAGCGCGCCCGCGATTTCGAGAAGGCGCGCGGCCTTCATGTCCGCAATGTGATGACATCCGGTGCCGTGACTGTCCACGAAGATGCGCCCGTCGCGGAGGTAGCCGAGGCCCTCGACTCGCGGCATATCAAGCGGGTTCCCGTCGTGCGAGACGAGCGCCTGGTCGGCATCGTCAGCCGAGCCGACCTGATGCGGGCGTTGACGACATCGCCGCTTCGGCCGCCTCCCGTCGACGCCCGGGACACGGAACTGGAGAAAGCCGTCCTGGCCGAGTTCGGGCGTCAGGACTGGCTTTCGGTGACGCCATCGAGCATCGAAGTCTCCCACGGCGTCGTCAGGATCTGGGGCAAGGCCCTTTCCGACGAAGAACTCAAGGCGGTCACCGTGGCGGCAGAGACGGTGCCTGGCGTCCGCAAGGTCCTGAACTACATGGAGGTCGCGCCCGGCGCCTCGTTTCCGGCGATCTAGGGATCGACTCCGAGGAGCAGTTCATGACGGCGATCATGACAGTCACGCCGAATCCGGCGATCGACCTCTTCACCTCGGTTCCGACCCTGGTGCCATTCGCAAAGCTCCGCTGCGTGGAGCCGCTCCGTGATCCTGGCGGCGGCGGGATCAACGTCGCCCGGGTTGTGCACCGGATGGGGGAGGATGTTGCGGCCGTTTTCCCGGTAGGAGGGGATACCGGAGCACTTCTCGCCCGCCTCCTCATCAAGGAGGGAGTTCAGGTTCTGCCCGTCGAGGCCAAGGAAGAGACACGCCAGGACGTCACCGTTCTCGAGACCTCGACGGGGCGGCAGTATCGCTTCATTCTGCCCGGTGCGCCGCTCGACACGAACGAGTGGGAAAAGTGCCTGGAGCACGTCGCGAGAACGGCCCCCGAGCCCCGCCTCGTGGTCGGAAGCGGCAGCCTGCCGGCGGGAGTTCCGGTCGATTTCTATGCGCGCCTCAGCCGGACCGCAGGACGAGCAGGATCACGGCTGGCACTGGATTGCGCCGGAGAACCGCTTCAGGCGGCGCTGAAGGAAGGCGTCTACCTGATAAAGCCGAACCTGCGCGAGTTCGAGGAGCTGGTCGGAAGCACGCTGACCAGCGACGCAGACCGGGTGCGGGCCGGTCGCGACCTGATCGCCCGCGGCGCCTGCGAACTCATCGCCCTCACGCTGGGACGGGATGGCGCCCTCCTGATCTCCCGCGACCTCGCACTTCGCGCCGAAGGCCTCCCGGTCAAGGTGAGCAGCGTGGTTGGCGCAGGAGACAGCTTCCTTGGCGGAATGGTCGCCGCCATCGCCCGGAACAGCTCCCTGGAAGAGGCATTGCGCTACGGCACGGCGGCCGGAACCGCTGCGACCTTCAACGCCGGCACCGAGCTCTGTCACCTCGACGATACGATGCGTCTCGTTAAGCACGTGGTCGTTCGAAGCTGCATCGAGGCATCGGTGCTGCCAGCCTAACCTCCTGCGGCTTGACCTGGATCAACGGGGCGACCAACTCCGCCCGTTACATTGCCGGCAAAGCCCCGAGGAGCTGGAAGGAGCGACCGATGCTTACCAGAGAGGACTGCCTCGCCCTTTGCGACCTTGACGCGGATCTGGTCGATGCGATCGCCGAGCACGAGCACATTCCGGAAATCGTCGCGGCTGAGCTGGGCTGCTACTTGTGCCATACGCCGGAAGGAGAGCTGCGCATCCGCGGCTTCGTCCTGGACGACATCGCCGCAGCCAAGGCGGCCGGAGACCTGGAAAAGGTCCGGCGTCTGAAGCTCGCCCTCGCGGCGTTCATCCGCAATCACCCGGCCTGCCAGACGGTCGTCGCGGCGCGCCCCGCCGTCAGATGACCGGCGGTCATCACCCTCTCGATCTTCGGCACGCCAACGGCCCGAGGGAACGGTCAACGCCGTAGATCCGGCTTCTGCCGCACGAAGTGCCTTCCTTGAGCGAGCCGGGAAGAAGTGCGGGGACCCTATCGGGCTGTGATGACGACGAGCAGGCGCTCCTGGAACATGCCGGCCGCCGAGGGCTGCTCCCCGGTCAGCTCAAGCTCGAGGCGGCGCGACGCACCGTCCTCGTCATCCCGGTCCATCCGAAGCTGCGCCTCGCCTTCGACGAAGCTGACTTCGCTGCCGCCGAAGGTGAGCCGGTAAGGAATGCTGCGTCCGCCGACCTGTTCGACGAGGGCCGGCTCGCCCGTGGAGAGCGCGTTGTTCGACGTCAGCTTCACCGTAAACTGCTTGTTGTTCGCCGCGACGCTCAGCTCGGTCAGGAACAGCCGGCCATGCTTCGATCCGACCGGCAGCAAGGAAACCGTTCGCGTCATCGAGACACCCGCGCGAGCGGGCACGTACCCGGCGACCTGGACGTTCGACCTGGTGCTGGCCGCAGTCTCGAAGACAGGGACAGACCCGAGTCCCACCGCGAGGGTCAGGGCCGCCAGGGATCGAGGGAGGTTCATGCGCATGTGGGAATTATACTCCTGAACCGGCGGAAAATCGCTAGCGAAAGCTCCAAATGACGACGTTTATCACGTCGCGATAGTCGCCTGCCGAGGCGTCGTCGGTCGCGCCCACCACGACCTCCAGCCGGTGATTTCGGCCAGATCCGTGCGTCATCTCGCTATTCACTATCACCATCGTCTCGCCCCCATTCAGGACGACCGGGTTGCCATCGACGATGACGGTGTAGGGAACACGGCTGTCATCGCTCGGATCCACATGGCGCAGGACGCCGCCATTCATCGACTGAAGCAGCAATCGGTAGCCGCCGTTGCTCCGCGCCTTCAGATTGACGACCCGTCGATCGCGCTCCCGCAACCGCCCGAATAGGACCGTATGGCTGCCGTGGTTCGCGTCAAAGCCAGTGCCTTCCGCAAAGGAGACCTGCGCCACCGACGGCACCTGGACAGAAACCGTCACCCGACGCCTGTCCCGCACCACGCCGGAGCCGAAAACGCCCTCGTAGAGAGTGAACTCGACGTCGCCGCTGTAGAAGCCTGGCGCGACGACCTGCTCCGGGGGGATCGTCAGCACGAGCTGATTGATGATCGTGCCGCCCGCGGGCACGACGCCCAGATACATGTCCGTCTCGACGGCGAGGCCTGCCGGACGCAGCGGCTGGCTTCCATTCGCATCCTTGTAGATCCCGAAGCGGATCTCTCCCCCGCCGCCCATCAGATAGCCGGTTCCGTCGCCGGATCCGGTCGCCGGCGACACGGTGAGATAATAGGGGCAGCCGCCGTCGTGGCTTCGGACGCGGAAGTTGACCAGCTGAATTCGCCGCTGGGAATCGTAGATGTCGTAGCCTACGCCATTCCCGCCCATCCAGGTCGTGGAGGTGATGTCGCCGACGGTGATGTTGCAGGCAGCGCTCGCGGTCCCGGCCAAGAGGACCCAACCGATCGCTGCGCCCAGAGCGCGCTTCACCAGATTCATGGAGCCATCCTCGTCATGGCGAGATCGGATAGATCAGACGGCCGAGATCCACACGTCCGGCGCTGGCGGCCGGAACCTCGAACTCGATCGGCCTGTCTGGCTCGTTCGCAAGCGTCAACCGGAACCTCCCCGGCGAAAGACCTTCGACACGGAACCGGCCGCTTCGGCTCGTGAAGAACTCGATGGCGGATCGCTTCGGCTCGTCGATCGAGGTGATCGTCCCGGCTTCAAGCGGCAACGGATTGTCTCCTTCATCGACAAGATAGCCGTCGCCGAGAACCGTGGCACCGGTGCCGACGCCGATCACCGTGCCGCTGCGGTAGCCCGGGCGCAGGTCGTGGACCTGCCGGCCCAACTCGTAACCGAGCGGCAGATCCGGCGCGTCGATGGTGACGTGGTGCTGATAGTAGGAGTTGAGCTCAGCCAGGACCGCTGTGCCGAGAGCATCCGTCCTCGCCTGAGGTGTGTCTCCGATCGGATTGACCTCGATATCCTGGCCGACCAGCGAGGGGTGCGGGACGAAGAGCGCGAAGCTGTCGTTGATCGGCCGCGTCACCGCGACATGGCCCCCCGCGAAGGCGAGCGCCGTGCCGAAATTGATCGGGATCGATGCGGCAGTGACGTCGTCCATCGAGTCGGGAATGCGGATGAGGTGGGTGTCGGGGACGGCGACCAGCTCGGCCATTCCGCCCTGCACTTCCTCGCCCATCATGCCGGCGGGCACC
>CAZDGR010000216.1:0-7578 GCA_964504845.1 uncultured Rhizobium sp. | reverse complement strand
CTCTCGGCCTGGCCGCCGAACCTGCAGCCCTGGGTCTCGACCGGTGCCTCCGCCGGCACGGTCAAGATGCTCACCTACGGCCGCCTGGTGGGATACGACAAGAAGGGCAATCTCGCCGGCGAGATCGCCGAGTCCTTCGCGCGCGATCCGGCCGACGGCGCCTGGGTGTTCAAGCTCAAGCGCAACGCCTTCTTCCACAACGGCGACCCGGTCACGTCCGAAGACATCAAGTGGATGATCGAGCAGATCGCCGGCGAGAAGTCGACCGCCTACATGCGCGCCCAGTTCCAGATGGTCAGCAAGATCGACACGCCCGACCCGCACACGGTGCGGCTGCACACCAAGGAGCCGGTGGCGACGCTGCCGCACTGGTTCGGCAACTACAACATGGGCGTGATCTCCAGGAAGTCGGACGCCGCGAGTCCGATCGGCGCCGGGCCGTTCAAGCTCGCCGGCCAGGAGCGTGGCACCTCGCTCGATCTCGTCGCCTTCGACAAGCACCACAAGGCGGGCATGCCGAAGCTGAAGGGCATCAAGTTCGTCGTCTACGCCGACGAGAACCTGCGGTTCGCAGCGCTGCAGTCCGGCGACATGGACATGATCGAGTACGTCCCCTGGCAGTCGATGGAGACGACCGAGAAGGACCCGCGCCTCAAGCTCGACGCCGAGGACGGTCCGTTCATGGACGTGCTGTTCAACGCGACGCAGGGACCGTTCGCCGATCCGCGCGTGCGTCGCGCGGTCGCGCACGCCGTCCGCCGCGAGGACATCGTCAAGGCCGCGTTCTTCGGCCGCGGCCGCCCGCTCGAGGGCGTGCCGATCGTCGAGGGCACGCCGTGGTACGACAAGGAACTGGCGAAAGGCTGGAACTACGATCCGGAACGCGCCAAGGCGCTGCTCTCCCAGGCCAACTACGCCAAGGGCTTCTCCTGCAAGATGCTGGCGACCGCCCAGTTCGGCATGCACAAGGACACTGCCGAGGTCGTGCAGCAGCACCTGGCGCAGGTCGGCATCCAGTGCGAGCTGCAGCTTCCCGACTGGTCGACCCGCGTCGCGATGGGCTCGCGCGGCCAGTACGAGATCTCGATCCACGGCGTCTCCGGCGACAACAACGATCCGGACGGCCTCTCGGTCGTCATGGATACCTCGCTGTCGCCGACCTACAGCCGCTCCTTCGGCCTGAAGGCGCCGCGCACGTCCGCGGCCTTCGCCAAGGGCCGCGCCGAGTTCGACCACGCCAAGCGCGTCGAAATCTACAAGGAGATGCAGCGGGCGGCGCTGGAAGAGGTGCCGATCATCGGCCTCGCCTGGCGCAGCCAGGGTTACGGCATGGACAAGCGCGTGCAGGGCTTCAAGACCCTGCCTGGCGCCTTGACCACGGCCTCGGGCGCGCTGCTCGACGAGGTGTCGTTCGGCTGATGCGCTGGTTCCTAAGGCGCATCGGCACCTGCCTGGTGCTGGCCTGGGCCGTCTCGCTGGTCGTGTTCATGACGCTGCATATCGTGCCGGGCGATCCGGCCGAGCTGCTGCTGTCGACCGGCGGGATCGCGGCCGATCCGGTCGCGGTCAAGGAGCTCAGGATCAAGCTCGGCCTGGAGCGGCCGATCCTCGACCAGTACCTGAGTTTTCTCGTCGGCGTGACGCGCGGAGACCTCGGCACCTCGCTCGTCGACGAGTATCCGGTGACGAAGGAGATCGCGCTTCGCCTGCCGAGGACGCTGGAGCTGATCCTCGCCGGCACGCTGCTCGCGGTCGTGCTCGGAATTCCGGCCGGAACCTATGCGGCGCTCCATCGCGGCGGCCTGTTCGACCGGATCGTCTCGGGTGCCGCCGCGTTGCTGCTCGCCATCCCGGTCTTCGTCGTCGGCACGCTGCTCGTGCTGGTCCTGGCGCAGATGCTCAAGCTGATGCCCGCCGGCGGCTACGTCGCCTTCGCTCAGGATCCGGCGAAGCATCTGACCCTGCTGACCCTGCCGGCGATCGCGATCGCCAAGAGCCTTGCCGCGGTCGTCTTCCGCATGACCCGCGCCTCGGTGCTCGATGCGCTGTCCAAGGACTTTGTCCGCACCGCCCGCGCCAAGGGCCTGGCACCCTCGCGCGTTCTGCTCCGTCACGTGATCCGCAACTCGCTGACGCCGGTGGTCACCGTGCTCGGGCTCCATATGGGAACGCTGCTCGGCGGCACCGTGCTGGTCGAGTACGTGTTCAACTGGCCGGGCCTGTCGACGCCGCTCCTGCGCGCGGTCGAGGCCCGCGACTATCCGATGGTGGTCGGGATCGTGCTGACGATCTCGGGCCTGTTCCTGCTGATCAACCTGGTCATGGACCTGGTCTACGCCGCGCTCGATCCGCGGGTGCGCGCGGCTTGAAGCGGCTCTGGCTCCCGGGCGGCTTCGTCGCCGCGATCCTGCTGATCGCCCTCCTGGCGCCGATCATCGACCTGCCCAACCCGATCCGCCAGGACATCGCGCGCCGGCTCTCGGGTCCGATCCCCGGATCGCCGCTCGGGCGCGACGAGTTCGGCCGCGACGTGCTCTCGCGACTCATCTGGGGTGCGCGCACCAGCCTCGGCGTCGCCTTCGCGTCCGCGCTGATCGCGGGCGCGATCGGCACGATGATCGGCCTGGTCGGCGGCTGGTTCCGGGGGATCGGCGAGCTGCTGACGGTCCGTCTGGTCGACGTGATCCTCTGCTTCCCGCCGATCCTGCTGGCGCTTCTGGTGGTGACGCTGCTCGGACCGGGTGCGGCGACGCTGATCCTGGTTCTCTCCGTCCTCTACGTGCCCGGCTTCGCGCGTGTCGCCTATGCCGAGGTGCTGTCGGCCCGCAGCAACGACTATGTCGAGGCGGTGCGGGCGCTCGGTGCGCCGACGGGGCGCATCCTGCTACGGACGGTGCTGCCGAACATCGCCGGCCCCGTGCTCGTGCAGTTCTCGCTCGCGGTCGCCGCCGCGGTGGTGGTCGAGAGCGGGCTCTCGTTCCTCGGCCTCGGCGTCGTGCCGCCGGCGCCCTCCTGGGGGCTGATGATCCGCGGTGCGAGGGCGACGATGGAGCAGGCGCCGTTGATGCTGCTGTGGCCCTGCGCCGCTCTGACCCTGACCATCCTCGCGATGAACCTGCTCTGCGACGCGCTCCGCGACTGGGTCGATCCGCGCACGCCGGCGAGACGGCGGCGCCTTCGGATCGTCGACCGCCTCCTGCCCGGTCTGCTGCCGCCGGCCGAGCCGAAGCCCGAGACGGTGCTCGATATCCGCGGCCTCACGGTCGAGATCGAAACACCGCTGGGCGCGATCAAGCCGGTCGAGGACGTGTCGCTGAGCGTGCGCGCCGGCGAGACCGTGGCGCTGGTCGGCGAAAGCGGCTCGGGCAAGTCGCTGACCGCGACGGCGGTGATGGGCCTGCTGCCGCCTGCGGCGCGCCCCGTGGCCGGTGCTGCGTGGTTCGATGACCGGGACCTGCTGCGCCTCTCCGAGCCGGAACTGCGGCAGCTTCGCGGTGGCGCCGTCGCGATGATCTTCCAGGATCCGATGAGCAGCCTGAACCCGGTGCATCGCGCCGGCGACCAGGTGGCCGAGGCGATCCGCGCGCACCAGGACGTCAGCATCGCCGACGCCAAGGCGCGGGCCCTCGATCTCTTCCGTCGCGTCGGCATCGCCGATCCCGAGCGCCGGCTCAACGCCTATCCGCACGAGCTTTCGGGCGGCATGCGCCAGCGGGTGATGATCGCGATGGCGCTGGCCAACCGGCCGCGCCTGCTGATCGCCGACGAGCCGACCACCGCGCTCGACGTCACCGTCCAGGCGCAGATCCTCGACCTGCTCGCCGAGCTCAAGCGCGAGACCGGCACGGCGCTGATCTTCATCACCCATAGCCTTGCCGTGGTCGCCGAGATCGCCGACCGGGTGACGGTGATGTATGCGGGGCAGGTGGTCGAGCAGGGGCCGGTCGCCCAGGTGTTCGGCACGCCGCTCCATCCCTATACGCGGGCGCTTCTCGGCGCCGTCCACGAGTCCGATGCCGCCCCGGTCGGCATTCCCGGTGTCGTGCCGCAGCCGCACGCGTTTCCGGCGGGCTGCCGCTTCGCACCGCGTTGCGCGCATGCCATCGCCGCCTGCGGCGCGGCGCCGCCGCCGCTGGAAGAAGCGGCCGAGGATCGCCTGGTCCGCTGCATCCGCTGGACCGAGCTCGCGGGGGCGAAGGCCGCATGAGCGCGCCGCTGATCGAGGCGAAAGGCCTTTCCAAGACCTTCGCCAGCCGCGGCGTCTTCAAGCGCGGACGCGCGGTGCAGGCGGTCCGCCAGGTCGACGTGGCGCTTGCCGGCGGCGAGGCGGTCGGCGTCGTCGGCGAGTCCGGATCGGGCAAGTCGACGCTCGGCCGCCTGATGCTGGGACTGCTGCCGGCGACCGAGGGCACGGTGCGCTTCGACGGGCGGACGCTCGACAAGATTCCGCGCGCCGAGTGGCGGACGCTTCGCCGGCGGATGCAGATCGTCTTCCAGGATCCGTACGGCAGCCTCGATCCGCGCCGGCGGGTCGGCGCGCAGATCGCCGACGGGCTCACGATCCACGCCCTGGTGCCGGCGGGCGAGCAGGACCGCCGCGTCGGCGAGCTCCTGACGATGGTCGGGCTCGACCCGCTGCAGGCCAAGCGCTTCCCGCACGAGTTCTCCGGCGGGCAGCGTCAGCGCGTCGGCATCGCCCGCGCGCTCGCGACCGGCCCCGACTTCCTGGTCGCCGACGAGCCGGTGAGCTCGCTCGACGTCTCGATCCAGGCGCAGATACTCCAGCTCCTGGGCGAGCTTCGGCGTGATCTGAAGCTGGCGCTGCTGTTCATCAGTCACGACCTGCCGGTCGTCCGCCATCTCTGCGACCGGGTCGTGGTGATGTATCTCGGCCGTGTCATGGAGGAGGGGCCGGCAGAGCGCGTCTTCGCCGAGCCGGCGCATCCCTACACCCGCGCCTTGATCTCGGCGACGCCGAGGCTCGATCCGGGCAAGCGGACCAAGCGGATCCTGCTTCCCGGCGATCCGCCGAGCCCGTCGGATCCGCCGTCGGGGTGCGTCTTCCGCACCCGCTGCGCACACGCGATCGAGGCCTGTGCCGGAGCGGTGCCGGCGTTGCGGCCGTTCGGCGAGGCGCGACGGGTTGCCTGCATCCGCGCCGAGGAAATCGCCTAGACTTCAAAGACACTTCTAGAAGGACGAACCATGGTCTGGAACACGACGCCCAAGGTCCATATGGGGCAGATCACCGGCGGCGAGGCGCGCGAGCTCTACGCCAAGAACCCGATCATCCTGCTGCCGATGGGAAGCCACGAGGACCAGGGTCCGCACGCGCCGATGGGCGACTACCTGCTGGCCGAGAAGATCGCCGAGATGATCGCGCTGCGGGCGACGCAGAACGGCACGCGGACCGTGGTGGCGCCGGTTCTGCCCTATGGCGGCGGCGACTGGTTCGGCTCGATGATCGGCGGCATCACCATCGAGCAGTCGACGCTGACTACCGTGATCTGGGACATGGTGAAGTCTCTTCATCGCAACGGCCTCACGCGGCTGATCGTCATCAATGGCCATGGCGGCAATGTCGGGCCGATTGCCGAGGTGGCGCGCGTCCTCTGGCGCGAGAAGAAGATCCTCTTCCCCAGCCTCTATCTCTGGCGCATCGGCTACGGCCTGTTGCCGGGCATCGTCGGGCCCGAGAAGTCGAAGGCGGTCTCCGGCCACGGCGCCGATCCGCTGACCAGCATCGGCCTGCATCTCTTCCCCGAGATCATGCGCACGGACCAGATGCCGAAGGGCGCGCCGGTGAAGAAGGACCCGTTGCTGGGATTGCAGTTCACCGCGCTCGGCGCCGCGAGCTTCGAAGGCCACGAGGTGGCGATGCCGAACGAATACGATCAGGTCTACAACCAGGGCGTCGGCAAGGGCGACCCGAACCTGTCCTCGAAGGAGACAGGCGCCGCGCTCGCCGAGCAGCTGACCGAGGTCTGCTCGCGCTTCGTCAAGCATTACGCCGACCGCGTTCCGGCCTGAGGTTTCCCGCTCCATGCGCGTCTTCACCGCCTCGCTCGCGACCGAGACCGACACCTTCTCGCCGATGGTCACCGGCGAGGCCGACTTCCGCACGTCGTTCTATGCCGGACCCGGCGCTTTCGGCGAGGAGCCGCGTCTCTTCGCCGGCCCCTTGATCGCGGCGCGCAAGCGCGGCCGCGCCGCCAACTGGGAAGTGATCGAGGGCACCTGCACCTTCGCCCAGCCGGCCGGCACCGTGACCCGCCAGGCCTACGAGCTGTTTCGCGACGAGATCCTGGATCAGCTCCGCTCGGCGATGCCGGTCGACATGGTCGTGCTCGGCCTGCACGGCGCGATGGTCGCCGACGGCTACGACGACTGCGAAGGCGATCTTCTGGCACGGGTGCGCGCGATCGTCGGCCGCGATGTCCCGGTCGGCGCCGAGCTCGATCCGCATTGCCACCTGACCGAGACGATGACGAAGAGCGCCGATGCGCTAATCTGCTTCAAGGAGTCGCCGCACACCGACTACCTCGAGCGCGGCGAGGAGCTGGTCGACATCATCGCCGACTGCGCGCGAGGAAAGATCAAGCCGGTGACCTCGGTCTACGACTGCCGGATGATCCAGTTCATGCCGACGGTCGACGAGCCGATGCGGAGCTTCGTCGACAAGGTGAAAACGCTCGAGGGCAAGGACGGCGTGCTCTCGATCTCGATCGTGCACGGCTACACGCTGGGCGACGTCGCCGATCTCGGCGTCAAGATCATCGTCATCACCGACGACGCGAAAGAGAAGGGCGATCGCCTGGCCGAGCGGCTCGGGCGCGAGCTCTACGCGCTGAAGGACGCGCTGTTCCCCGAGAGCGCCCGCATGGACGACGCGCTCGACGAGGCCGAAAGGCTGCTGGCCGAACCCGGGATGGGACCGGTCGTCATCGCCGATCGCGCCGACAATGCCGGCGGTGGCGCGCCATCGGACTCCACTTACTTCATGGACCAGGTGATCGCGCGGGGAATCGACGGCGTAGCGGTCGGCCCGGTCTGGGATCCGATCGCGGTCAAGCAGTGTCTCGCGGCGGGCGAGGGCGGCGTCTTCGCGCTCCGCTTCGCTGGCAAGATGGGGCAGACCTCGGGCCGGCCGATCGATGCGCGCGTCCGGGTGATCCGCTGCGTCCGCGGCGCCGCCCAGACCTTCGCCGGCGCCCGCGACGAGCTCGGCGATGCCGCGTCCATCGAGCTTCTCGACCACAAGGGGCTAGCGGTCGTGCTGATCTCGACGCGGACCCAGGCGCTGGGGCTGGACCTGTTCTCGGGCCTCGGCATCGATCCGGCCGGCAAGCGGATCGTGATCGTGAAGTCGTTCACGCACTTCAACGCGGCATTCCGGCCGATCGCGCGCGCGGTTCTCTATACCGGCGGACCGGGACCGCTAACGCTGAATGTCCGCGACGTCCCCTATACCAAGATCGCGCGGCCGCTCTGGCCGCTGGTGGCCGATCCCTTCGCCGTCTAGGTGTCGTTGCTATGAAGGTTGTTCATCCGGGGCGGGGCTGAGAGGGTGGGGTTGCG
>CAZDGR010000215.1:0-7595 GCA_964504845.1 uncultured Rhizobium sp. | reverse complement strand
TGCGAGACGTCGATCGCGAGATGCATGCGCTCGCCGCTCTCGCCGAGCACGGCCAGCACGCGCGCCTCGTCGAGCCAGGCGCGCACGGCCTCGACCGGAAGGAAGGCCGCCTGCGGGTTGTCGCCGGCGACGATCAGGTTCCGCGTCTGCCAGACGGCGACGACGTGCGAGCGCGGCTCGCCGAGCAGGCGTGCGACCCAGTCTTCCTCGGCGCGGAGATGGGCGAGACGATCGAGGCCGCCGCCGGCATAGAAGTTCATGCGTGTGCCCCATCTAGCGGCGGATCAGGTGGAAAGCGCCCCGAGCTTCCAGGCCATGTCCCTGATGAAACCGAAGGTCGCTGCGAGCATGGCTCGAAAGCTTGCTCCCGATGCGATGCCTCAGTCCAGCGACTTGACGAAGATCACCTTGCCGTCGCCGGCGGCGTAGAAATCGTCGAGCCGCGCCGCCTCGGCATAGCCGCAGGCGCGGTAGAAGGCGCGGGTCGGCTCATACTGCGCGCGCGACGAGGTATCGACATAGAGGCGCCGGCCGCCAAGCTTCGCCACCGCCTCGCCGCAGGCGTGCTCCAGCAGCCGGCCGACGCCACCGCCGCGCCGCCCATTGTCGACGACGATCCAGTAGAGATCGTGGCTTGCGGTCGTGCCGGCGATCGGGCCGAAGCAGACATAGCCGACCGCCTGGCCGTTCTCCTCGGCGAAGATGAAGTGGTAGCCGCTCGGTCCCTCGCCCTTGGCCAGCGCGTCGTCGACCAGCTCGACCGCGATCTCCTCCTCGGGCCCCGAGAAGAACCCGGTCGAAGCGACGAGGCGGCGGACGGCGATGCGGTCTTCCGGCTTCACGCCGGCGCGAAGCGAGACGGCCATGCTCAGCCGGCGGCGCGCTTCAGCGCCGGTTCGAGATCCAGGCACCCGACGATGTCGCGGACCAGGTCGGCCTGGTCGAGACCGATGCGGCGCGCGGCGGCGACGAGGCCGGCGTCGCTGGAAAGGCAGGGGTTGGCGTTGACCTCGAGCACCCAGGGTCGCCCGCGTCCATCGACGCGAAAGTCGATGCGCGCGCAGCCGGACAGGCGGAAGAGCCGCCAGCACCGCCGTGCCGTCGCCTCGAGCCGGGCCAGCAGCACGTCGTCGCCGTCGAAATCGTAGCGGCGCGGCGTGTTGTTGTAGGCGTGCGACGCCGGGTCCCACTTTGCCGCGTAGTCCACGAGGCGCGGCTGATCGGGCGCGAATCCCAAGAACTCGATCTCGGCAGGCGGCAGCAGGCGCGGCGCTTCCATCGAGCCGACCAGGCCCAGATTGAACTCGCGGCCGCCGATGAACTGTTCGGCGAACCAGGCGCCGCCGAAGCGCTCCATGCGCTGCGTCTGGATCGCTCGAAGCGAGGTTCCCTCGCCGATCGACGAGGCGTCGAGGCCGATCGAGGCGTGCTCCCAGACCGACTTCACGATGAAGCGGCCTTCCAGGACGCGGCCGGCGGCCAGGTCCTCGGGCTCGATCCAGGCCGCGGTATCGATGCCGGCGGCCGCCATCGCGCGCTTGGCGACGAGCTTGCTCGCGGTACTCGAGATCGCGTCGGCCGAGCAGCCGGTATAGGGGATGCCCATCGCGTCCAGCATCTGCGGCACGACCCCGATCAGCTGGCCCTTGCCGTCGAGCGACTCGACGAGATTGAAGGCGAAGGCGGGCTTGAGCCGCTTCAGCCGGTCGGCGAGGCGCTGGAGGTTGAGGTCGACCGGGATCGCGACCGGCTTCCAGCCGAGCGCGGCAAGCCGCGCCGAGATCTCGGTCACCTGGAGCAGCGTATCCTGCTCGTCCGGCGGCGCATCGGGCGCCACGCGGCCATGGACCACGGCAACGGGACGCCCGTTGCTTCTCATGCGCGCCCTCCCACCCGGCGGCTCGCGGATCGGACGATCAGCCCGATCAGCTCCTGATAGGGGATGCCGGCCTGCGTCGCAAGGATCGGAAGGTCGGAGTGCAGCGGGTTGAGCCCGGCGAGCGGGTTCACCTCGATGAAGGAGGGATTGCCCTCGGCGTCGCAACGGAGGTCGATGCGCCCGGCGTCGCGGCAGTTCAGCACCTGCCAAGCGCGGACCGCGACTTCCTCGGCCGCACGCGCGGTCGCGTCACTGACCAGCGTGTAGGTGATCCGAGTCTCGCACTCCTCCTTGTTGAGGAGGCCGTAGTTCGTGCTTTCGGCGGTGCCGAGGAATCCTACCTCCAGCGCGCCGATCGACCTGGTCTCGGCGCCTTCGCCGACAAGGCCGACGGTGAATTCGCGGCCCGGCAGGAAGGTCTCGACGATCGCCGGCTGCCTGAAAGTGGCGATGATGTCGCGGCAGCCCTCGACGAGATCGGCCCTGGACGAGACGCGCGACTTGCCGCCGACGCCCTTGCCGGTTCCTTCGGCCACCGGCTTCACGAACAGCGGGAACGGCAGGTCGACCTTCTCGGCCTCCTCCGCCTTCGCCACCACGGCGAAATCCGGCGTAGGCACGCCATGCGCCCGCACGACGTGCTTGGTGAGTCCCTTGTGCAGGGTCATCGCCATCACGACCGCGTCGGAGAAGGTGCAGGGGATATCGTAGGCCTCGAGCAAGGCCGGCACCTGCGCCTCGCGGCCGATCCCGTGCATGCCCTCGCAGATGTTGAAGACGAGGTCCCAGCGCCGGCCCTCGGCGAGGCGAGCGGCGAGTGCCTTGATGTTGCCGATGCGCTCGACCTGGTGGCCGAGCCCGAGCAGCGCCCCCTCGATCGACTCGACCGTGTTGACGCTGTCGAACTCCGCGGTCTCCTCGAGGCTGTATCCCGCCTTGAGGTAGTCGTCGCGCAGGTCATAGGTGAAGCCGACCCGCATGGGTGATGCCGGCGTCTACTCCGCGGCGCGCGGAAGCTGGCGGTCCCGGCCCACCCGGCCCTCGGGGTCGGTGTAGCGATACACGTTCCCCTCGAAGTTCCGGATCAGCAGGTCGTCGCCGTCGCGGCCGACCACGTATTCGGGCAGCAGGGGGATCTTGCCGCCGCCGCCGGGCGCGTCGATCACGTAGTGGGGGACCGCGTAGCCGGTGGTGTGGCCGCGCAGCGCCTCGATGATCTGGAGGCCCTTGTCGACCGAGGTACGGAAGTGCGAGGAGCCGGTGATCGGATCGCACTGGTAGAGGTAGTACGGCTTCACCCGGATCTTGAGGAGCTCGTGCATGAGCTTCTTCATGACCTCGATGTCGTCGTTGATGCCCTTCAGCAGCACGGTCTGGCTGCCCATGGGGATGCCGGAATCCGCCAGGCGGTCGGCGGCGAAGCGCACTTCCGGCGAGACGTCGTCGGGGTGGGTGTAGTGGATCGAGAGCCAGACCCTGTGCCTGCGGAGGATCCTGGCGAGGTTGCCCGTGATCCGCTGCGGCAGCACCACCGGAACCTTCGATCCGACGCGCACGAACTCGATGTGCGGGATCTCGCGGAGGCGCGACAGCAGCCAGTCGAGCCGGTCGTCGGAAAGCGTCAGCGGGTCACCGCCCGAGAGCAGCACGTCGCGGACCTGCGGCGTGCGCCGGAGGTAGGACAGCGCGTTTTCCCATTGCTTGTAGCTGAAGCTGTATTCGTTGCTGCCCTCGCCGACCATGCGGCTGCGCGTGCAGTAGCGGCAGTAGGTCGAACAGAAGCCGGTGGTGAGAAACAGCACGCGGTCGGGATAGCGGTGGACCAGCCCCTCGACCTCGGTGTCGTGATCCTCGCCCAGCGGATCGTCGGCCTCGCCGGGCGTCTTCAGGTATTCGGTGCCGACGGGGATGTGCGTGCGGCGCAGCGGATGCTGATGGTCGTCGCGGTCGAACAGGCTCAGGTAGTAGGGCGTGATGCCCACGGGGAGCGATCCGGTGTGGCGCTCGATCGCCGAACGCTCGTCCTCGGAGAGTTTGAGGATGCGCGACAGGCTGTCGAGCGAGCGGATGCGGTTGCGCACCTGCCACTGCCAGTCGTTCCACTCGGCCAGCGTCGCCTGCGGGAAGAACCGCTTGCGGAAGGCGTTGGTGCGATCGCTGATCGGGAACTTCGGTGCGGAGGCGCGCTTCTTCCTGCCGCCGGATATCAACCGGCGGGTAAGGGCCTCGATGGCCGCGGCGTTGCTTGAATCGCAGCCGCGCGTGGAGATGGTACTCGGAGGCTGTTCGGCGTCGTTCGGCATGTGAAGGGAAGCTCCGGAAGGAAGTGGTCAGTCAGCGTCCGGGAAAGGCATCACGCTCAAGCCGACTCATCCGACCCTGTTGGAGCCACCCGACTCCTGACCTGACCTTCCGAAAATCCCATCACTGGATCGAACTTCGCATGGACAGGGCGGACAAGAACTTGGGCACCGAACCCGGACCCGCCCCCTACATACGGGGGGTTGTTGGCCTTGTAAAGACTTTCTGACTCGTTTCCCCCAATGAAGTGCTGACAAATACTGACGAACGCCCAATGCTCCCATGGGCGATCTTGCCCTCATCTACGATGATCTAAGCAAATCGGCCTCGCCCGCCCAATGAAGGGCCAAAGTATCACTGTAATAACAGTTCGCGCTGTCCGCCCTTGGCGGGGTCTTCAATGCTTGCGCTCAACGCTTCGAGTTGAGCGGGCGAAGCCGAGTCACGGCGGGCATGTGCTGACGAGTCTTCAAGTAGATCGGAGTCCTTGATCTCGCGACTTCGCTTCGACCCGTGCCTATAGTGGCGCTCCCGCCGTCGTGATTCTTCCTCCTTCCTGACTAAGAGGTCCTCATGGTCGACCGCATCGAGCATTGGCAGATCACCAAGCCCGTGACCCGCTCGAAGGGCGGCCTCGTCGCCTCGCAGAGCCGGATCGCCGCCGAAGCCGGCGCCGAGGTGCTGGCCGAGGGCGGCAACGCGATCGACGCGGCGGTCGCGACCGCCTTCGCGCTGACGGTGACCGAGCCGTGGATGAGCGGCATCGGGGGAATCGGCTCGATGATCGTCCACGTCGCCAAGGACAAGAAGACCTACGCGGTCGACTACGGCCCGATCGCCGCGCGCGGCCTCGATCCGAAGCGCTACCCCTTGAGCGGCAAGCCCGGCCCCGCCGACCTGTTCGGATGGCCCGGCGTCGTCGACGACCGCAACGTCCACGGCTACGAATCCATCGCGGTACCGGGCTCGGTCGCAGGGCTCGGCCTGGTGCACGGTCGCTTCGGCAAGCTTCCGTGGAGGAAGGTCGTGGCGCCGGCGATCCGACTCGCCAGGAAAGGCCTTCGCGTCGACTGGTGGACGACGCTGCAGATCGCGGCCGAGGCCGCTGATCTCCGCCGCGACCCGGTCGCGCGCAAGACCTACATGCCGGGCGACCTGCCCCCCGTCACCACGACCACGGTGACGCCCCCATATCTCGATCTCGGGCCCCTGGCGCAGACGCTCGAGCGCCTGCAGAAGGCCGGCTGGGAGGACTACTACAAGGGCGATGTCGCCCAGGCGATCGCCAAGGACCTGAAGGCCGGCGGCTCGCCGATCCGCGCCGAGGACCTGGCCGCCTATGCCGCCCGCCTGGTCGAGCCGATCGCGGTCGAGCGCAACGGCGTCGCGCTCCACACCATGTCCGGCCTCTTCGCCGGCCCGACCTTCCGGGCGGCCTTCTCGAACATCCCGGCGAAGCTCGGGACCAAGATCGGCGCCAAGGCCTTCGGCGCCTATGCGGCGGCGCTCTCCAAGGCCTATGCCGACCGCCTGACCAAGATGGGCGCCGAGGACGTGAAGGGCAAAGGCTCGACCACGCATCTTGCGACCGTCGATGCCGACGGCAACATGGTCTCGCTGACCAACACGCTGCTCTCGCGCTTCGGCTCGCGTTCGGTTCTGCCGACCACCGGCATCCTGATGAACAACGGCATGATGTGGTTCGATCCGGTGCCGGGAAAGCCGAACTCGATCGAGGCCGGCAAGCGGCCGCTGACCAACATGTGCCCGGTGATCGGCACCCGGAACGGGAAGGGCTGGTTCGCGATCGGCGGCTCGGGCGGACGCAAGATCCTGCCGGCGATCCTGCAGATCTGCTCGTTCATCTCCGACTTCGGCATGACGCTGGAGGAAGCCTTCCACCAGCCGCGCATCGACGTCTCGGCACCCGACAAGGCGACCGCCGACTGGCGCCTGGATGCCAAGACGATCGCCGCGGTGTCCAAGGTGGTGCCGACCACCGAGGTCGAGGCCGCAGCCTATCCCGGCAACTTCGCCAATCCGATCGCGGTCATGCGCAACGGCAAGACCAACGAGGGCATGACCAACGTCACCCTGCCGGCGGCGTCGGTCGCGATGGGATGAGCGTCGAGGTCAGTACCTGGCCGACGCCGGAGGCTTTCGTCCAGCATCTCGGCGAGGTCGACGAGGTCAGGGGCTGCATCGTCCACGGCATGGCGCATACGTGGCTGGCGCGGCCGGGCATCTTCCGCGCCGGCACGCCGCTTCTGACTGCGTCCGTCGAGGGCAGGACCGTCGCCGCGGCGGTGCAGGCGAGCGTCGGCAAGGCCGTGTTCAGCCTTGGGCCCACCGAGGCGATCCTGGCGCTGGCCGAGTGGTGGGAGAAGGCCGGGCGCCGGCCGACCGCCGCGGTGGTGCCGGAAGCGGCGCGCTCGGTGCTGCTCAGCCTCTGGCCCGGCTATCCGACGCTCGAGAACACGCTCTATGCGCTCCGCAGGATGCCGGCGCTGCCCGAGAAACCGGGCCTGCTGCGCCGGGCCACGGCCGACGAGGCCGAGTGGCTGATCGACTGGACCGGCGCCTTCGGGCGCGACGCGCATCTTCCCGGCGATCCGAAGCCGAAGCTGGTGGTCGAGGCGAAGCTCGCCGCGGGCCATCTGTTCGTCTGGGAGGACGGCGTGCCGCGCACGATGGTGGCGCTGGCGGGGCCGACGCCGAAGTCGGTCCGCATCAACAACGTCTACACGCCCGACGTCTTCCGCAAGCACGGCTATGCCTCGGCGGCGGTCGCGGCGCTGTCCAGGATGGAGCTGCAGGCGGGCCGCCAGGTGGTCCAGCTCTTCGCCGACCGCAAGCTCGACCACACCAACCGCATGTACCGGAAGATCGGCTTCGAGCCGGTCGCCGACTTCGTCGACCTCGAGCTGGCGCCAGCCTGAGGGACGTCGGCTCCATCCGCGCGATCGCTCGCGCGGATGGATCGAGAAGACGTCAGATGGCGGCGACGCCGCCGATCTCGACCAGATGGCCCGGCGTCGCAAGCCGCGACTCCACGGTGGCGCGCGCGGGCGGCGAGTCCTTGGTCACCCAGGTGTCGTAGACCGAGTTCATGTCGGCGAAGAAGCGCATGTCGCTGAGCCAGATCTGCACAGTCAGCAGCTTCTTCTTGTCGGTGCCGGCCTCGGCCAGGATCTTGTCGATCTTGTCGAGGATCTGCTTGGTCTGGCCCTTCACGTCCTGGCTCAGGTCGTCGGCGGTCTGGCCGGCGAGCCAGCAAAGGCCATGGTGGACCGAAGCCGCGGAAAGGCGTGCGCCGGGTCTGATACGTTTGATCGCCATCTTGTCCTCCGATGGGCGTTGGGAAGGGATCGGAGTATGTCGGAGGTGACCCCATGAGGCCAGCCTGCTTGACCGG
>CAZDGR010000214.1:0-7617 GCA_964504845.1 uncultured Rhizobium sp. | reverse complement strand
ACCAGATCGCGAGGTTCAGGATCACGCCGACGATCGCCGCGGTGATCGCGGTCAGCGCGGCGTCGAGCCTCGGCAGGCCACGCAGGCGCTCGACATAGGGCGCGCCCACCAGGATCCAGAGGAACGAGGGCACGAACGTCACCCAGACCACCAGGGTCGCTGCGAGCAAGCCGGCGAGGCTGGGATCGAGCGTACCGGGATCGCGATATCCGGCGAGGAATCCGACGAACTGCACGACCAGGATCAGCGGGCCGGGCGTGGTCTCGGCCAGCGCCAGGCCCGACAGCATCTCCTCAGGCTTGACCCAGGCGTAGTGGTTGACCGCCTCCTGAGCGACATAGGCCAGAACGGCATAGGCCCCGCCGAAGGTCACCACTGCCATCTCGGAGAAGAAGACGCCGAGCTGCGTCCAGGTCGACTGCCAGCCGAAGACGATCCAGAGCAGCGCGACCGGCCCCAGCCACAGCGCGGTGCCGATCAGCGCGACGCGGATCGCGTGGCCCGCGCTGGGTGTCAGGTGGTCGGCGCCGTCGTCGAGCATGCGGTCGGCGGCGCCGTCGCCCTTGCCGCCGCCATGGCCCGAGCCCCGGAACAGGTCGGGCGCCAAGCTATGGCCGAAGAATCCGATCAGCCCGGCGGTGATGACGACGACCGGGAAGGGCACATGCAGGAAGAAGAGGGCGACGAAGGCGAGTGCCGCCAGCGTCATCATCGCCGGGTTCTTCAGTGCCCGCGTGCCGATGCGCACGACCGCCTGGAAGACGATCGCGAGGATCGCGCATTGGAGGCCGTAGAAGAGGGCTGCGACCGCCGGTACCTCGCCATGCACGGCGTAGAGCCAGGACAGCGCCATGATGCAGACGTAGCCCGGCAGGATGAACATCGAGCCGGCGACGATGCCGCCTAAGGTCCGGTGCAGCAGCCAGCCGATGTACGTCGCGAGCTGCTGGGCCTCGGGCCCCGGCAGCAGGGTGCAGAAGTTGAGCGCGTGCAGGAAGCGGGTCTCGCCGATCCAGCGGCGCTCGTCGACCACCATGCGGTGCATCATCGCGATCTGCGCCGCGGGTCCGCCGAAGTTGATGAAGCCCAGCTTGGCCCAGAGGCGGAAGGCTTCGACGAAGCTAGGCTTGTTCATTCAGGTCGGCGGCCAGCCATGAGTTTCCCCCCGTCCCTCGCGGCACCACGCGTAGAGGGCATCATAGAGCACCATGCCGTGCCGTAGCATCTCGTGGTCGTCGGCGAAGACCCGCGACAGGCCGAGCGAGACGGCGAGCAGGCCAGGCGACTGCGGCGACAGCTCCGGGTGGCCGGTATCCGCGCCGCGGACGATGATTGCGAGATCCCCGAGCGCGGGATCGTGGAGCCCGTACTTGGCCAGGAATGCATCGAAGCTGCAGAGGGGTCCGACATGGCTGAGCTCCACGTCCGGCACGTCGTAGGGGATGGCGCCGGTCTCGGCTGCGACCATCGCCACCTTGCTCGTCGGCACGTAGAGGAACTCCGGATCCTCGTCGATGAACCGTGCCACCAGCCAGGGACAGGCGATCCGGTCGATCTTCGGGCGTTCGCGGGTGACCCATTTCATGTGCAGCCTCCTTACGCTCAGATCGCTTCAGTCGGGCCGCCCGCGGCACGCCAGGCGGCGAGGCCGCCGGCGAGGATGTCGGCGTCGTATCCCAATTGCCTCAGCGCTGCCGCCGCCTCGAGGCTGACCTCGAAGCCGTAGACGCAGGAGACGACGACCTTGCGGCCGCGCGAGAGCCGCGGGCCCCACTCCTCGATCCGGCCCGGGTCGTGCCAGGCGACGTCGGGGATGCGCATGCCGGAAGCGGCATAGTCGTCGGGCAGGCGGACATCGACAAGCAGCGTGGCGCTCCGGTCGGCGAGGACCTCTTCCGGCGTGACGCCCGATGACGGCGTCATCGGCGCGCGACGCGCTTTCGCCGCCTCGAAGCGCTGCGAGATCCGGCCCCAATGCAGATTGCGCATCACCGTGTCGACATATCGTCCGGCATCGGCGCCGAAATCGAGGTGATAGGCATGCTCGTACATGTCGAGCGCCCAGATAGGCTCGGCATCGGCGAGCACATGCGTGTGGTCCGCGGCCCATTGGTTCACGAGCCGCCCGTCGCGCCTCGACCAGGCGAGGATCACCCAGCCGCTGCCGCCGCCGAGAGCCTTGCCCATCGCGGTGAAGCATTTCCGCCAGCGCTCGACGCTCTGGAAATCGCGGGCGATCGCCTCGGCGATCGGTCCGCTCGGCTCGTCCTTCCCGCCGAGGCCATCGAAATGAACCTCGTGCAGGATCATCGAGTTGTGCGCGATCAGCGCCTCGCGGGCGAGGCCGTTGATCGCGAAGTTCGGCTCGGTCGCGAGGTCGAGGGACTCCAGCCGTTTCTCGATCGCGTTCAGGCGGCGTACCGCGCCGCCGTAATTGTTCACGTAATGGCTGGAAACCAGCTTCGCCGAGAGGCCGTCGAGGCGGCTCGGCTTGAAGGAGAGGGGGGTAATGGCGTGGGTCATGTCGCTTTATAGCATACGTATCTTACATGATACAAGTGTATCTTTTAGTTTTTCTCTCTTATAATGAGGCCATGGACGAGACCGGGCCGCCCGCCGAGTTCCGCTGGCTTCTGCTGTTCCACCAGATTCCGCCGAAGCCCGCTTATCTCCGGGTCAAGGCGTGGCGGCGGCTGCAGGCGATCGGCGCGGTCGCGCTCAAGAACACGGTCTATACGCTGCCGGCCACGGCCGAGGCGCTCGAGGATCTGCAGTGGCTCCGGCGTGAGATCGTCGAGAGCGGCGGCGAGGCCTCGATCGTCGAGGCGCGGCTGCTCGACGGCATCACCGACAGCGATGCGAGGGCGTTGTTTCTCGCCGCGCGCGATGCCGACTACGCCGAGCTGGTCGAGGAGGCGCGGCAAGTCGATGCCGGGGCCGACGATGCGCGTGGGAAGCTCTCGCGGCTCCGCCGCCGCTTCGAGGAAGTCCGCCGCATCGACTTCTTCGGCGCCGAAGGGTGCGAGGCCGCCGACGGGCTGCTGAGCGACGTCGAACGAAAGCTGGGAGGCGAACCGATGTCAGCGTCCGCAACGCCGGATGATCTCAAGAACCGGGTCTGGGTGACGCGCCGCGGCGTCCAGGTCGACCGTATCGCCTCGTCCTGGCTGATCCGCCGCTTCATCGATCCGCAGGCACGCTTCAAGTTCGTGGCGGCGCAGGGCTATGCCCCGCTGCCGGGCGAGGTTCGCTTCGACACCTTTGACGGCGAGTTCACTCATGAAGGCGACCGCTGCACCTTCGAGGTGCTGGCGTTGCGCTTCGCCCGCGGCGACGCGGCGCTGGCCGCGATCGCCGAGATCGTCCACGACATCGACCTCAAGGACTCCAAGTTCGACCGGCCGGAGGCCGCTGGTCTCGCGCTCGCCTTCTCGGGCATCGCCGCGGGCGAAGCGTCTGACGAAGCGCGCCTCGAGAAGGGGGCTGCGCTCCTCGACGGCCTCTACCGCCATTTCGGCGGCAAGGCCTAGGCGAGGCTCTTCGAGGCGATCTCGAACACGTCTTTCGACAGGCCGGGCTCGGCGACGATGCGCTGCAGCTCGGCCTTCATCAGCGCCTGGCGCGGCTTGTCATAGCGGCGCCAGCGCCCGAGCGGCCCGACCAGGCGGGCGGCGATCTGCGGATTGAACTTGTCGGTCGCGATCACCTGATCGGCAAGGAAGCGGTAGCCGCCGCCGGCGGCGTCGTGGAAGCGGACCGGGTTGCCGCCGGCGAAGGCGCCGACCAATGCCCGCACCTTGTTCGGATTCCTGCGATCGTAGGCTGGATGGTCGAGGAGCTTCCTCACCCGGTCGAGCGCGTCGGCGGACGGCGCCTGGGCCTGGATGCCGAACCACTTGTCGAGCACCAGCGGCTGGTCCTTCCAGCGGTCGTAGAAGCGATCGAGCGCGACCTGGCCTTCGATGCCGCCGAGCTCGGCCAGCCGCATCAGGCCGCCGACCGAGTCGGTCATGTTGGTCGCGCTCTCGAAGTGGAGGGCGGCGCGGCGGCGGGCGTCGCGACTGTCCTCGGCGGTCAGGTACGAGAGGCTGACGTTGCGGAGGCTGCGGCGGCCGACATCGTCCGCCTCGAAGCGATAGGCGCCGGTCAGCCGGTTCGCCTCGTAGAGCGCGCCCCAGCGGTCCGCGAGCCGCTTCGCGAGTGTCTTCCGCAACAGCTCGCGCGCCGCCCAGAGACCGTCGATGTCGATCTCGTCCATCAGCTCGCCGAGATAGGCGATACCGGGAAGCGAAGACGCATCGGCGATCAGGGCGCGATCGAGACGCTGGTCGTCGAGGGTGCGGCGGACCGCGTCGACGAAGGTGTCGGGCACCGTCATCGGCCGCCCGGCCTTGCGTTCGTCGACCATGCCGAGGATCAGCTTGGCGGCGAGCTGCTGGCCGGCCTCCCAGCGGGCGAAAGGATCGTTGTCATGCGCCATCAGGAAGCTGAGCTCGTCGTCCGAGCGCGGCGCGGTCAGCTTGACCGGCGCCGAGAAGCCCCTGAGCAGCGAGGCGACCGGCTTCTCCGGCACGTCCTCGAAGACGAAGGCGCTGCGGGCTTCCTTGACGTCGAGCACGCGGGTCTCGGATCCGGCCCTGGCCTCGCCCTCCAGCCTGAGCGCGATGTCGCGGCCGGCGCGGTCGAGAAGCCCGACCGCGAGCGGAATGTGCATCGGCTGCTTCTCGGGCTGGCCCGGTGTCGGCCGCAGGTTCTGGCCGACCGTCATCGTGTAGCGCCTGGTGAGAGGATCGTAGCTGCCGTCGACCTCGAGCTCGGGCGTGCCGGCCTGGGCGTACCAGAGGCGGAACTGCTTCAGGTCCGCGCCGTTGGCGTCCTCCATCGCGCGCACGAAGTCGTCGCAGGTGACCGCCTGGCCGTCATGGCGCTTGAAGTAGAGGTCCATGCCCTTGCGGAAGCCCTCGTGGCCCAGCAGCGTGTGCTGCATGCGAACCACCTCCGCGCCCTTCTGGTAGACGGTGGCGGTGTAGAAGTTGTTGATCTCGATGTAGCTGTCCGGGCGGACCGGGTGCGCCATCGGGCTCGCATCCTCGGGGAACTGGCCGGCGCGAAGCCCGCGCACCTCGCCGATGCGCGTGGTCGCGGCCGAGCCCATGTCGGCGGAGAACTGCTGATCGCGGAAGACCGTCAGGCCCTCTTTCAGGGAAAGCTGGAACCAGTCCTGGCAGGTGACGCGGTTGCCGGTCCAGTTGTGGAAATACTCGTGCGCGATCACCGCCTCGATCGCATGGTAGTCGGCATCGGTCGCAGTGTCCGGGTCGGCCAGCACCAGCTTCGAGTTGAAGATGTTGAGGCCCTTGTTCTCCATCGCGCCCATGTTGAAGTCGTCGACGGCGACGATCATGAAGACATCGAGGTCGTATTCGAGGCCGTAGACGTCCTCGTCCCACTTCATCGACTTCTTCAGCGAATCCATCGCATGCCGGCAGCGCTTCACGTCGCCGGGGCGGACGTAGATGCGAAGGCTGACCTTGCGGCCGGAGCGGGTGACGAACGTGTCGTCCAGCGACTCCAGCGGGCCCGCGACCAGCGCGAAAAGGTAGGCCGGCTTCGGGAACGGGTCTTCCCACTTGGCGAAATGCCGGCCTTCGGCGAGGTCGCCGGCGGCAATCAGGTTGCCGTTGGAGAGCAGCACCGGGGCGGCGGCGCGGTCGGCGACGATGGTCGTGGTGTAGCGCGACATCACGTCCGGACGGTCGAGGAAGTAGGTGATCCGCCGGAAGCCCTCGGCCTCGCACTGGGTGCAGTACATGTCGCGGGACCTATAGAGCCCGGTCAGCTCGGTGTTCTCCTGGGGCTTGATCCGGGTCGTGACGTTGAGGACGAACTTGTCCGGCACGTCCTTCAGCGTCATCGACTCCTCGCCGACCTCGTAGGCCGGCTCCCGGTCGTCAAGCAGGACCGAGACCAGCTCCAGCTTCTTGCCGTCGAGGACCAGGTCGGCGGGCTTGGCCTCGGCATCAGGGTTGCGCCGGACCGAGAGGCGCGAGGAAACCTCGGTCGAGTCCTTGCCGAGATCGACCTTGAGGTCGATGAAGTCGATCAGGAAAGGCGGCGGGGCGTAGTCCTCGCGGCGGATCGTCTTCGGCGCGGCGGCGGTCATGGTGTCCTCAAAAGCTTTGAAACGAAGCGGAAAGGCCGATCGTAGCAGGGCTCAGCCGATCTCGAACCAGGCAAGAAGCGCCGAAACCGTGACAACCGAAAGCACGGTCGAGATCAGCGTCGCCTGGGTGGCGGGCGCCACGTAGAGGCCGTAACGCTGGGCGATGACGAAGGTCAGCGCGCCCGTAGGCAAGGCGGCCAGGATCACCGCCGAGCTCGCCCAGACCGGGTCGAGGCCGAAGACGCCGAAGGCAAGCCAGAAGGTCAGGGCCGGCTGCACGATCAGCTTCAGGAAGACGAGCCATCCGGTCTCGCGCGCATCGCCGCCTCCCCTGTGCGCCACCAGCGAGAGACCCATCGCGAACAGCGCGCACGGGGAGGAGGAGGCGCCGAGGATCTCGCAGAGATTGGTCAGCGGCTTCGGCAGCGGCAGCTCGAGCGCCGACCATGTCACCCCCACCACCGCCGACATCACCAGCGGGTTCTTGAGCAGCGCCACGAAGACGTCGCGGAAGATGCGAAGCGGGTTGCTGCTCCTGGCCGAGGCGAACTCGATCAGCACGACGACCGCTCCGACGATCACCGCGCCGTTGAAGACCGTCAGGATCAGCGCCGGCAGGACGCCCTTCTCGCCGAAAGCGGTCAGGAACAGCGGCACGCCCATGTAGCCGGTATTGGAGAAGACCGCAGTCATCGCCTGCAGCGGCAGCTCCGCCGCATGCCGGCGGAACCAGGTCAGGCCCGCGACCAGCGAGAAGAGCGCCGTGCCGAGCAGGCCGAGCGTGTAGGCACCGAGATAGTTCCAGTGGAAGACCTCGGCCAACGGCACCCGGGCCATCGACAGGAACAGGAGCGGCGGCAGCGCGAAATAGTAGACGAAGGCGTTGAGCGCGATGGTCGAGCCCTGGCCGAGGAGCCCGGAGCGCGCCGCCAGATATCCCGCGAGGATGATCGCGAAGACCGGGAGGGAGACGTTGAGGATCGCGTCCATGCGGCCCGATCCTAGCCGATCCGGAAAAGAGAAAGGGCCGCGGATCTCTCCGCGGCCCTTACTTCAAGCGTGGCTGGGTCGACGGACTTAGAAGTCCATGTCGCCCATGCCGCCCATGCCGCCGCCCGGCGGCATCGACGGAGCGGGCTTCTTCTCCGGCTTCTCGGCGACCATCGCCTCCGTGGTGATCAGGAGGCCGGCGACCGACGCGGCGTTCTGCAGCGCGACGCGCACGACCTTGGTCGGGTCGATGATGCCGCGCTTCACCAGGTCGGCGTACTCGCCGGTCTGGGCGTCGAAGCCGTAGTTCGCGTCCTTCGACTCGAGCAGCTTGCCGACGACGATCGAGCCGTCGGTGCCGGCGTTCTCGGCGATCTGGCGGGCCGGAACCTGGATCGCCTTGCGGACGATCTCGATGCCGACGCGCTGGTCGTCGTTGCCCGGCTGGACCTTTCTCAGCGCCT
>CAZDGR010000213.1:0-7661 GCA_964504845.1 uncultured Rhizobium sp. | reverse complement strand
TAAGAAACGGTCATTCCGTCCCCGAAAGAGTGCCCCATGATCCGCATCGCCACCGCCGGCTTTATGCACGAGTCGAATACCTTCTCCACGGTACCGGCGAGCCTGGACAAGTTCAGGCGGGCCGGCCTCCTGGAGGGCGAGGCGATCCGTCGCGAGTACGGAACCTCGCAGGCGACGCTCTCGGGCTTCTTCGCCGTCGCCGATGTCGATCCCGAGGTAGAGCTGGTGCCGCTGTTCTTCGCGCGCCTGACGCCGATGGCGGCGATCACCGACGAGGCGATCCGCTTCTTCATCGACCGCATCATCGCCGACTTGAAGGAGCAAGGCCCCTGGGACGCGGTCCTGCTGCCGCAGCACGGCGCCGCGGTCTCGGAGACCTGGCCGGATGCCGACGGCGAGCTGATCCGGCGCGTGCGCGAGGCGGTAGGACCGAATGTGCCGATCGGCGTTGCGCTCGACATGCATGCCAACATCTCGCGCCAGATGATCGAGAACGCCGACATCACCACGGTGTACCAGACCAACCCGCATATCGACACGAAGGAGCAGGCGATCCTGTGCGCCAACCTCGTGCTCGACATGGTGCGCGGCAAGATCAGGCCGACCACGGCGCTGGAAACGCCGCCGCTTCTGGTCAACATCCTGAACCAGGGCACCAGCGACAGGCCGATGTCGGACCTCATGCGCATCGCCGACGAGCAGCGCCGCCGCCCAGGCGTGCTTTCGGTCAGCGTCGTCGAGGGCTATCCCTATGCCGACGTCGCCGAGATGGGCATGTCGTTCATCGCGGTCACGGACAACGACCAGGCGCTCGCCGACGAGATCGCGAAGACGCTGTCGGACGCGGCGTGGTCGATGCGGGCGGCGCTCAACACCGGCGGCACGCCGGTCGACGAAGCACTGATCCGGGCGCGCGCGGCGAACGTCAACCCTATCGTGCTGTTCGACGTGGGTGACAATGTCGGTGGCGGCAGCACGGCCGACTCGACGCTGATCCTGCATGCCGCGCGCCGGCTCGGCGTCACCAACCTCTTGCAGGCACTCTGCGACCCGGAGGCGGTGAAGGCCTGCCAGGCGGCCGGCGTCGGCGGCCGCATCGACATGGCGATCGGCGGCAAGACGGACCGTCTGCACGGCACGCCGTTCCCGATCAAGGGAACGGTCACCGCGCTCTCCGACGGAAAGTACGAGGAAACCGGGCCGACCCACGGCGGCTTCCGCTTCTTCGACAACGGGCCGAGCGCCGCGATCAAGACCGACGACGGCATGACGCTGGTGGTGATCACCTATCCGGCAGGCTCCTCCAGCCTCCAGCAGTTCCGCTCGCTCGGCGTCGAGCCCAAGGACATCAAGGTCGTCGTCGCCAAGGGCGTGCACTCGCCCAGGCCCGCGATGGAGCCGATCGCCAAGGAGATGATCTGGGTGGCGACGCCCGGCGTCACCACCGCGGATCTGACGACCTTCACCTACAGGAACCGGCGCGTGCCGATCTATCCGCTGGAGCGCGAGCCGGGCTGGTGAGCCCGGCTCGGCTTTTCAGCTAGGCGGCGACGGCGAAGGGCGCGCGCGTCCCGATCTGGGCGCGGGCGGCAGCCATACCCTTGGCGGCGGCTTCGGCGCCGATCGCCTGACCCTCGACATGGATGAAGCTCACGTCGTCGAGGCCGACGAAACCCAGCACGCCGCGGAGATAGGGCTCCTGGAAGTCGAGCGCCTTGGCCGGGCTCTCGCCGGTGTAGGTGCCGCCGCGGCTGACCACGATGTGGACCTTCTTGCCCTTGAGCAGGCCTTCCGGGCCGTTCGCGGTGTAGCGGAAGGTGCGGCCGGCACGGGCGATGTGGTCGATCCACGCCTTCAAGGTCGAGGGGATCGATAAGTTGTACATCGGCGCCGCGATCACGATCGTGTCGGAGGCCTCGACCTCCTCGATCAGGCGGTCGGCGAAGGCGACCGATCCCGCTTCCGAGGCCGAGCGCTGGCCGGCCGGCTTGCCGAAAGCGCCGAGCAGTTCCAGCGACAGGTGGGGCATCGAGCCCGGCTGCAGGTGGCGCTCGGTGACCTTGAGTCCCGGGTTCTCCGCCTGCATCGCCTGGACGAGCTCGCCTGCGATCTTGCGCGAGGTCGAGGCGTCCGACATGAGGCTCGAGCTGACGAAAAGCACGTTCTGCATCTGACTTCTCCTTGAGGACCGGTCCTTGCCGGTGCGTGCCCCAAACATGGGCCGGTCAATCCATCTGCAGAACTGGCCAAATTATGGTAATATCCATCGAGAAAGATGATATAAGTATTGGGTGCTCGACCGCCTGACCCTGGACCAGCTGAGGACGCTCGTCGTCGTCGCCGAGACCGGCAGCTTCTCGGCCGCGGGACGCAGCCTCAGGCGCGTGCAGTCGGCGGTGAGCCAGACGATCCAGGCCCTCGAGGCGACGCTGGGCGTCGCGCTGTTCGACCGCTCCACGAAAAGTCCGACGCTGACCGACGCCGGCAAGTCGCTGCTCGAGGATGCCAGGCGCCTGGTCAACGGCGCCGATGCCCTGCGGGCGCGCGCGGAGAGCATCGCTTCCGATATCGAGCCTGAGCTCACGCTCGCGGTCGAGGCGATGTTCCCGAACGCGGTGCTGATGGAAGGCTTGAAGGTCCTGACCGAGGCCTTTCCCGATCTGCCGGTGACCGTGTTCACCGAGGCTCTCGGCGGCGGCGAGCAGCGCCTGCGCGACGGTGCCGCACGGCTCGCGCTTTATCCGCCGCGGACGCTCGCGAACGACCGGGACTTCATCTCCGAGTTCTTCGCGGCGATCCCGATGGTGCCGGTCGTGGCATCCGACCATCCGCTCGCGCGGGCGAAGGCGCCGATCGGGCGCGAGGTGCTGGAGGATCAGGTGCAGCTCGTGCTGACCGACCGCACTCAGATCACCCAGCGCTTCTCGGCGGGCATCGTCAGCCGGCGCGTCTGGCGCTTCGCCGATCTCAGCACGCGGCTCGACTATCTGCTGGGCGGGTTCGGCTGGTGCAACATGCCGGCGCACATGGTCGACCCGCATATCGAGGCGGGGAGGCTGAAGCGTCTCCGCCTCGTCGAGAACGACAGCTGGGCCATGCCGATCCACCTGGTCCATCCGCGCCACCGCCCGCCCGGCCGCGCCGGGCGGATGCTGATCGCCGATCTCCGCGAGCGGCTGGTCAAATGCGGCGCCGGCAAGGTTCCGGCGCAGGGTCCGCTGCCGATGGTGCCGGAGCGGCCTCGGCGTCGACACCGCAAGGCTGGATAACGCGCGTCATCTATGGGATGCGTGTCGCGCGGAGCGAAGGAGCGCGTGCATGAAGGCGGTCGTCCTCACCGAACACGGCGGCAACGACAAGTTCGTGCTCGACGCCAGCTATCCCGATCCGCGCCCGAACCCGGAGGACGCGGTGCTGCGGGTGCGCGCCTGCACGCTGAACTACCACGACATCTTCACCCGCAACGGCATGCCGGGCATCAAGGTCCCGCTGCCGATCGTGATCGGCATCGATTTCGCCGGCGAGATCGTCGAGCTCGGCCGCGACGTGACCGGCTTCAAGGTCGGCGACCGCGTCGTCGTCGACCCGATCGACCGCGTCAAGGGCGGACTGATGGGCGAGATGTTCGACGGCGGCCTTGCCGAGTATGTGCGCGTGCCGGCGCACATGCTGGTGAAGTTGCATGACGGCATCTCCTTCGCCGAGGCCGCGGCGATCCCGTGCGCCTACGGCACCGCGCATCGGATGATGATCACGCGCGGCAGGATCCGGCCGGGCGAGAAGGTGCTGATCCTCGGCGCCTCGGGCGGCGTCGGCTCGTGCTGCGTGCAGCTCGCGAAGGGGGCGGGCGCCACCGTGATCGCCGCCGCGTCATCCCAAGCGAAGCTCGACAAGCTCAAGGCGCTCGGCGCCGACATCGGGCTCAACTACGCCGTGGGCGACTGGGTGAAGGAGTGCCAGCAGCGCTTCGGCCGCGCCCGCGTCGGCCCGCGCGACCAGGGCGGCATCGACGTGGTGATCAACTTCACCGGCGGCGACACCTGGACCAAGTCGCTGCGCGTGATGCGCCGCGACGGGCGGATGCTCACCTGCGGCGCCACCGCGGGATACGACCCCAAGGAGGACATCCGCTTCATCTGGACCTTCGAGCTCAACATCACCGGCTCGAACGGCTGGGGGCGGGAGGACGTCCAGGCGCTGCTCGACATGACGCGCGACGGAAAGCTCAAGCCCGAGCTGCACGGCGAACGCTTCCCGCTGGAACGCGCCGCCGAGGCGATGGCCGCGCTCGAGAGCCGCGCCTTCTTCGGCAAGATCGTGATCGAGCCCTGAGACGCCCTACGACGCCGGTCCGGCGAAGAGGCGACCGAGCGTACCGCGCCAGGCGATCCACGCGTTCTCCTCGCGCACCAGGCGGAAGCCGAGATTCTCAGGGGGCGTGCCGACCGCGCAGCCGCCGCTGCGGGGGTCGCGGATGAAGTCGGTCATGTAGCTGCGATGCCGACCCTCGACGACGCGGACGCCGCAGTTGACGGTCTCCGCACCGGTGTCGAGCGCGTGCCGGCGATAGCAGGTGCTGGTCCACTCCCAGATGTTCCCGGCCAAATCGGCAAGTCCGTTCTCGTTCACGCCGAAATGTCCCGCCGGCTGGGCGCCGGGATCGGCGGCGGCACGACGCGCCGACTCCTGCTCGTAGCGGGCGAGCCACCGGCGCGACGGATCGGCGCTTGGCGCCGCCGCGATCGGCTCGTCGTTGAAGCGGCTGCCGGCCGCAGCGACCCACTCGGCGTCGGTCGGCAGGCGATAGAAGGCACCATCGGTGCGCGTCAGCCAGGCGGCATAGGCCTCGGCGTCCCGCCAGCTGATCCTCACCGCCGGTCGGTCCGGGCGGGCGGCGGGATCGGTCGTCGGCGCGCAGGCGCCGTCGGCGACGCAGCGGGCGTATTCGGCATTGGTCACCTGGTAGCGCATCATCGAGACCGCGCCGACGCGCATCTTCTCGACCGGCGCTTCTACCGGACGCCCGGCGCTGGTGAACTCGCCCGGCAGACGATACGAGACCGCGCTCTGGCGGATGCGGACGAAGCCGTCGTCGGCGCTCGGCGCACCCTCGAGGCCCGCCGATCCCGTGAGCGCGATCGGGGCGGCGATGCCGGCGGCGACGATCGTGAGCTTCAGGGACATGGGAGGGCCCGGGAAGAAGGGAGCGGCCCGCCGAAGCGGGCCGCCGTGTCGTCAACGATGCGCGTGCTTCTGCGGTGCGGCACCGTGGGACTTGGTGCCGCCGATCGGCGACGGCGGCTTCACCTGGGTCATCAGGTCGTCGTCCCACTCGCCCTCGACCTTGAAGTGGGCCGCGGCGCCGAGCTCGACCGCCTCGATCAGGTTGTGGTTCACGTAGGCGTAGATGCCCGGCTGCAGGAAGGTGTAGAGCGCCGCGCCGGCCGATCCGCCGCGGATGAACCAGGTCTCGAGGTCGCGCTCCGGCTTGTTGACGAACTTGCCGGTCTCCCAGACATAGTCGCCGTGGCCGCCGATCAGGTGCGGGCGCGAGTCGCGGTTGGCCTGGGAGTGGATGATCAGCACGGTCTCGCCGACCTTCGCCTCCATCGCGTTCTTGCCGGTGAGCGCGCCGACCTTGCCGTTGAACACGACATGGCTCGGGATCAGGCCGCGCATCACCTCGACGGTGTCGGCGTAGGAGTCTCCCGGCGAGTCGTAGTCCTTGTACTTGCCGTTCGCGTCCTTCGGGATGTAGAGGTCGTGCTCGCCGATATAGTAGACGCGGTCGTACTTGAGCGACTTGCCGTTGCCGTCCTTGAGCCCCTCGCGCGGCAGCACCATGATCGCGCCGTGCATGCCCGAAACCACGTGCCAGGGGATCATCGCCCCCTCCGGCGCGCAGTGGTAGACGAAGACGCCGGTGCGCGTCGCCTTCCAGCGCAGCACCACCTCCTCGCCCGGATTGATCAAGGTCAGCGCGCCGCCGCCGAGCGCGCCGGTCGCGGAGTGGAAGTCGATGTTGTGCGGCAGCGAGTTGGTGTCGGGGTTGACCAGCGTCAGCTCGACGTAGTCGCCCTCGTGCACGACCATCAGCGGGCCGGGCATCGAGCCGTCGAAGGTCATCGCCTGGAGCGTGGTTCCCTTGTCGTCGATGACGATCTTCTTCTCCTCGATCGCCATGCGGAAGGCGACGATCTTGGGACCCTGCTTGGTCGCCTGCTCGTGCGGGTGGACGAAGGGCGGGGCGACGAGCTCGACGGTCTCGCGCGGCAGGTTCGACGGCATCGCCGCCACCGTCTGCCTAACCTGGGCGGCCGCCGCCGGCAGGCTCATGGCGAGGGTGGCGAGGGCGCTGCCCATCAAGGCGTTCCTACGAGTGATCATGACGACACCTCCGGTCTATCGAATTGGCCGCAGTGTCGTGCCGGAAGCGGACAGGGTCTTTGCGCTGGGTCAACTTCCCCGGCGATCGTCGCCGAGCTTGATGCGCAGCAAAGAGCGGCGCGGCCGGGCGGCGTTAGCCTTCCCTTCATGCCCAAGCTTGGTGAGCACCTGACAGTCGGCGAGATCATGTCGTGCTGGCCCGCGACCATCGGGGTCTTCCTCCGCTACCGCATGGGCTGCGTCGGCTGCCCGATCTCGGGCTTCCACACGCTGGTCGATGCCTGCGAGGAGCACGAGCTGCACCTCGACGCGGTGCTGGCGGCGATGAGGGAAGCCGCCGGACTCCCGCCGCCGGCCTAGTCCGCGGGCCGGTTGGCGAGCTCGAATAGCGCGTGCGGGTCGGCCAGCACTATGCGCTGACGCCCGCCTTCGACCAGGCCGCTCTTCTCCCAGGCGCTGAGCACGCGGCTCACCGAGTGCAGCGTCGTGCCGGTCATCTCGGCGAGGTCCTGACGGCTGATCGGGAAGTCGATCTCGACACCCGTCTCGAGCTTGCGGCCCGCCTGCTTCGCCAGCCTGAGGAGCGCGTGCGCGACGCGGCGCTCGACCTCCTCGGTCGTCATCTCGATGATCCGCGTATGCGCTTCCTGCAGGCGGGCGCCGATCGTCTGCATCGCTCCCGCCGCGATCGACGGATGGCGGGCCGCCAGCTCGGCCCACCTGGCCGACGGCCAGGCGAGGACGACGCTGTCGGCGACGGCCGTGGCGGTCGCCGGATACCGCGCGAGGCCGATCGCCGGCGCGACGCCGAAGATCTCGCCGGGCGAGACGTAACGGACCACCATCTGGTGGCCGTCGGGTGTGGTCTTGGCCGCCCGCACGTGGCCGTGGAGGAGCAGGAAGAACGACACCGCCTCGGCGCCCTGCTCGAAGACCGCGGCGTTCTTCTCCACCCTCAGCGAGCGCGCCTCGCGCAGCACGTCGTCGAGCTCCGCCGGGCCGAGGCCGGCGAAGAGCGGGAGCGCGGAAATGACCGAGCGATCGATCGGCGTCATGGGGCGTTCTTGTGCAGCGACAATCGGCGCCGGGTTTGCGTTGCGTCAAAGAGCCCGTTCGCGGGACGGCGTATCACGCAGCGCACACCTTATGGAGATGGATATGCGCAAGCTACTGACAATTGGTGCCATGGTCGCCGGCCTCGCCCTGACGGGCGCCGCGGGCGCGGCCGAGGTCGAGGTGAAGATGCTGAACAAGGGCGCCGAGGGCGCCATGGT
>CAZDGR010000212.1:0-7674 GCA_964504845.1 uncultured Rhizobium sp. | reverse complement strand
CAAGGGGCTGGCCACCATCTCCTCGGAGATGAAGGATCTCGCATCCCGTGCGCGCGCCGGCAAGCTGAAGCCGGAGGAGTTCCAGGGCGGGACCTTCTCGATCTCGAACCTCGGCATGTACGGCATCCGCGAGTTCGCCGCCGTGATCAACCCGCCGCAGGGCGCGATCCTCGCGGTGGGATCCGGCGAGCAGCGGCCGGTGGTGAAGAACGGCGCGCTGGCGATCGCCACCGTGATGACGGTGACGCTCTCGGTCGACCACCGGGTCGTCGACGGGGCCGTCGGCGCCGAATACCTCGCCGCCTTCAAGAAGCTGGTGGAAGAACCGCTGTCGATGATGTTGTGATGTGTGTAAAGGCCATCTAAGGCCGCGCCGGGCGTAAACCAACAACGGGAGGAAATGCCATGTCTCTGCGTAAACTGATGTTTGCCGCGACCAGCGCGATCGCCCTCGTCCTCGCCGGCGGGGCCGACGCCAAGACCACGCTCAAGTTCGCCATCGGCGCCGCCGATGGACCGGGCGGCGAGATCGCCGGCATGAAGGCGCTCAAGGAGTATGTCGAGTTCAAGAGCAAGGGCGAGATCGAGATCCGCCTCTTCTTCAACACCATGGGCGGCAGCCTGCAGGTCACCGAGGCGGTCAAGAACGGCACGCTGGAGATGGCGCTGACCGACGATTCGGTGCTCGGCTCGTTCCACAAGCCGATGCAGGTGTTCCAGATCCCCTACCTCTTCCCTTCCTCGCCGGTGGCGTGGGAGTTCATGAAGAGCCCGTTCGTCCGCGGCCTCGCCGACGACATGCGGAAGGCGACCGGCATCCGCACCCTCGTGCTCTCCGAGAACGGCTTCCGCAACATCACCAACAACAGCCGAGAGGTGAAGGGCCCCGACGACATGAAGGGCCTGAAGATGCGGACCATGCAGTCGCAGGTCTACGTCAACTTCATGAGGTCGATGGGTGCTGCGGCGACGCCGATCGCCTGGCCCGAGCTGGTCCCGGCCCTGAAGCAGAACGTGGTCGACGGGCAGGAGAACGCCGCCTCTACGGTATGGGACGGTCGCCTCTACGAGGTTCAGAAGTTCATGTCGGTGAACGAGCACATTTATGGGCTGCACCTGATCATCATCAATGACGGCGTGTTCTCGAAGCTGTCGGCCGATGAGAAGCAGATCCTGATCGACGGCGCCAAGATGCATGCCGAAGTCGCCAATTCGAGGAAGGCGATGGACAGCCTGCAGGCGATCGACAAGATCCGCGGCCAGGGGGTCAAGGTCTACGTCAACTCGCCGACCGAGAAGGAAGCCTTCCGCAAGCAGAGCCAGGGGGCGGTGATCGACTATATCGCCGGCGAGGTCGGCAAGCCGCTCGTCGACAGGCTGCTCGCGGCCGTCGAGGAGGCGAAGAAGCAGGCTTACGCCAACTGACGCACCACCCGGCCCGGAGGCGTCGCTTCCGGGCCGGTCTCCTTCAGCCCGGCCGACGGATCCCTATGCGGTCATTCCATTCGATCGCCCGCACGCTCGCCCGCGTCGCCGACCATGTCGTCGGCTGGCTGCTCCTGGTCACGGTCGTGCTCAACATCGCGCAGGTGTTCACCCGCTATGTGATGAACGCCCCGCTGTTCTGGACCGAGGAGGCGATCCGCTACAGCACGATCTGGCTGACCTTCGTCGGCGCCGCCGCCGCCAGCCAGTACGGCGACCACATGGACATGAACCTGTTCCTGGACGCGAAGAACCGCACCTTCCTCAAGTTCCACCAGATCTTCCTCCACGGCCTCACCATCGTCTTCGGTGTCATCGTCCTCTGGCAGGGCACGCGTTACTGCCTCCTCAACGGCATGCAGACCTCGCCGGCGGCGGGTATCCGGATGATCTGGATCTACTCGGCGACGGTGATCGGCGCCGCCCTTATCCTGATCGTGTCGGTGCACAAGCTCCTTGCTGCCGCCTGGCCCCACCTCGCGGGCGAGGAAGAAGCGCCATGATGCTCGTGGTCGCGCTCGCCCTCGTCGTCATCCTGTTGAGCGGCCTTCCGATCGGATACTCGTTCGGCCTTGCCGCGGCGGTGGCACTCTGGTGGGGCAACGAGTCCCTGCTCAATGTCGTGTCGAAGATGATGGGCGGCCTCGACAGCTTCGTGCTGATGGCGGCGCCGTTCTACATCGTCGCCGGCGAGATCATGAATCGGGGCGGTATCAGCGAGCGGCTGATCCGGCTGGCGCAGATCCTGGTCGGCCGCGTCCGGGGCGGCACCGCCTATGCCGCGGTGGTCGCCGCCGTGATGTTCTCCGGCATCTCCGGCACGGCGGTCGCCGATATCGCCGCGCTCGGCCAGATCTTCATCAACGGCATGCACAAGGAGGGCTACAGCAAGACCTTCGCCGCCGCCCTGGTGACTGCCGCCTCGGTGATCGGGCCGATCATCCCGCCCTCGGTGATCATGGTGCTCTACGCCGCGGTCGCCGACATCTCGGTCCTCAACCTCTTCCTCGCCGGCATCGTCCCCGGCATTCTGCTCGGCATGTCGAACGCCGCGGTGATCATGTGGAAGGGCCGCCGCGGCGACTTCCCGATCTCACAGATCGCGGTTGCGCGCGCCGATATGCCGAAGCTGATCCGCGACGGGCTGCTGGTGGTGAGCCTGCCTGCCTTCATCGTCATCGGCACGCTGTCGGGTGCCTTCACCCCGACCGAAGCCGGCGGCGTCGCCGTCGCCTATGCCGCCTTTCTCGGCATCGTCGTCTTCCGCAATCTCGACTTCGCCGGGCTGATGCACGCGATGCGGGGAGCGGCGCGCCTGACCGCCGGTCTCTTCCTGCTGATCGCGGCGGTCGAGATCGTCAACTACGTGCTGATCATCGGCGGCATCGCCGAGGGCATGGCGGCGCTGGTTGCGATGTTCAAAGGTCACCCGACGATCTTCCTTCTGGTCTGCGTCGTGGCGCTGCTGATCATCGGGCTGGCGCTCGATGCCGGGCCGGCACTCCTGCTGCTGGCGCCCTTCCTTCTGCCGATCACCCGCAGCATGGGCATCGACGACATTCACTTCTCGATGGTGATGATCGTCAGCGTGACGCTCGGCCTGATCTCGCCGCCGGTCGGCATCTGCCTCTTCGTCGCGTGCAAGATCGGCAACATCACGCTCCGCCAGCTTTGGTCCGAGCTCGCCCTGTTCTTCTATGCCGAGATCGCCGTGATCCTGCTGCTGGTGTTCTTCCCGATCCTTTCCACCGGCCTGCCCAAGCTGCTCCGCGGATGAGCCCGATCCCGACTTCCAAGGCGACCCGACGCGCCTGCCGGATCACCAAGGTGACCGCCTATGTCGTCGGCATGCGCTGGCGCAACTGCGTCTTCGCCCATGTCGAGACGGACGAAGGGATTGCCGGCGTCGGCGAGGGCTCGCTCGAATACCAGCCGCAGGCCGTCGCCGCGGCGATCGACCAGCTGGCGCATCGCTACATCATCGGCTCGTCGGCTTTCTCGATCGAGCGGCTGTTCAACGACATGCTGCGCAACGAGTTCATGCGCGGCCCGATCATCAACAGCGCGATCGCTGCGATCGAGATGGCGATGTGGGACATCGTCGGCAAGGCGCTCGACCGGCCGGTCTACGACCTGCTGGGCGGCCGCATGTACGACCGGCTGCCGGCCTATGCGAACGCCTGGTACGGCCAGGCCAAGACCCCGGCCGAGATGGAGAAGGCGGCCGCGGCGGTTGCCAGGAAGGGCTATCGCGGCCTCAAGTTCGATCCGTTCGGGGATTCCGGCCGCGACCCGGCGGCGTCCGAGATCCGGAAGGCGGTCGACCTGGTCGCCGCCGTGCGCCAGGGTGTCGGACCCGACGTCGAGGTGCTGATCGACGCTCACGGGCGCTTCAGCGTCGGCGCCGCGGTCGACGTCTGCCAGAAGCTGGAGCCCTATAACCTCTACTGGATGGAGGAGCCGGTCGACGCCGACAATCACGGTGCGCTCGCCGCGGTCGGCCGGGCGATCAAGGCGCGCCTCGCGACCGGCGAACGCTGCACCAGCCGGTACCTGCTTCAGTCGCTGCTGTCGACCAACGAGGTCGACGTGCTGCAGCCCGACCTGATCCATGTCGGCGGCATCCTCGAAGGCAAGAAGATCGCCGCCATCGCCGACGCCGCCTACATCCCGGTTTCGTTCCACAACCCGTTCGGTCCGGTGGCGACGGCCGCCGCCGTGCAGCTCGACGCCTGCACCTCGAACTTCGTGATGCAGGAGAGCTTCTGCGAGTACGATGTCGAGATGCGCTTCGACCTTCTCGAGCATGCGCCGAAGCCCGTTGGCGGCCACTACGACATCCCCGATCGCCCCGGGCTTGGCGTCGGCGAGTTCCGGCCCGACGTGGCACTCGCCTTTCCGTTCGACAAGGACGCCTTCCTTCCCCTGTTCAAGAGCGGCTGGGCCGAGCGCTTCTAGTGGGCGGGCGCATCCGCATCGTCGCCAGCGGCGACTATCTGCACACGATCGGCACGGACAAGCCGAAGGATATCGGCTTCGAGGTCTTCGACCCGCTTGCTGGCCTGATCGACCTGACTCTGCTGCCGGCGGCCCCGCAGACCGCGGCGGTGGCGCCGACCGATCTTGCGAACGCCGACATGCTGCTGATGCTGGGGCAATACCTGCCGGAAAGCTCGATCGCTCCGGCGGCGGAGCGGCTGGTCGTCGTGGCGCGGGCCGGCGTCGGCGTGGACAAGATGGACATCGACGCGCTCACCCGCCACGGCGTCATGCTGTTCAACGTGCCGGACGCGCTGACCGAGGGCACCGCCGCGGGCGCCCTGGCGCTGATGCTGGCCGCTGCCCGCAACATGGTCGCCCAGGATCGCCTCACCCGCGAAGGCCGGTGGGACGACCGCCAGCACCATCGCGGCCGCGAGATCTACGGAAAGACCCTCGGCGTCATCGGACCCGGCCGCATCGGCGGCGAGCTGATCCGGATCTGCGCGCCGTTCCGCATGCGCGTGCTCGCCTACTCGCGGCGACTCACGCCGGAGCGGGCGGCGCGCATCGGCGCCGAAGCGGTGCCGCTCGACCGGCTTCTCGCCGAGAGCCACTTCGTCACCGTCTGCGCGCCCCTGACCGACGAGACGCGCGGCATGATCGGCGCCCGCGAGTTCGGGCTGATGCGAAAGGACGCGACCTTCGTCAATGTCGGTCGCGGCCCGATCGTCGATCAGGCGGCCTTGACCGCGGCCCTGAAAGCGCGCCGGATCGCCGCCGCCGGGATCGACGTTTTCGAGACCCAGCCGGTGCCGAAGGGCGAGCCGCTGACGCTTCTCGACAACGTCGTGCTCACGCCGCATGCGATCTGCGACACCTACGAGCTTCGCCGGGACGTTCTGACGGTCATCGCAAGGGAGCTTCGCGACTTCGCGCGAGGAGAGATTCCCAGGACTGTGGTCAATCCGGAAGTGCTCGATATGCCGCCATTCCGCGCCAAGCGGGCCGCTCTGCTCGGCCGTCTGGAACGATAGGTCGATCAGTCGGGCGGAAGGACGCGAAGGGCGGCGCCTTCGGAAGCTAGAGCATCCTCAGGCCGCCAGAACCCGGCCGGCTCCGAAGCTCGGGCGTTATCCTCCCCGACGGAAGTCGATTCCGCGGGCGAGCCAGCAGCCGACCTGGACGCCCGCGACCTTGCCGCCGTCGCGCCGGAACGCCAGCGTCCAGTCGCCAGGCGGCGAGAAGTCGAGGCTGCGCGGGCAGGGGAGGCGCCAGACATCCGGGCCGGCGGGCAACAGCGGCTGCATCAGCCCCTGGCCGAAGATGCCCGAGAAGGCGCCGTAGAGCGCGCCGCCGCGCTCGATGCAGGTGAGCGTCGCGTCGTATTCGGCGCTGTGGAAGGCGCCGGCGATGTCGGGCGCGGAGTCTCCGTCGTTGGGACGCAGCCGGCTTGAAAGGTTCTCGCTCGGCCGGTCCATCCAGAGTCCGTCGGCCGTCCGGCGGAGCCGCACGGTGGCGCTCACGGCCTCGTTCTCTCCCTTGGGATCGAGCGTCTCGGGCTGACCTGAGAAGTGCAGGCGGATCTGGTTGTTCGGTGCCGGCTCGATGCGCGTCGCAAGCCCGGTCTCGGGCTCGACATAGGTGCCGCTCCAGCCTGAGGCCGCCTCCGGCGTCGGTCCCTTGGCCGGCACGCCGAGCAGGCTCGCAAAGATCTCCTGCGCCGCGGCCCTTGGATCGGCCATGTGGTTGAACAGCCCCACGCCCGAGATCCGCTTCTCGGGCGCATAGAAACGGAAGCTGCGCCAGCCGCGGAGCCCGCCGCCGTGGCTGGTGACGCGTTGGCCGAGAATGACCGGCTGGCCGATGCCGAAGCCGTAGGCGGAGGGGGTGCCGTCGCGGAACGGCTGCGGCGCCGAGAGCCGGCGGTAGAGGCCGTTCGCGTCGTCGCGCGTCCTGTCGATGAAGCGTTCCCAGGCGATCATGTCGTCGAGGCTGGCGGCGATGCCGGCATCGCCGGTCCAGAGGATGCGATTGACCGCCGGGCGGAAACCTTCGTCGAGCGATCCTTCGTAGCCGACGGCGCCGTCGGGCAGCGCGCTGGTATCGGCAGCGAGGATCGCGCGCTCCATCCCGGCACGATCGAAGATGCCCCGGAGGAGGTCGGCGAGCGGCCGGTCGGCCCGGTCGGCGAGGATGTCGCCGAGGATCCGGAAGTTCTGGTTGCAGTAGGAGTAGCGGGTGCCGGGTGCGAAATGCAGGCTGCGCGTGAGGCCGATCAGACGCGCCGCCTCGGCGTCGCCGAACGGTGCTTCGACCGGCGAGCCGCAGAGCATCGCGGTCGCCCAATAGTCGCGGAGCCCCGATTGGTTGTTGGCGAGGTCGGCCGTTTGCGGCGCTGGCCCTTCGAGCCTGGGCAGCCGCGCCTTCACGTCGCCGTCGATCGCCGAGGGATCGGGAAAGCGGTCGAGCAGCGTGGCGCAGGTGAACTGCTTGGAGATCGAGCAGATCCGGAACAGCGTCGCCGGCGTGAACGGGATGCGGCGCTCCTGGTCGGCCCAGCCCCAGCTGTGCCGGACGACAACCTCGCCGTCGCGGATCACCGCCACGCCGCCGCCGATGCCGCCGTGGGTTCGGACGGCCGACGCGACGGCACGGTCGAGACCCGAAAGCGCGCTCATGCAGGTCGCTCCCCTCTTCTGCGACGCCCTTCCTAGAAGGAGGCCGCCCCGACGCGCAAGGCGGAACTCAGTCCGCCGGCAAGGGCTCGTCGTCCGGGATGACCGCGTCGATGTCGATCTCCATCAGGTATTCAGGCTTCGCCAGGCCCGCGACGATCAGCCCGGTCGAAACCGGGAACACGCCTTTGAGCCAGCGTCCGACGACCTGGTAGACCGGTTCGCGGTGGGCGCGGTCGACCAGGTAGATCGTCACCTTGCAGACATGCTCGAGCCGGCTGCCGGCTTCCTCGAGCAGGATCTTGGCGCATCGCATCGCGTTCTCGGCCTGCGCTGCGGGGTCGCCGATGCCGTGGATCCTGCCGTCGAGGTCCTGTGCGGTCTGGCCGCGCAGGAATATGTGCCGGCCGGCGCGCACCGCCATCGATAGGTCGTTGTCCAGCTTCTGGCCTGGATACATCGCCTTGGTGTTGAATTTCCGGATCCGGACATGCGCCATGGGGCGGCCCGCTATTGCGCCAGATGGCAGGCG
>CAZDGR010000211.1:2866-7683 GCA_964504845.1 uncultured Rhizobium sp. | reverse complement strand
GACGAGGCGGTCGCCGTTCAGGAAGCGCGGGGCAGCGTCATCGCCCTGGACCGACAGGGTGACGCGGTACTCTTCCCCGGGCAGGTCGTTCCGGACGTTGTCCGGCATCCCCTCTCCTCGCCGTCCGGTGCGGCAACGGATTGAATGTCAACAATAGGCTAGCCATAATACCCGAAATAGGTAAGTGAATTTTGCGTCTACCTAGTCAAGCCACTGAAATACTACAGACTCCGCCGGAGCGGCGTATCCGGCTGGACCCCGGCCGGCTGGCTCCGGGGGGCTCGTCCTTGGCGCGCTACCTCGACCTCTGGCGCGAGAGCCGGGCCGGCGACGCGCCGGCCTTACTCAGCCGGTTCCAGGCCCGCGGTCTCGACCGACATCTTCTGGTTGTCGACTTCGATCATCTTGGCCGTTTCGTCTATCGCTTCCTCGGCGCCGGTGTCACCTTCGCCGATGCAGCCGCCCGCGCGCGGCTGATCGGCCAGCCCCAGGAAGCTTTTGGCGATCCGACGACGGTCCGCACGTCCCGCGACGCCTACCTCGCCGCGATCTCGAGCGACTCGCCGCTGTGCGAGCTGGTCGACCGCCCCAGGCTCGACGCCGGGGGAAGGCCGCTTCCCCGCACGCCATATCGGCGCCTGGTGATGCCTCTGCCGATCAATCGCCGGATCACCCGCGCGGTCGTCGCCTCGGAGTTCGTCGCGCCCTAAAGCTTACGGATGACGGCGATCAGGCGTCCTGCCACCGCTGGCGTGGCCTTTGCCGCGATCGCCCGGTGCCCGCGCTCGCGCGAGTCCGGCTCGAGACGGCCGCCCTTGGCGACCCAGCGGCGGCAGAGCCACGTGTCGTCGCCGACGCGCACGAGGTAGATCTCCCCATCCTTGAGCACGCGATCGTCGCGGTCGAACACGGCGAAGCTGCCGAGCGGCGCCACGCGGTCCATCGAGGCATCCAGCAGCGGCACCGCGATCGCGCGTCGGGCAGAGCCCGGCACCGGCACCGTGCCGTGCGGACACCTGGCGACGACATCGTCGATCTCGTCGAGCTCAGTCAGGTCGACGACGGGCGCATGGACGGTGGGATACGGAACGCCCGCGTCGGGGCTGACCAAGTCGGCCGGTGTGCAGTCGAGCGCGCGGGCGAAGGCGGCGAGATCGTCGGCGTGCAGCCTGGCCTCGCCGCGCTCCAGCTTGACGATGTGACTTTCGGAGAAGCCGGACCTGCGCGCGAGCTCGGCACGGCTCAGGCCCCGCGCCTCGCGGATGCGGCGGAGCGCGTGCGGCAGTTCCTTCGACGATCCCGCCCGCTTCGGCATCGCCTCTAGCGCTTGTCGCCGTAGCTGTGCGCCATGCCGGCCCGCACGTCCTGCTGGATGCCGTACTGCGGAAACGGGTAGCGGAACCCGTTCCTTGCCAGCGCTTCCATGCCGGCGATCGCCTTGGTCAGCATCTCGGGCGGCAGCGCCATCAGCATCTCGTCGTCGAGCACGCCGCCGTAGCGCCGCTCGGCGAAGCACGGGATCGACAGGCTGGGCTCGCGGGTCTTCAGCGCGCGGCCCCAGGAGTCGGCGCAGGCGGACTCGCCGACCACGCTCCAGTCGAAGCGCTTGTAGCCCTGCCACTGCAGCCCGTTGATGAAGTACATCATCGCGCCGGGCGTCGCGTAGAACAGCGCGATGTCGGGCGGATCGAGCCGGCCGCTCGCCAGCGGCGACACCGCGAGCGCGCGATACGTGCCGTGCGGCACCACCTCCATCGCCTCCTGGTGCGCGCGCGCGTCCTCGGGCGTCGAGTACCACACGCCGACGTAGCTCGCGCCCGACTTCCAGACTTCGTCTTGCGGCGTGAGCCCGATCACAGCGCGGCACTGGGATCCGACCAGATCCTCAGCGGTGATGCCGACGGTCCATCCGAGCCTCGCTGCCTGGGCCACGATCTGGTCGAGCGTGTGCACCGTCGCCTTCGGGCGGCGGATGCGCGGAATCGCCGCCATCTCCTCGACATTGGCGAACAGCTTCATGCCGAAAGGAATCGCACGCAGCCGGAGCAGGCGCTCGAGATCGGCGGCGGTCTTCGAGAGATCGTGGGTCATGACGCCTCGACGTGGGAACGGATCTGTCTCGCCGGTCACCGGAAACTCACCTGCGACGCCGGCTTCCTGAACCTACCATGCACGCGACCGAACGGTTGACGGTAACAGACCGAGAGCATGAAGACCTCAGCGCTCGACCGCGTCCGGCGATTCCGATCGCTGGCTGTCGAGATCCGCGCGGCGGCCAAGGGGATGACCGATGCAGAGGCACAAGAAGCGCTATTCCGTATGGCCGACGACTATGAGCGTCTGGCTCAGCTCCTCGCCGCTCGCTTCGCCGATGCCAAGCCGCAGCCGGCGAACGGCCGGCAGCCGATCGGAGGATCCGGAACAGGCTCCGCCGTCCTGGGACTTGTTGCCGCACGAGCAGCAGCAGGCCGCGTCGAACTCCAACTCCAGCGTCATCCGCCCGGAGATGGAGGGATAAGCCGGTCGAGGGGAAGGATGCCGTCAGCCCCGCAAGGCCGTAGGATGGGCGCATGCCCGCCATTCCTTTCGTCAGGACGCTCGCGTTCGATTACGGCACCGCAGCGGACGTGACGCCGCTCGTCCGCCGCGTGGTCGCCAGGAACCCGAGCCCGTTCACCTTCCATGGCACCGGCACCAACATCGTCGGTCGCGGCAAAGTGGCGATCGTCGATCCGGGACCGGACGATCCGGAGCACATCGATGCCGTCCTGCGCGCCGTCCGCGGCGAGACGGTGACGCACATCCTGGTCACCCACACGCATTCCGACCATGTGCCGGCAGCACCGGCGATCGCGCGCGCGACCGGGGCGAAGATCCATGCCTTCGGCCCGCACCCCAGGCCGCCCGCCGGCGAGACGCCCGAGCAGGAGGGCGAACTCGCCTTCGCCCCGGACATAAGGCTCGCCGACGGCGACGTGGTCGAAGGCGACGGCTGGACCGTCGAGGCGGTGCACACGCCCGGCCACATCTCGAACCATCTCTGCTTCGCCGTGCGCGAGGACAAGGCGCTGCTCACCGGCGATCACGTGATGGGCTGGTCGACGACCGTGATCTCCCCACCCGACGGCAACATGGCCGACTATTTCGCGAGCTTGAGAAAGCTGCTGCCGAGGGACGAGACCGTCTACATCCCGACCCACGGCGCCGAGATCCGAGATCCGATCCCGTTCGTGAAGGCCTGCATCGAGCACCGGCTCAACCGCGAGGCGCAGATCCTGGCGCGCCTGAAGGAGGGGCCGCAGACGATCCCCGAGATGGTCGCGAAGAACTACGCCGACACCCCGAAGCACCTTCACGCTGCCGCCGGCCGCTCCATGCAGGCGCACCTGATCCAGATGGTGAAAGACGGCCGGGTAAAGACCGGGGACGGCCGCGCTCGGGCTGACAGCCTCTATCGGCTCGCCGGGGCTTAGCGCCCTCGGCTTCCACCGTCTTTGGCGAGGGTCTATCCTCGCACCAGCATCACAGTGGGAGCTGTCATGGTCCAAGGTCTGGTTCGGTTCGGTGCGTCCGCGGCGCTGCTGGCTGCGGTCGCGATCGGCGGAGAGGCGCGCGCTCAGGCGCCGATCTCGTTCGTCTGCAGCGCCCAGGAGGAATACTGCCAGGCACTGGTGACCGCCTATGAGCGGACCGGCGCGGCCAAGGTCGCGATGGTGCGGAAATCGACCGGCGAGGCCTACGCCCAGATCCGTGCCGAGGCCGGGAGCCCCAAGGTCGATCTCTGGTGGGGCGGCACCGGCGATCCCCATCTCCAGGCCGCGCTCGAACAGCTCACCGAGCCGTACCGCTCGCCGATTCTGCCGGAGCTCCACGACTGGGCGCAGAAGCAAGCCGAACGCTCCAACCACCGCACCGTCGGCGTCTACGCCGGCGCGCTCGGCATCGTCTACAACCCGGAGATCCTGCCCAAGCGCGGCATGAAGGAGATCCGCTGCTGGAGCGATCTTCTCGACGCGAAGCTCAAGGACGAGGTCCAGGTCGCCGATCCGAACTCCTCGGGCACCGCCTACACGATGCTGGCAACGCTCGTGCAGATCATGGGCGAGGACAAGGGCTTCGAATACATGCGGAAGCTCCACGCCAACGTGAATCAGTACACCAAGTCGGGCGGCGCACCGGTCAAGGCGACGGCGCTCGGCGAGACCACCGCCGGGATCGTCTTCATGTCGGACGCGCTGGTGTCGATCCTCGCCAAGGCGCCGGTCAGGTCGGTGGCGCCGTGCGAAGGCACCGGCTACGAGGTCGGCTCGATGTCGCTGATCAAGGGCGCGCGCAACATGGATGCAGCCAAGAAGTTCTATGACTGGCTGCTCGGCAAGGAGGCGCAGGCGATCGGCATCTCGGTCAAGTCCTACCAGGTGCCGGCGCACAAGGGCGTGTCGCTGCCGCCGGACATCGCCCCGCTGGTCGATGCCAAGCTCATCGAATACGATTTCGCCAAGTACGGCTCTCCCGCCGAGCGCACGCGCCTGCTCGCCCGCTGGGACCGCGAGGTGAAGTCGGCGCCGAAGTGAGGTTTTGACGGCCGCCACCATCCATGACGCCCACGCGAAGCACGATCGTGCGTTCGACGGTCGTGCCGAAGGGTGACAGCAACGGACAGCGGCCGTGCTGAGCGGTGGCGCCGATCCGCGCCGCGCGGAATGTGCGCTGGGATGGCGATCGTAATCGTCCATCCAGCGGATATGATGCGGTCGGGGCGACTCGCTCGCCGAGCCTCATCATCGATACGAGCCGACTGGATGCCAGCCGATCCG
>CAZDGR010000211.1:0-2766 GCA_964504845.1 uncultured Rhizobium sp. | reverse complement strand
CGCTTGCCGATGAGTTCTTCCAGCTCGATACGACCTTCGATCATCCCTCCCGCATCTACGCGCCGGAGACATGGTCGCCGCACAACACCTTCTGCGGATCGTATCGGCTGCGCGGGTAGACTTGGCGGTCCTAGAGTAACGGGGCGCCGATGATGGCCAAGCGAAGGGCGCGAGGAGGCAAGGCCGATGACGGTGACAGAGCCGGGGCTCTCGATGCCGCCGCCCTCTGGAGACGTCGTAGCCCGGAAGGTCAGGAGAAGAGCTGGCGGAGAGGATGGGATTCGAACCCACGGTAGAGCTTTAGGGCCCTACAACGGTTTAGCAAACCGCCGCCTTCAGCCACTCGGCCACCTCTCCGCCGGGAGCGGTGTTTTCGCACGGCGTATGCGGGCCCTGCTTAGGCGGCGGCGGAAAGCCTGTCAACGGCGAAGGGCGGCCGGCGCCCGGATTCCCGGACGCCGGCCCCTTATAACTCCCGATAGCTACTGGCCGACGACGCCGGCCGCCTTGATGATCGGCGTCCAGCGCGCGACTTCCTGGGCGACGAAGGTCCCGAGGTAGCCGCCGCCCCGCTGCTGGCCCTCGGGGATCACGCCGCCGAGGTCGAGCAGGCGCTTGCGGGTCGCCGGGTCGTCGAGCGCCTTCGACAGCGCATCGCTCAGCTTGGCGACGACCGGCGCCGGTGTGCCCTTCGGCGCGAACAGCGCGTTCCAGGCCGAGACCTGATAGTCGGGCAGGCCCGCTTCCTTGGTGGTCGGGACGTTGGGAAGCGCCGGCGAGCGGTCGGGCGTGGCGATCGCGTAGGCCTTGATCTGGCCGCCTTTGATCTGCTCGACCAGGTTGACGATCTGGTCGCACATGATGTCGACCTGACCGCCGACGAGGTCGTTCAGCGCCGGGCCGGTGCCGCGATAGGCGACCTCGGTCAGCTTGACGCCGAGCTGGTGCTGCAGCATCAGGCAGGTGGTGTGCGAGACCGAGGCGATGCCGGCATGAGCCTCGTTGATCTTGGTGGCGTTTGCCTTCACGTAGGCGACGAACTCCTTCAGGTCCTTCGGCTGGAAGTCCTTCTTGGCGACGATCAGGATCGGCGTGCCGGCGGCAAGCCCGATCGGCGCGAAGTCCTTGGTTGGATCGTATTTGAGGTTGGGGTACATGGCCGGCGCGGCGCCATGCGTGCCCATGTGGCCCATCATGATCGTGTGACCGTCGGCGGTCGCCTGGGTGCCGCGGGTGATGCCCGTGGTGCCGCCGGCGCCGACGACGTTCTCGATCACCAGCTGCTGGCCCAGCGTCTTCGACATGTGCTCGCCGACGATGCGGGCGATCACGTCGGTGGGGCCCCCGGCGGCGAAAGGTACGATCACCGTGATCGGCTTGGTCGGGAATGCCTGGGCGAAGGCGCCGCCGGACCAGAGCGCGAGCGCGGCGACCGCGCCGACGAAGGTTTTCTTCAGCATCGATCTCTCCTCTTCAATTCTATTCCTGGAACGCCTTTTCGCGCCGCGCCCGCATCGCGGGCAGGACAGCGATGATCAGGATCACGGCTGCCAGCGCCAACAGCACGGCCGAGACCGGCCGCTCGACGAAGACCATCAGGTTGCCGCGCGAGATCACCAGCGCCTGGCGCAGCTTCTCTTCCATCAGCCGGCCGAGCACGAAGCCCAGCAGCAACGGCGCCGGCTCGAAGCCGAAGCGATAGAGGACGTAGCCGAAGCCGCCGAAGAAGGCAGTCAGCATCACGTCCGCCGGCGTGTTGTTCACCGAGTAGATGCCGATGCAGCAGAACACCAGGATCGCCGGGAACATCAGCCGGTACGGCACCTTGAGCAGCCGCACCCAGAGCCCGATCAGCGGCAGGTTGATCACCAGCAGCATCAGGTTGCCGATCCACATGCTCGCGACCATGCCCCAGAAGAGGGTCGCGTGCTTGGTCATCACCTGCGGGCCGGGGATGACGCCGTGGATGGTCAGCGCACCGACCATCAGCGCCATCACCGCGTTGGGGGGAATCCCAAGAGTGAGAAGCGGAATGAACGCGGTCTGGGCGCCGGCATTGTTGGCGGACTCAGGACCGGCGACGCCTTCGATCGCGCCGTGGCCGAAGCGCTTTGGATCGTCGGCGAGCTTCTTTTCCAGCGTGTACGAGGCGAAGGGTCCGAGGACTGCGCCATTGCCGGGAAGGATGCCGAGCGCGGCGCCGAGGCCGGTGCCGCGCAGCACCGGGCCGATGCAGCGCTTCACGTCGTCGAGCGACGGCAGCAGCCGGCCGATCGAGCCCTTCACGACGGCGCGCGCCTCGGGGTTGTCGAGGTTGCGGAGGATCTCGGCGAAGCCGAACAGGCCCATCGCCAGCACGGCGAAGTCGACGCCGTCGCTGAGCGCCGAGAGGCCGAGGGTCATGCGCTCCTGGCCGGTCTCGAGATCGGTCCCGATGGTCGAGAGCAGGAGTCCCACCAGGATCATCGCGATCGCCTTGATCACCGAGCCGCGGGCAAGCACGACCGCGAGACCGAGGCCAAGCACCATCAGCGAGAAATACTCGGCCGGTCCGAACAGCAGCGCCACGCGGGTCAGCGGCGCTCCGAGCGCGGCGATCACAACGGTCGCGACCGTGCCGGCGAAGAACGACGACAGCGCGGCGACGCCGAGCGCCACGCCCGCCTGGCCCTTACGCGCCATCTGGTGCCCGTCGAGCGTGGTGACCACCGAAGTCGCCTCGCCCGGGATATTGATCAGGATCGCCGTGGTCGAGCCGCCGTACTG
>CAZDGR010000210.1:0-7710 GCA_964504845.1 uncultured Rhizobium sp. | reverse complement strand
ACGACGAGGGCGACGGCGTCGCCCACGTGCCGCGCGGTGCCGTCGACCAGCAGCGGATATGGGGGCATCGCCGACTTGGAGCCGTCGCGATTCTTGATCGGCACCTTGCAGGGGATGTTGCCGAGCCTGTCGGCGACGGCATCGGCGCCGGTCAGCACGGCCAGGACGCCCGGAGCCTTCTTCGCCGCCGCCGCGTCCTTGATCTTGAAGGTCGCGTGCGCGTGCGGCGAGCGCACGACATAGGCCGCGACCTGGCCGGGCAGGCTGATGTCGTCGGTGTAGCGGCCGCGGCCGGTGATGAAGCGCACATCCTCCTTGCGGCGGACGGACTGACCGAAGCCGAACTGACCCATCGAAGGCTCCTAGGGGATCTGACTTTGAAGGACGGCGGATGATAGGCGGGCGGAAGGGGCGAAGGCTAGGCTTTGAGACGGATGGCGACCCTCGCCAGCTCTTCCGGCGCCGCAGCCGGAATATTGGCGATGTCGTAGGTCACTTTGCCGTCCGCCACCTTGGCGTAGTTCTGCGAGGTGAGGTCGTGCCCGTCCTGCATCGGCACCACGTGCAGATGGGCATGGGGCACGGCGAAGCCGCCGACCAGCAGCCCGACCCGCGGCGGCCTCAGCTCCGACCTCACTTTCCTGGCCAGGCGCTGGGCGACCAGCAGGACCTTGGTCGCTGCATCGTCCGGCAGGTCGGAGAAGTGGTCGATGTGGATCTTCGGGATCACCAGAACGTGGCCAGGCTGGATCGGCCGGATGTCCATGAAGGCGAAGGTATCCGCATCGTCGTGGACGATGTGGGAGGGGATCTCGCGCTTGGCGATCTTGCAGAAGATGCAGGTGGCGGACATGTCGGCCTCTTGGTTCAAGGCGCGGATTGTAGCCTCGAAAGCCGGGGTTGCATCCCTCCGAAACCGGTGGATCTATCCTTCTCTTCGATCTGGGAGATCCCCGATGACCTTCGAGACCTGGCTCGCCTTCGCCGTCGCCTCCTTCGTGATCGTGACCATTCCCGGCCCGACCGTGCTGATGATCGTCTCCTATGCGCTCGGTCACGGGAAGCGCGCCGCCTATGCGATCGTCGCCGGCGTGGCGCTCGGCGACTTCACCGCGATGACCGCCTCGATGCTGGGCCTCGGCGCCTTGCTGGCGACCTCGTCCGAGATCTTCACGGTGGTGAAGTGGATCGGCGCCGCCTACCTGATCTATCTCGGCGTCAAGCTGTGGCGGGTGCCGGTTTCCGAAGGAGGCGAGATCATGGCGCCGGTCGAGTGGAGCCGCAGGCGCGTCTTCGTGAACGCCTATGTCGCGGCGACCCTGAACCCGAAAGGCATCGTCTTCTACGTCGCCTTCTTCCCGCAGTTCATCGACACGACGCAGTCGATGATCGGGCAGATGACCATCCTGGTTCCGACCTTCGTCTTCTTCGGGACGACGAACGCGCTGTTCTATGCGCTGCTGGCCTCGTGGGCAAAGAACCTGATCCGCAATCCGAAGGTCCAGCGCGGCGTCAACCGGGTCGGCGGCGGATTGCTGGTCGCGGCCGGTGCGGCGACGATGCTGTGGCGCCGCTCGCCGGCTTAGGCCAGGAACTTCTCCATCCGATAGTTCACCAGGTCCTGGCCGCGGACATGGACGGTCTGGGCTGAGATCACGCGGAAGCCCTTCTTCTCGAAGAAGGGCCTCGCGGTGATGCTGGCTTCCGTATAGAGCCGGCCGAGCTTCTGCTCGTCCGCGGCTTCCTCGACCTTGGCCATCAGCGCGTTGGCGACGCCGCGGCCCCTGAAGTCGGGATGGACGTACATCATGTCGACATGACCGTCGGGCTCGAGGTCGGTGAAGCCTGCGACCTTCCCGTCGATCTCGGCGACCCAGGTCGGCCGGCTGGCGCGGCGCTCGACCCATTTCTCGCGCTCGGCCATGTCGGGCGCCCAGGCCTTCACCTGCGCCTCGCTGTAGTCGCGGATCGCGACACGCCGTACGGCCTGCCGGAACAGGTCGATCAGGGCGTCGACATCGGCGGGAACATAGTCGCGGATGATCATGGCGCCTTGAGATCCAGCTTCGCGAGGTTCTCGCGCGCCGCGTCGCCGGCCGCCGACTCCGGCGCCCGCTGCAGAACGGAAACCCAGTCGGCGCGCGCGCCCGCGTCGTTTCCGGAAAGGCGCCGGAGCGCGCCGCGCTCGACCAGCGCTTCCGGGAAGCCCGGCTTCAGCGCCAGCGCCGACTCGACGTCCTGGAACGCCAGGTCGAACGCATCGACATAGCGATAAGCCGTGGCGCGGAAGACGAAGGCCTCGGCACGCCTCGGATCGAGCTCGAGGGCCCGGTTGAGGTCGTCGAGCGCCTCGTAGTAGTTGGCCGCCGCGGCGAGCGCGATCGCGCGGTCGATATACAGGTCGGGATCGTCGTCCTTGAGCCGGATCGCCTCGCCGAAGGTGGCAACCGCCCGCGGCAGGTCGCCAGCCATGACCCAGACATTGCCGGCCTGGCCCAGTGCCTCGACGCGCATGACGGGATCGCGCGTCGCGACCGCGACGTCGATGTACGCGTCGGCGGCATCGGCATACCGGCCGAGATTGAGCAGCGCCGTTGCCAGGCAGTGGCGCGCCGGCGCGCCACCCTTGAGCGCGATCATGCCGAGCGCCCGCTCCTCGCCGTCCTTCGGCTTCTCGCGGGCGAGCGTCATGCAGGCGCGATAGGATTCCTCGCCGCCGATGACCTCGGCCTTGGCCGGAGTCAGCTGCGCGAGGACGGCGATGAGGAGCGACGCGATCACCCGTGCTAGATAGGTCGCGGGAGCCCTTACGTCCATGCCTCGTCTCTTCTGCTTCGGTCTCGGATACTCGGCCCTGGCGCTGGCCCGCGCGCTCAAGGGGCGCGGGTGGGCCGTCGCCGGCACCTGCCGGACGCCCGAAAGCCATGCCGCGCTCGCGGCCGAGGGGATCGAGGCGCAGTTCTTCGACCGGGCGCGGCCGCTCGCCGATCCGGCCGCGGCGCTGCGAGGCGCCACGCACATCCTTTCCTCGGTCCCGCCCGACGACCAGGGCGATCCGGCGATCGACCTGCACGCGGCGGCGATCGCCTCGGCTCCCACCGAGTGGATCGGTTACCTCTCCACCACCGGCGTCTATGGCGACCGCGGCGGTGCCTGGGTCGACGAGACCAGCGACCTCCGCCCCGCAGGGGTTCGCGGACAGCGGCGCGTGGATGCCGAGGAAGGTTGGCTCGATCTCTGGCGAAAGCATCGCCGGCCGGTGCACCTGTTCCGGCTCGCCGGCATCTACGGACCCGGCCGCGGGCCTTTCGAGCAGGTGCGTGCCGGCACCGCGCGGCGCGTGATCAAGCCGGGCCAGGTGTTCTCGCGCATCCATGTCGACGACATCGTGCGCGTGCTCGAAGCCTCGATGGCGAAGCCCAACCCCGGCGCCGCCTACAACGTCTGTGACGACGAGGCGGCCCCGCCGCAGGACGTGATCGTCGAGGCAGCGCGCCTTCTTGGGCGGGAGCCGCCGCCGGCGATCCCCTTCGAGCAGGCGAACCTGCCGCCGATGGCGCGCAGCTTCTACGACGAGCTGAAGCGCGTCTCGAACCGGCGGATCAAGGAAGAGCTCGGCGTGAGGCTCGCCTATCCGACCTATCGCGAGGGGCTCGCGGCCCTCGCCAGAAGCTGATCGAGCGTGCCGCCGAGCAGCGCCAGGTCGCGCTCGCTCGACAGCCGATGATCGCCACCCGGGATCAGGGTCATCGTCGTATCCGGCCCGTCGATCGCGCGTGCCAGCCGGAACGAAAGGTCGACCGGCACGTCCGCGTCGGCCGTGCCGTGCAGGAGACGCACCGGAAAGCCGACGGCGATCCGGCGCGGCAGCACGAGGTGAGCTTTCGCCTCCTCCAGAGCGCGCTTCGAGATCGGGTAGGGTTCGGGCCCGTAGGCCGAAGGCCTCATCCAGACTCCGTCGCGGTCGAGTACGGCGCGCGCCTCCGCCGAGAGCGACGGCTCGATCAATTCTGCCGTGAAGTCCGGCGCCGCGGCGATGCCGACGAACCCGGCGACGCGCTCAGGCCGCTGCTCGGCGACCAGCGTCGCGATCCAGGCACCCATGCTGGATCCGACCAGGATCTGCGGGCCGGAGGTCAGCCGGTCGAGAACCGCGAGCGCGTCCTCCTGCCAGCGCCCGACCGTTCCATCGGCGAGCCGACCGGTCGATTCGCCGTGGCCGAAGGCGTCGAAGCGAAGGAAGGCGCGTCCGGCCGCGTGGCATCGCTCGGCGAGCCAGCTCGCTTTCGTGCCGCTCATCGAGGAGTTGAAGCCGCTGAAGAAGACCACGCCGGGCTCGCGCCCAGCCTCGCGACGGAACGCGATTTCGTGGCCATCGGGCCGTGTTAATCTTTCGACCGACATCCGCCGGCGCTTCTCCTTCGTCCTCGCACCCTAGACGATGACCGCACCCGCCATCCTGCAAGTCCTTCCTGCGCTCGAGACCGGCGGCGTCGAGCGCGGTGCCGTCCAGATCGCGGGCGCCACCGTCCGCGCCGGCTGGCGCTCGGTCGTGGCATCCGCCGGCGGCGCCATGGTGCGCGAGCTCGAGCGCGCCGGCGCCCGCCACATCCAGCTTCCGCTCGACACCAAGAACCCGTTCGCGATCCGCCGCAACATCGAACGCCTGCTCCACTTGATCGACGCCGAACGCGTCGATCTCGTGCATGCGCGAAGCCGCGCCCCGGCTTGGTCCGCCTGGAGCGCCGCCAGGCGCAGACGCATCCCGTTCGTGACCACCTTCCACGGAACCTACGGCGCCGGCAACGCGTTCAAGCGGCTCTACAACTCTGTCATGGTGCGGGGCGAACCGACCATCGCCACTTCCGAGTTCATCGCGCGCCACATCATCGAGACCTACAGGGTCCCGGTCGACCGGCTTCGCCTGATCCCGCGCGGCATCGATCTCGAGAAGTTCTCGCCGGAGCGCGTGCATGCGCATCGGATGCTGCAGCTGCAGAAGGACTGGCGGCTCCCCGACGGCGTGCCGGTGATCCTGCTGCCGGGGCGGCTGACGCGCTGGAAAGGCCAGACGGTACTGATCGAGGCGCTGACCTTGCTGAAGCGGACCGACATCATCTGCGTGCTGGCCGGGTCCGACCAGGGCCGCACCAACTATCGCCAGGAGCTGGAGCGGCTGGTCTCGGGCCAGGGGCTCCAGGGACGCGTGCGCATCGTCGGCGACTGCAACGACATGCCGGCCGCCTACATGCTGGCCGATGTCGTGGTCTCGGCCTCGACCGACCCCGAGGCCTTCGGGCGCGTGCCGGTGGAGGCCCAGGCGATGGGCCGGCCGGTGATCGCGACCGACCATGGCGGCGCGCGCGAAACCATCCTTCCGGGCGTCACCGGCTGGCTGGTGAAGCCCGGCGACGCCACGTCGATGGCCGAAGCGCTCGCCGACGCGATCGAACTTTCGACCGAGGCACGGCTCACGATCGCCGAGACCGCGATCGCGCATGCGCGCGAGAATTACGACCAGCAGACGATGTGCGATTCGACGCTGGCGGTCTACCAGGAGGCGCTCGCCCGCGCCGGGCATCGGCAGAGCGCGGCGTGAAGATCCTGGCGATCCGCCACGGCGCGCTCGGCGACGTTATCCAGGCGTTGGGACCGTTCCAGGCCATCCGGCGGCATCACCCCGAGGCGCACCTGGTCGCGCTCACCGGCTCGCCCTTCGCCGATCTGCTGCGCGCGAGCGGCTGGTTCCAGGAGGTCTGGATCGATGACCGGCCGTCGCTGCCGCGCCTGCCGACCCTGCTCAGGACGATCCGCCGGCTCAGGGACGCGCGCTTCGCCGCCGTCTACGACCTGCAGACCTCGTCCAGGACCGCCTGGTACTTCACCCTGATGGGGGCACCCCGCTGGTCGGGCGTGGCTCCCGGCTGCTCGCACCCGCACGACAACCCGAACCGCGCCCAGATGCACACGGTCGACCGCCAGGCCGAGCAGCTTCGCATCGCCGGCATCGAAGAGGTGCCGTCGCCCGATCTGGGCTGGTTCGGCGCCGATGTGAGCCGGCTCGACCTGCCCGAGAACTTCGCCCTCCTGGTCCCCGGCGGCTCGCGCCACCGGCCGGCCAAGCGCTGGCCCTACTACCCCGCGCTGGCGACGGCGCTGACCGGCCGCGGCTTGACGCCGGTCGTGGTCGGTGCGGCGGACGAGTCGGATCTCGGGCGAGCGATCGTCGCCGAGGCCCCGGGCGCGATCGACCTGACCGGACGCACCTCGCTCCTCGAGCTCGGCGGCCTCGCCCGCCAGGCGCGGATCGCCGTCGGCAACGACACCGGCCCGATGCACGCGACGGCGGCGCTCGGCTGCCCGTCCCTGGTCCTGTTCTCCGAGGAGAGCGATCCGGCCCGTTGCGCGCCCCGGGGCGGCACGGTCGGGACGATGCGCCGGATCCACCTGAAAGACCTGCCAGTCACCGACGTGCTGCAGGAAGCGGCCGGGCTCGCCCGGTTGCCTTGACCGCCGGTTTCCTATATCTAGGCGGCGTTTCCGAGCCATGTCCAACCGCGCCCTGCCCTTCGCCGCTCCCGCGGCCACGACCCGAACTATCAAGGCCTGCTCGGCCTGGTAGAGCGCTTGCGCTTTTTTTGGACCGTTCCTTCCGCGAGCGGTCGTTCCACAAGACATACGTGACATAGCCATGCCCGCGATCACGCTCCCCGACGGCAGCGTCCGTCGTTACGACAGTCCCGTTTCCGGCGCCGACATCGCCAAGTCGATCGGCGCCGGCCTCGCCAAGGCCGCGCTCGCCGTCAAGGTCGACGGCGAGATGATCGACCTCGTCCGCCCGATCGACCGCGACGCCAGGGTCGAGATCGTGACGGGGAAGAACGCCGACGCGCTCGACCTTCTCCGCCACGACGCCGCCCATGTGCTGGCCGAGGCGGCGAAGGAACTCTACGGCGACAAGGTCCAGGTGACCTTCGGCCCGTCGATCGAGAACGGCTTCTACTACGACTTTCATCGCGAGGAGCCGTTCACGCCCGAGGATCTGGCGGCGCTGGAAAAGCGCATGCATGAGATCGTCGACCGCGACGAGCCGATAACGCGCGACGTCTGGAGCCGCGACAAGGCGGTCGACTTCTTCAAGTCGATCGGCGAGCGCTTCAAGGCCGAGCACATCGAGACGATCCCGGCCGACGAGGACATCTCGATCTACAGCCAAGGCAAGTTCACGGACCTCTGCACGGGGCCGCACCTGCCGTCGACGGGCAAGCTCGGCCATGCCTTCAAGCTGATGAAGCTGGCCGGATCCTACTGGCGGGGCGATGCCAAGAACGCGCAGCTGCAGCGCGTCTACGGCACGGCCTGGGCCAGCGAGGACCAGCTCAAGCAGCACCTCCATCAGCTGGAGGAAGCCGAGAAGCGCGACCATCGCAAGATCGGCAAGGAGATGAACCTCTTCCATCTGCAGGAAGAGGCCGTCGGCTCGGTGTTCTGGCATCCGAACGGCTGGACGCTCTACCGGACGCTGGAACGCCACATGCGCCGGCGCCTGGAGGAGGTCGGCTACGTCGAGGTGAAGACGCCGCAGCTCCTCGACCGCGAGCTCTGGGAAGCCTCGGGCCACTGGGAGAAGTACCGTCCGAACATGTTCATCGCCCAGACCGAGGACGAGAAGATCCTCAAGCGCGCGCTCGAGCACGTCTTTGACACCAA
>CAZDGR010000209.1:0-7724 GCA_964504845.1 uncultured Rhizobium sp. | reverse complement strand
CGCTCGACGTTATAATCCGACGCCTGCAACAGCTTGAGAATGATGTTCTCGACATCCTCGCCGACATAGCCGGCCTCGGTCAGCGTCGTGGCGTCCGCCATCGTGAACGGCACGTCGATGATGCGGGCGAGAGTCTGGGCCAGCAGCGTCTTGCCGCAGCCCGTCGGGCCGACCAGCAGGATGTTCGACTTCGCGAGCTCGACGTCGCTCGACTTCTGGCCGTGGGCGAGGCGCTTGTAGTGATTATGGACCGCGACCGAGAGCACGCGCTTGGCGTGCTGCTGGCCGATCACGTAGTCGTCCAGGACCTTGCAAATGTCGCGGGGGCTGGGGACGCCGTCGCGCGACTTCACCAGCGTCGTCTTGTGCTCCTCGCGGATGATGTCCATGCAGAGCTCGACGCATTCGTCGCAGATGAATACGGTCGGACCGGCGATCAGCTTGCGGACCTCGTGCTGGCTCTTGCCGCAGAACGAGCAGTAGAGGGTATTCTTGGAGTCGCCGCCGGACTTGCTCATGGCCATCCTCGAAACGCCGCCCACAAGGCCCGAAGGGGCCGGGAACGGGGAGTAATCAGCATGTTACAGGCCGCCGCAACCGGGGCACAACCCGGAAAAGACCGCCGAACCCACGCCATTTAATGCAAGAACCGCGCCTTTCAAGGCGCACGACCGCGCCGAATCGGGCGGTCAGCTCTTGGCCTTCGCTGCGTCGTCCGGCGACGGACGATGGGTCATCACCTGGTCGATGAGGCCGAAATCCTTGGCCTCTTCCGGCGACATGAAACGGTCGCGCTCGACCGCCTTCTCGATCGCTTCGAGAGGCTGGCCGGTGTGCTTGACGTAGATCTGGTTAAGACGAGCCCGCGTATTGAGAATTTCGCGCGCCTGGATCTCGATGTCGGTCGCCTGGCCCTGGGCGCCGCCCGAGGGCTGGTGGACCATGATCCGGGCGTTCGGAAGCGCATAACGCTTGCCCTTGGCGCCCGCGGCCAGCAGGAACGAGCCCATCGAGGCGGCCTGGCCGATGCAGACCGTCGAGATCTCGGGCCGGACGTACTGCATCGTGTCGTACATCGCGAGGCCCGACGTCACGACGCCGCCCGGCGAGTTGATGTAGAGCGAGATGTCCTTGGTCGGGTTCTCCGATTCGAGGAACAGGAGCTGGGCGCAGACCAGGCTCGCCATCCCGTCGTGGACCGGGCCGGCGATGAAGATGATCCGCTCCTTCAGGAGTCGAGAGTAGATGTCGAAGGCCCGCTCGCCGCGCGGGGTCTGTTCGACCACCATCGGCACCAGCGTGGAGTTCCAGATCTCGATCGGGTCGCTGTCTCGCATGGTTCCTCGAACGGGCGGGCTTCGGACCCGCCGCTGACAGACTAGAGGGGACTGGTTAGCGCAAGCTTAATCGGTGGGAAGGCCTTCGTCCCGGATCAACTCAGCGGCGCTGACCGTACGATCGGTCACCTTCGCCATCTCGAGGATGAAGTCGATGACCTTGTCCTCATATAAGGGCGCGCGGAGCTGAACCAAGGCCTCCGGAGTCTTCTGATAGAACTCGATGACCTCGCGTTCGCGCCCCGGATAGCGCGACGCCTCGGCGGCCAATGCCCGGCGCAATTCCTCTTCGCCGACCTGGATATTGTTCCTGCGCCCGATCTCGGAGAGCAGCAGGCCGAGCCGGACCCTGCGCTCGGCGATGCCTTTGTATTCTTCCTTCTCCGCGTCGGTCGGCTCCTTGCCGCCGCCCGACTGGGTAACCTGCTTCATGATGTTGTCGAGTTCGCTTTCGAGCAGGTTCTTCGGCGCCGGGAAGCTGTGCTTCTCGGCCAGCGCGTCGAGCAGCTTGCGCTTGAGCTTCGAGCGCGAGACCTGGGAGTGCTGGCGCTCGAGCCGCTCGCGGCCCGCCTTGCGCAGCGCGTCGACCGACTCGAGTCCGACCTTCTTCGCGAGCTCGTCATCGACCGCGGCCGGAGCGCCCGAGCGGACTTCCTTGACCGTGACCGAGAACACCGCGGCCTTGCCGGCGACGTCGGTGAAGACATAGTCCGCCGGGAAGGTCACCTTGACCTCGCGGCTCTCGCCGGACTTGGCGCCGACGAGCTGGTCCTCGAATCCCGGGATGAAGGTGTCGGACCCGAGCTCCAGCGGAACGTCGGTGCCGGTGCCGCCGTCAAACACCTTGCCGTCGATCTTGCCCTCGAAGTCGACCGAGAGCACGTCGCCCTTCTCGGCCGCGCGCGGCGGATCGACCGGCTTGGTCTCGCGCATGCGGCGGGCGAGTCGCATCAGGTCGTCGTCGACGTCCTTGTCGGAGACCTCCGCCTTCAGGCGCTCGAGCGAGATGGTCGAGAAGTCGGCCGGCACGATCTCCGGCATCAGGTCGACGGTCAGCTCGTACTCGAGGTCCTTGCCCTGATCGAAGGACTTCACCTCGATCTTCGGCGAGCCCGCGGTCCGGAGCCCCTTGTCGGTGACCGCCGACGCCGAGGACTGGCGGACGGTCTCGTCCAGCACCTCGCCCATCACCGACTGGCCGTAGCGCTTGCGCACCAGCTCGAGCGGAACCTTGCCCGGGCGGAAGCCCGGAAGCCGGACGGTGCCGGCGAGCTCGGTCAGCTTGCGGGTGACCTGCTCATCGACCTCGGCTGCGGGAACGACGATCTTGAAGGTCCGGGTCAGGCCCTCGGAAAAGGTCTCGGTGACGTTCATCTGGCGGCGCTTTTTTCTGGTTGAAAGGACAGATGGCGGACTGTGGGCGGACGCTCACACAAGGCTGGTGCGGGCGAAGGGACTTGAACCCCCACGGCTTTCGCCACCAGAACCTAAATCTGGCGTGTCTACCATTCCACCACGCCCGCCAAAACCCTGCGCGACAAGCGGATTTGTGACGATCCGACGCCGCCAAGGGCGGGTCTCATATCATACGCCCTCGACGCCGTCGATGGGCCATCCGGACGGGTTTTCGCGCAATCCGCGAAGGACCGCCGGCAGGCGTTCCGGCAGGTCCTCGGCGATGAGTCCGGGGCCGAATCCGGCCGCCGCCCGGGCGTGGAGCCACACCCCCGCCGAAGCCGCCTCGAACGGCGGCATTCCCTGGGCCAGGAGCCCCAGAACAAGGCCCGCCAGGACATCTCCCGACCCGGCGGTGGCAAGCTCAGCCGGGGCGCCGGCGGCGATGGAAGCCCTGCCGTCCGGGGCGGCAACCACGGTATCGGGCCCTTTGAGGACGATGACGGCCGAGGCGCGCTCGGCGGCGGCCCGAGCGGCCGCGAGTCGTCCGGTTGCGCCGATCGGGCCGAAAACGCGGGAGAACTCGCCCTCATGGGGCGTCAGGACCGGCCAGGGCCTTTCCGGGCGGCCAAGGGACTCCGGCTCCCCGTCCAGAGCGTCGGCATCGAGGACCAGCTTCCGTCCCGAGGCGAGCGCCGCCGCGACCGCCCGCCGGGTCGCCGCGTCACGACCGTTGCCCGGGCCGACGAGAGCCGCGTTTCGCCGGTCGTCGGTCAGGGCCTGGGCGAAGTCCGTCGACGGCACCGGCTGTACCAGGGTCCCTGGCTGGCCGGCGGCATAGATTGCGGCTGCCTCGGGCGGCGCGGCGATGGTGACAAGGCCGGCCCCGGCCCGCCGGGCGGCGAGCGCGGCGAGCCTCGCCGCCCCCGTCATCTCGCCCCCGCCCCGGATCACCGCATGCCCGCGCCTGTACTTGTGAGCGTCGGGGTCAACCCACGGGAAGGTCGCTCGCCACAGACCGGGTCCATTGACCCAGGTCATGGGGCCGATCTCGGCCAGAACGGCCGCCGGAAGACCGATATCGGCAAGCAGCAGCGTCCCGCAGAGCCCGCGCCCCGGATACAGAAGGTGCCCGGGCTTCAGGCGAAAGAAGGTGACCGTGAGCGCGGCCGGCGCCGCCGCACCGCGAACCCGGCCGCTGTCGCCGTCGAGGCCGCTCGGCACGTCGACCGCGACCGTCGGCACATCGCGGGTAGCCAGCCTTTCGATCGTCGCCTTCGCGATCCCGTCGAGCGGACGCGCAAGTCCGGCTCCGAACAAGCCATCGACCACCAGCGCGGCCTCGTCGACGCATCCGGGAGCCAGCGGCTCCACGGGGCCGCTCCAGCGCCGTCGCCAATGGAGAGCTTCGCCCCCCTTCGGCTCCGCCAGAGCGGCGACACGCACGGGCCAGCCGGCCGCGTCGAGCGCGCGCGCAATCACGTAGCCGTCGCCGCCGTTGTTGCCGGGACCGCAGAGGATCAGCGCCGGCCGAGGCGTCCAGCGACGCCTGATGGCACCGGCGACCGCCTCGCCGGCGCGCGCCATCAGGCGCTCGCCGGATTGGCCCATCGACGCGGCGAGGGCGTCGGCCCTCGCCATCTCGGCATTGGTCAGGAGCGCGTGCAGGTCGCTCAAGGGGCGAGGACGACACGGCCGACGATGCGCCCGGCCTTGAGGTCCTCGAGCGCCTGGTTGACCTCGTCGAGCTTGCGGCGGCCGACCGGCATCGGCTTGACCTTGCCGGCGCGCACCAGCGCCATCAGCTCGCGCATCTCGCTCAGGGTGCCGACATAGGAGCCACGGATCGTCATCGCGCGCATCGGCAACGTCACCAGCGGCAATGTCACGTCGCCGCCGAACAACCCGACGATGATGTAGGTGCCGCCCTTGTTGAGCGCATCGATGCCGAGCCTGGCGGTCGCCGAGGCGCCGACGAAATCGACCGCGGCGGCGAGCCTTCCCCCGGCCATCTCCTTCAGCCGCTTCGCCGCGTCGGGGCCGGAGGAGTTGAGCGTCTTGGTGATGCCCATCTTCTTCGCCGCCTCGAGCTTGGCATCGTCGATGTCGACCGCGATGATCGGCGCGTCGATCATGCCAGGCGCGATCGCGACGCCGGCGAGGCCGACGCCGCCGAGCCCGATCAACGCGACATGGTCGCCCGGGATCAGCTTCGGGATCTTCTTGAGCGCGCCATAGGCGGTCACGCCCGAGCAGGCATAGGTGGCGGCCAGGCCCGGATCGACGCCCGAGATGTCGACCAGGTACTTCTCGTCCGGAACCATCACATGATCGGCGTAGCCGCCATGGCTGAAGACGCCGAGCGAACGCATCTGGAGGCAGAGATTTTCCTCGTTCGCCTGGCACGGTGCGCACTTGCCGCAGCCGATCCAGGGGAACGCCATCCGCATGTCGCCGACCTTGGCGCTCCTGGCCTCAGGCCCAACCGCGGCGACTTCGCCGACGACCTCGTGGCCCATCGTCAGCGGCAGGTTGATGCCGCGATCGCCGAGAGTGAGGCGCTTGCCGCCACCGAGATCGTAGTAGCCGTCCCAGATATGCAGGTCGCTGTGGCAGACGCCGGCGGCGACTGTCTTGAGCAGGACCTGCCGTCCGGTCGGCTTCGGCGTCTCGTGGGCGACGCGCGCCAGCGGCTTCGAGAATTCGGTGACCTGGTAGCTCAGCATTCTTCCTCCGGAATTTTCCGGAGCCTAGCAGGCAAGCCGACCGGGACTACAGAGGAGAAAGAAAGCCTCAGCGCCCCTGAGCCGGGCGGTTCTTGACGCTCTCGTCGGTCTTCCAACCCTTGTAGGCATCCTCGATCACCGAGCGATAGGGGCTGTAGTCCATCGGCAACGCGCCCTGCTTCTTCTGCTCCTCGCCCTTGGCGAAGCGATAGACCTCGCAGGCGCCGGTCTTGTCGCGGAAGAAGAAATAGGAGGTGTCGACCTTGGCCTTCGCCTTCGGGTCGTAGAGATTGTACTGGTTGGTCGCGACGCCGAGGATCGCCGGCCCGATCGAGCCGTTGAACACCACCTTCAGCCTGCCCGGCTGAATCTGGTTGAAGTTGCCGCGGGCACACTCGGTCGAGAGATCCTGGTCGAGCGCGCCCACTTCCCAATAGGGGTGCGAGCTGGTCGTCAGGATCCGACCGCCGCCCTGCTGGGCCTGGGCAACGCTAGCACTTCCGAGAATCAGAAGGCCGACAAGCCAGAAACCGGCGTTCATGGGAGGGATATGGCGCGAGTCGGTCACGCAGGCAAGCCCGCAACCGCCAGCGGTTCCTTCAAGAACGCGCGCATCGGGGCCTGGAGGCGAAAGCGGCGCTGGGCCTCGATGCCGAAGCCGACCGCGTCCTCCCTGAGCAGCCGGTCGACGGCGTCGGCCAGCGCGCCGTAGGGCGCGGTGCGGGCGTAGTCGAAGAGATAGGCGAGACCGCCGGTCTCGAAGAGCTCGGAGGCGACGGCGACCCCGGCGTGAAGACCGGCGACGATCCGGCTCGGCGAATTGAACCGGATCCAGTCGGCACGGCGGATGTCCAGGATCAGCTTGGCCCGCCTGAGCATGTCGAGGCGGATGTAGTCGGGCATGACTCCGAGCGTCGAGCGCACGTTCCATCCGAGCTCGGAGAGCCGGCCCGCGATCTCATTTCGCTTCGGCACCGGCTGCCCGTAGACCAGCACGTCGATGTCCTGGCCGCCGGCACGACGCTTCTCGGCAAGCGCATGGACATAGCCGAGCCTGAGGAAGGCCACGCGTGCAGGATCGGGCACGATGCTCGAATAGACGTCGGCGGGAACCAGCGACCAGACGAAGTCCGCCACCTCGAGGACACGGCGGAGGTTCGCAAGCCGGCCGGGGAAGGACGGGTTGTCCATCACCAGCGGATCGCCGACATCCTCGGTGACCAGGACGCCGAAGGCGAAGTCGTTGCCGAGCGTCCGCTTCTTCTGGATCAGGTCGTCGACGAAAGCCTGGTCGACGAAGTACTCGACGAGCAGGTTGATGACCGGGCGGTTGTAGAGGAAGTGGTTCTCGTACTGGATCGAATGGCCCGCCTCGGCGAGCGAGGCAGCGACCGGCTGCAGGATGTCGCCGATCGTGACCAGGCTGCCCTGGCTGTGGTTCCTCAGGTAGATGCTGAACTTCGCCATCGCCTACTTGATCTTGCCGACGCTCTTGAGGGCGTTGGACAGCGCTTCGAGGCGTCGGCCGACGACATCGCCGGCGAGCTTTCGGCGCTCGCCGCGGAAGGTCAGCGACAGGTTCCGCTTCTCCGTCTCCAGGCGCACGTCGCCGAGCGCACGCGAGTCGCCGCCCGCCAGCGTGTATCCCAGACGCAGCGCCAGGCCGAGCGTCAGCGCCGCCTCGGCGTCTCCGGGCACGAGCAGGCGGCGCACCGAGGCGAGCAGATCAGCCTCGATATGGCCGTGATAGCGGACATGGACGGTGAGCGCGAGGAGCGCCCGCTCGCGGTGCTCGATCGCGACGACCGGCAGGTGGAGGATCCGCCAGAAAGCGTGCTCGGCGCGATAGTCCGGATGATCCTGCCAGCCGATGTCGCCGAGCAGGACCGCGGCGCGGACCAGCCGATCGGGGAATCCCGGCGGCAGCACCGGCTCGAGCCAGCGCAGGATCGCGTCCACATCGGGCGCGAACCGCGCCTGGCGGACCGCGAGCTCGCCGGCATAGGCCATCAGAGGATCCTGGCGGCGATCGGCCGCCGACAGCTTCTCGAACAGGCAGCCTTCGCGGAGACCGTAGGACGAGAATACCAGCCGTTGCGGCTTGCCGAGTCGGACCACCGCCTCCAGCGGCAGCGCCGACCACAGGAGCGCATCGACGCGGCGGGTGACGCCAGGGATACGCTTCAGCTGCGCCTTGCTGAGGCGCGGCAACCGTCCGAGGAAGCTGCGCGCGGCCGGCGCCTCGATGGCATAGGCGTGGATCACC
>CAZDGR010000208.1:0-7763 GCA_964504845.1 uncultured Rhizobium sp. | reverse complement strand
TGGATGTAGCCTTCGCGGACGAGCTGGCTCAGCACGCGCGACAGGCTCTGCTTGGTGATCTTGAGGATCGCCAGCAGCTCCGAGACGGTGATGCCGGCGTGCCGGCCGACGAAGTAGATCGCCCGGTGGTGCGCGCGGCCGAGGCCCAGCTTGGCGAGGATCGCGTCGGGCTCCCCGGTGAAATCCCGGTAGGCGTAGAACAGCAGCTCGATGCCCTGCCTCAGGTCCTCGTCGCGGAGGAAAAGCGGGTTCGCGGCCAGTTTCGCTGGGGAAATTACGTCAGCCATATTGACCTATATCGGGGCAGGTGTTATCGGTCCGGGGTCTGGAACGAAACTTTCTGACCCAAAGGTGACGCGATGTCCACGACGACGCCGGCCCTGATCCCCTTCGACGACCGCGACGGCTTCATCTGGTTCGATGGCGAGCTGACCCCCTGGCGGGAGGCGAAGGTGCATGCGCTGACCCATGCGCTGCACTACGCCTCGGCCGTATTCGAGGGCGAGCGGGCCTATTCGGGGACGATCTTCAAGTCGCGCGAACATTCGGAGCGGCTGAGGAAGTCGGCCGAGATCCTGGACTTCGAGATCCCCTACACGGTCGAGGAGATCGACCGCGCCAAGGCCGAGACCCTGAAGGCGAACAATCTGACCGACGGCTATCTGCGTCCGATCGCCTGGCGGGGCTCGGAGATGATGGGCGTCGCAGCCCAGGCCAACCGGATCCATCTGGCGATCGCCGCCTGGGCATGGCCGTCCTACTTCTCGCCCGAGCTTCGCGCGAAGGGCATCCGGCTCTGCATGGCGAAGTATCGCCGGCCGGCGCCCGATACCGCGCCAACCGCGAGCAAGGCCGCCGGACTCTACATGATCTGCACGATCTCGAAGCACGAAGCCGAGCGGGCGGGCTATCAGGACGCGATGATGCTGGATTATCGCGGCCAGATCGCGGAAGCGACCGGCGCCAACGTGTTCTTCGTCATGAACGGCGAGATCCACACGCCGAAGCCCGACTGCTTCCTCGACGGCATCACGCGCAAGACCGTGATGGACCTGGCGCGGGCGCGTCAGCTCAAGGTGATCGAGCGCGCGATCATGCCGGAAGAGATGGCCGACGCGAGCGAGTGCTTCCTCACCGGCACCGCGGCGGAGATCACGCCGGTCGGCGAGATCGACCGCTACAAGTTCACGCCCGGCAAGGTCACCCAGGCTCTCTGGGACGACTTCCAGGCGGCCGTCAGGAGGCCTTCCTGATCTGCTGACCGGCCTCGCCCGTCTGCGGGGTCATCCGGTCGTGGGCCTTGAAGAACGATCGTGCGCGCTCGAGGATCTCGCCGTCCAACGGATGGTCGGCGGCCTCGACCGCGGCGATCCGTCCGACCAAGCGTTTCTCGTGCTCCTCGACATGGCGCTGCAGCTCGGTCTTGGCGAGGCCCGGGCCCATGATCATCCACACCTGCGCCGGCTCCAGCGCCTTCACGATCGCCTCGTAGTAGCGGCGGTCTTCCGCCGTCTTCTTGCCGGTCCTCGGTCCCGGATCGTGGGTGTGGTCCTGGCGCTTGATCAGGCTGTTCGGACCTTCGGCGTGGATCGTCTGCGCCTGGGTCTCCTCGGCGTTGAAATGGTGGATGCGGGCGCGCTCATGATCGAGCCAGACGACGGCGTGGTAGTGGCTCATCGCTGTTTCCTTGAGGCTTGAGGCTCCAAGATTTAACGTGATACCGCGGGTGCCGGTTGCCTAGGTCCTGGCTTGCAAAAAATCCGGGGCCCATAAAAAAGCGGGCGGCTCCTTTGGGAACCGCCCGCCCGGGCCACGTCCACCCCCGAACAACCCTTACGTCTCGAGCATCCGCCGCAGCAGCTCGACGCTCTCGGCGAAGCCGCGATCGATCTGGCGCAGCTCCTCGACCTTCTTCACCGCGTGCATCACGGTGGTGTGGTCGCGCCCACCGAACTTGCGGCCGATCTCGGGCAGCGAGCGCTGGGTCAGCTGCTTGGCGAGGTACATCGCGACCTGTCGCGGACGCGCGACGGCACGCGCGCGCCGCGCCGAATGCATGTCGGCGACGCGGATGTTGAAGTGCTCGGCGACGCGCTTCTGGATCTCTTCGATCGTGACCCGGCGATCGTTGGCGCGCAGCAGGTCCTGCAGCAGCTCCTGCGTCGACTCCAGCGAGATCTCGCGGCCGACCAGCGTCGCATGCGCGATGATGCGGGTCAGCGCGCCTTCGAGCTCGCGTACGTTCGAGGTGATCTTGTGCGCGAGGAACTCCAGCACCTTGGACGGCACGCGCACGCCCTGGTTCTCGGCCTTCGACTGAAGGATGCCGAGGCGAAGCTCATAGGTGGTCGGATGCAGGTCGGCGACGAGGCCCCATCCCAGGCGCGAGCGCAGCCGCTCTTCCAGGCCTTCGAGATCGGAGGGCGACTTGTCGGCGGAGATCACGACCTGGCGGTTCTGGTCCACCAGGGCGTTGAAGGTGTGGAAGAACTCCTCCTGCGTGGAGTCCTTGCCGGAGATGAACTGCACGTCGTCGATCATCAGCACGTCGACGGAGCGGAACTGCTCCTTGAATGCCATCGTGTCCTTGTACCGAAGCGCCCGGATGAACTGGTACATGAACTTCTCGGCCGAGAGGTACAGCACCCGGCGCGAGGGATGGCGCTCGAGGATCGCCCAGGCGATCGCGTGCATCAGATGGGTCTTGCCGAGGCCGACGCCGCCATAGAGGAACAGCGGGTTGAACGGCACCGTGGTCGACTCCGCGACCCGGCGGGCGGCGTGGAAGGCGAGCTCGTTCGGCTTGCCGACGACGAAGTTCTGGAAGGTGAAGCGGGCGTCCAGGCCGGTCGCCGGGTCGAGCCGGTCGTTCTGCGGGCCAGGCTCGGCAGCGGACTCGGCAGTCTCGCGGATGGCGGGTGCGCTGGGGCGCGGCATCGCGGCGCGGCCGGGGACCGGCGGCGGCACCGGCGCCTGCATCGGCACCGGCGTGACCTTGCCGACGACGAGGTCGATCGCCTTGATCTCGGGGTTCTCGGCGGCCAGCAGCGCCAGGATGCGGTCGGCGTAGTTGCTCTTGACCCAGTCGCGCATGAAGCGCGTCGGCACGGAAAAGATCATCGTGCCCGAGCGGAGATCGCCGAAAGAGATCAGCTTGAACCAGCTGCGGAAGGTGCCCTCGCCATACTCGGCGCGCAGCCGCTCGCGGACCTTGGTCCACTCGCGCGGCTCATGCCCCGATGCGGGGCTGGCCCCTTGGCCCGCCTTGGCTCCGACCGATTGAACCACGCCGTGATGCCCCCGCGACAGAAGCCGTTACTCCGCGTTGGACCCCGCGGATTTCCTTGGTTTCCAAATAACGAATTCGCCGTCCCTAAAAGAGGGTGGCCACGTGACAAATTTTTTACTGTCTAGGCCCGGCGATTTACTTGTTCGTTCGGGAGCTTAACTTGGATTTGGCCTGGAATTCAAGTTATCGGCCTCCCGTTGTTCGTTGACATGCAACATTAGCCATCGCGATCAGCCAAGGCAACGCGTCCGAAAAGAGAACGGCGGATTTTTCGTGACGTGGCATCGCCGCCACATGTTTCTTCAATCACGCAGACCGACGATGCCGCGTTTGAGCAACGCGACTTGATCGACGACGACGAGACGAAAGTAGAAGAGTTTAGCCGAGCGCCTTGATGCGCTTGGACAGGCGCGAGATCTTGCGGGCGATGGTGTTCTTGTGAACGGTGCCCTTGTTCACGCCGGCCTGCAGCACCGGCTGCGCTTCCTTGAAGGCAGCCTGTGCGGCCTTCTTATCACCGGATGCGATGGCATCCTCGACCTTCTTGACGTAAGTGCGCACGCGACTCGTCCGCGCGCGGTTGATCACGTAGCGTCGCTGCGTCTTGCGCGCAGCCTTCTCGGCCGACTTGGTATTCGCCATCGCCTGAAACCTTGAATCCAGCGGGTTCTCGAAAGAGGCGGCGTTATAGGAGGCTCGACACCCCCCGTCAAGCCGCAGAAAGCCTAGCGATCCTTGAACTTCGGCGGCCGCTTCTCGGCGAAGGCGCTCATGCCCTCCTTCTGGTCCTCGGTGCCGAAGGTCGAGTGGAAGAGCCGGCGCTCGAAGCGGATGCCTTCGGCCAGCGTGGTCTCGTAGCCCCGGTTGACCGCCTCCTTGGCCATCATCACGACCGGCAGCGACAGGGAGGCGATCTTCTCGGCGGCCTTCATCGCCTCGCCCATCAGCTCGGCCACCGGCACGACCCGGCTGACGAGGCCGCAGCGCTCGGCCTCGGCCGCATCCATCATCCGGCCGGTCAGGCACATGTCCATCGCCTTGGACTTGCCGATGTAGCGGGCGAGCCGCTGGGTCCCGCCCGACCCGGGGATGGTGCCGATGGTGATCTCGGGCTGGCCGAACTTGGCGTTGTCGGCGCAGATGATGAAGTCGCACATCATCGCGGTCTCGCAGCCGCCACCCAGCGCATATCCCGCCACCGCCGCGATGATCGGCTTCCTGACCTTCGAGATCTGCTCCCAGGTCGCGGTGATGAAGTCCGTCTTGTAGACGTCCATGAAGGTGCGGTCCTTCATCTCCTTGATGTCGGCGCCGGCGGCGAAGGCCTTCTCGCTGCCAGTCAGGATCAGGCAGCGGACGCTCTCGTCCGCGTCGAGCTCGGCGAGGGCCTGGCTCAGCTCGGCCATCAGCTTGCCGTTCAGCGCGTTCAGCGCCTGCGGGCGGTTGTAGCGGACGACGGCGACGCCGCCGGTCTTCTCGACCAGGATGTTCTCGAAGGCCATGGCAATTCTCTTCGGTTGGGAGGGCGCCTCTTAGCCTAGCGCTGGCATTTCGCACAATAGAAGGTCGAGCGCCCGGATTGCACCAGATGCCGGATGCCGGTCTTCGACCGGCAGGCCGGGCAAGGCTTCCCGTCCTTCCCATAGACTCTGAAATTGTGCTGGAAGTATCCGAGCTCGCCCGAGGTCTGGCGATGGTCGCGAAGACTTGAGCCGCCGGCCTTGATCGCCTCGTTGAGGACGGCCTTCACCGACGCCATCAGCTTCTCGGCGCGCTCCCCCTGGACGGTGCCGGCCTTTCGCGTCGGCGAGATGCCGGCGCGGAACAACGCCTCGCTCGCATAGATGTTGCCGATGCCGGCGACGACCCGCTGGTCCAGCAGCGCTGCCTTGATCGGCGCCGCCTTGCCTTTCAGGCGAGCGGCCAGCGCCCGACCATCGAAAGCGGCATCCAGCGGCTCCGGCCCGATGCCCTTGATCAAGGGATGCGTCTCGGTCTCGCCGGCGGCGACCAGGTCCATGACGCCGAAGCGCCGCGCGTCGTTGAAGCGGACCACGGTGCCGTCCTCGGCGCCGATGACGACATGGTCATGGGCATCGAGCTCGTTGGGCCATCCCTGGCCGACCAGCATCCGCCCGGACATCCCGAGATGGATCAACCAGTCCTCGCCGGAGTCGAGGCCGAGCAGCAGGTACTTGGCGCGGCGACGGAACGACGCGATGCGGCGGCCCTTGAGGCGCTCGGCGAAGCGCTCGGGGAAGGGGCGACGCAAATCCGGGCGACGGACCTCGACGCGCGCGAGGCGTTTTCCCTCCAGCGCCATCGCCAGGCCACGGCGGACGGTCTCGACCTCGGGAAGCTCGGGCATGGCGCGAAGGTAGCGGAGCCCGGCCGCCGCCGCTATGGTCCGGCCATGTCGGAAACCACAAGGTCCGAGACCGCCTCCTTCGGCTATCGCGAGGTGCCGGCCGAGGCAAAGGCCGGGCTGGTGCAGGAGCTGTTCACCCAGGTCGCCGGCCGCTACGACCTGATGAACGACCTGATGAGCCTCGGCATCCACCGCCTGTGGAAGGCGGAGATGGTCGACTGGCTGCGCGTCAGGCCGGGCCTCAAGGTCGTCGACGTTGCCGGCGGCACCGGCGACATCGCGCGCGCGGTGATGTCCGCGGGCGCCGGCTCGGTCACCGTCGTCGACCTGACGCCGGCAATGCTGGCCGAGGGGCGGGCACGGTCGCTGGATGCCGGCCGTCCCGAGGGGATCGAATGGGTCGCCGGCAACGCCGAGGCGCTGCCGCTGCCGGATCGTTCCTTCGATGCCTATACGGTCGCCTTCGGGCTCCGCAACGTGACGCATCTCGATCGGGCGCTGGCCGAGGCGAGGCGCGTGCTGAAGCCGGGCGGGCGCCTGATCGTGCTCGAGTTCGCGCCGAGGGCCGCGGCAGGCCTCAACGACCTCTACGATCTCTATTCCTTCTCGGTGCTGCCATGGCTCGGCGAGAAGGTCGCCGGCGACCGCGACGCCTATGTCTATCTCGCCGAGAGCATCCGCCGCTTCCCCGATCCCGAGATGCTGGCACGGATGATCCGCAAGGCCGGCTTCGGCGGCCACCGCCACCGGTCGCTGAGCCTGGGCATCGCCCAGCTCCACGGCGCCACGCGTCTTTAAGATGCTGCGCGCCGGCCGCCATCTGCTTCGTCTCGCTGCGATCGCGCGCATCCTCGCCAGGCATGACGCGATGTTCTTCGCCGACCAGATCCCGGGCCTGTCGGCCTCGGCGCGGATGGGGCTCAGGCTGTTCCATCGCCAGGTCCCGGGACGGCCGGGCGAGCGGCTCGCTGCGGCGCTGGCGGCGCTGGGCCCCTCCTTCATCAAGCTCGGCCAGACGCTGGCGACCCGCTCGGACCTGATCGGCGAGGAAGTCGCCGACGACCTCTCGCAGCTTCAGGACCGGTTGCCGCCTTTCCCGGCCGTGATCGCGCGCGCGACAGTCGCGGCCGAGCTGGGCCAGCCGATCGAGGAACTGTTCCAGAGCTTCGAGGACGTGCCGGTCGCCGCCGCCTCGATCGCCCAGGTTCACTTCGCGGTGACGACCGATGGCCGCGAGGTCGCGGTCAAGATCCTGCGCCCCGGGATCGAGGATGCTTTCGTGCGCGACCTCGACCTCTTCGCCTGGATCGCCGAGTGGGTGGCGCGCGTGGCGCCGAGCACGCGGCGCCTCAAGCCGATCGAGGTGGTCGCCACATTCGCCGAGACCGTCCGCATGGAGATGGACCTCAGGCTCGAGGGCGCGGCGGCGGCCGAGCTCAAGGAGAACTTCAAGGACGACCCGGACTTCCGCGTGCCTGCCGTCGACTGGATGCGCACGGCGCGCCGCGTGCTGACGATCGAGCGGGTCTCCGGCATCCGCATCGACGACGTGCCGGCGCTGGTGGCCGCTGGCCACGATCCCGACGTGATCCTGGCCAAGTCGGCGCAGGCGTTCTTCCGCCAGGTGTTCCGCGACGGCTTCTTCCACGCCGACATGCATCCGGGGAACATGTTCGTGACGGCGGACGGGGCGCTGGCGCCGGTCGATTTCGGCATCATGGGCCGCATCGACCGGCCGACCCGGATCTTCCTCGCCGAGATGCTGCGAGGCTTCCTCACCGGCGACTATCGCGAGGTCGCGATGGTCCATTTCCGCGCGGGCTACGTTCCCAGGCACAAGTCGCTCGACGCCTTCGCCCAGGCCTGCCGCTCGATCGGCGAGCCGCTGATGGGGCGGCCCCTCAACGAGATCTCGGTCGGCCGCCTCCTGGCGCAGCTCTTCCGCGTGACCGAGACCTTCGAGATGGAGACGCAGCCCCAGCTCCTGCTGCTGCAGAAGACGATGGTGGTGGCGGAGGGCGTGGGACGCCGGCTCAACCCGTCGGTCAACATGTGGCAGCTCGCCGAGCCGCTGATCGCCGAATGGATGCGCGAGAACCGCGGACC
>CAZDGR010000207.1:0-7786 GCA_964504845.1 uncultured Rhizobium sp. | reverse complement strand
ATCATGGCGGCGTTCTCCAGCGCCTTCCGCGTGATGATGTCGCGCGGGCGCAGGTTCAGCTTCAACAGGTTCATGACCGCGTGGCCCGACTGCTCGCAGAGCGCGTCGCGGCTGTCATAGGGCGCGGGCGCCCCGGCCGATCCGGGCAACGCCAGGCCGATCGCCTCGGAGACGCAGGCCATGGTGTTGGCGGTGAACTGGCCGCCGCAGGCGCCGGCGGTCGGGCAGGCCGCGTGCTCGATCTCGTTCAGCTCCTTCGCCGAAAGCGTGCCCGCCGCATGGCCGCCGACCGCCTCGAACACGTCCTGGATGGTCAGGTCCCTGCCCTTGTACCTGCCGGGCATGATCGAGCCGCCATAGATGAAGACCGACGGCACGTTGAGACGGGCCATCACCATCATCATGCCCGGCAGCGACTTGTCGCAGCCGGCGACACCGACCAGCGCGTCGTAGCTATGGCCGCGCATCGTCAGCTCGACGGAGTCGGCGATGACCTCGCGGCTGACCAGCGAGGAGCGCATGCCGGCATGGCCCATGGCGATGCCGTCGGTGACCGTGATCGTCGTGAACTCGCGCGGCGTGCCGCCGGCGGCCTTCACGCCCTTCTTCACCGCCTGCGCCTGGCGCATCAGCGCGATGTTGCAGGGGGCCGCCTCGTTCCAGGTGGTGGCGACGCCGACGAAGGGCTGCGCGATCTCGGCATCGGTCATGCCCATCGCGTAGTAGAACGCCCGGTGCGGCGCCGACGCGGGACCGACGCTGGTGTAGCGCGAGGGCAGCTTCGACTTGTCGAAACCCTTGGACGAGGACTTCTTCGCAGACTTCTTCGCGGCCATGTTCTTTCGCTCGAATGCTCGGGAAAAGGAAGGAAACGGACGATACCGCCCGGCCCTATCCATTCCTAGCCGGTTCTATCGCGGGCGGCTCGCAGCGCGTATAGCTTGGCGAAACGAATGGCGGGGGATCGATGATCACGCTCTACCACTTCGGCGATGCCTTCGGCTTCGACCCGAGCCCGTTCTGCCTGAAGATGGAAACCTACCTCCGGCTCGCCGGCCATCCGTTCCAGAAGAAGCGGGGCGACCTCAGGAAGTCGCCGACGCGTCAGCTCCCGGTCATCGAGGACGACGGCCGCATCGTCGCCGACTCCCGCTTCGTCATCGACTACCTGAAGGCCAGGTACGGGGATCCCCTCGACGGCCACCTCACGGCATCCGAGAAGGCCGGCCTGCATGCCTGGCAGCGGATGTGCGAGGAGAGCCTCTACTGGACCATCGTCTACTCGCGCTGGATCGACGATGCCGGCTGGAAGATCTTCGGTTCCCTGGTGTTCGGCTTCCTCCCCGGCCCGCTCAAGGTCCTGGTGCCGCCGCTGGTCCGCCGCCGCGTCGCCCGCACGCTGAACGGCCAGGGCACGCTCCGCCACAGCCGCGACGAGATATATGCGCTCGGCATGCGCGACGTTGATGCGCTCGCGGTGCTGCTCGGCGACCGCCCCTACATGCTCGGCGACAAGCCGACCTCGCTTGACGCGACCGCCGGCGGCTGGCTGATCAACATCCTGCACGCGCCGATCGAGAGCCCGCTCAAGGCCGGGGCGGCGAGGCACACCAACCTGGTCGCCTACGCCGACCGGATCAGAGCGCGGCTGAAGGTCTAGCCTAGTTCCGCCCCCGAATAGGTGCGCGTCTCGTCGAGCGCGATACTGAGCCGGGTGTGGGCCGCCTCGTCGATGAAGACGACCATGACGATGCAGTCCGGTGCCTCGCCGCGACAAGATACCGGCAGCATCAGGCGGCAGCGGAACTCCTCGCCCTCTCCCGTCCACTTCATCGGCGTGATGTGGGGCCACGCCGCCGGCGGCAGGCCGGGCGGACAAAGCAGGTCCTTCCTCGGCACCTGGCCGTCGGCACGAAGCGCCGGGCAGCAATCGAAGGTCTGAACGGCGAGACGCGGCGCCGGGGCGCCGCGAAATCGCATCGTCAGGCCGCCCTGATCCTGTCGAGCGCCTGGCGAAGCCTGGCGAGCGCCTGGTCGGCCTCGGCCCGGCGCTCGCGCTGCTCCTCGACGACCTCCGGCGGCGCCTTGGCGACGAATCCTGAATTGCCGAGCTTGGCGTCGATCTTGCCGATCTCGCCCGAGAGCTTGTCGATCTCCTTCGAGAGTCGCGTCCGCTCGGCAGCGAGATCGATCACGCCGGCCAGCGGCAGCGCGAAGGTCGCCTCGTCGACCACGACCTGGGCCGCGGTCTTCTCGATCTCTCCCGTCTCGGCCGGCCCTTCGACGCGCGCGAGGCGGCGGATCAGGTCGCCATAGGCGGCGATCCGGCGCCTGGTCTCCGATCCCGCGTCCTTGACCTGGAGCTTGAGCGAGGTCCCCGGCGGCACGTTCATCTCGGAGCGCACCGAGCGGATCTCCGAGATCAGCTTCACCACCCAGCCGATCTCGGCCTGCGCCTTGCGATCGATCCATCCGTCCTTGGACAGCGGCCACTCGCCGGTGATCAGCTTTCCCGAGTGGCCGGACTGCGCGTGGATCTCCTCGGTCAGGAACGGCATGATCGGGTGCAGCAGATGCATCAGCGCGTCGAGCGCCCAGGCGGTCGTGGCCTTGGTCTCGTCGGCTGCCGCCGCATCGCTTCCGGTCAGCATCGGCTTCGCGAATTCGAGATACCAGTCGCAGAACGTGCCCCAGAGCCCGTGATAGAGGCCCATCGCGGCCTCGTTCAGCCGGTAGTCGTCGAGGCTCTCGGTCACCTTGGTCGAAAGGTCGGCGATCTCGGTCGCGATCCAGCGGTTGAGCGGCAGCTTCGCCAGCGACGGATCGAAGCCCTGGACCGGCTTGCAGCCGTTCATCTCGGCGAAGCGCGCGGCGTTCCAGATCTTGGTCGCGAAGTTGCGATAGCCCTCGACCTTGGTCTTGGCGAGCTTGATGTCGCGTCCCTGGCTGATCGAGGCGGCGATCGTGAAGCGGAGCGCGTCGGCGCCGTAGGCGTCGATCAGCTCAAGCGGGTCGATCACGTTGCCCTTGGTCTTCGACATCTTCTGGCCGCGCTCGTCGCGCACCAGGCCGTGGATGTAGACGTCGCGGAACGGCGTCTCGCCCATGAAGTGGATGCCGAACATCATCATCCGGGCGACCCAGAAGAAGATGATGTCGAAGCCGGTGACCAGCACGTCGCCCGGATAGTAGCGATCGAGCTCCTTGGTCTTGTTCGGCCATCCCAGCGTCGAGAACGGCCACAATCCCGAGGAGAACCAGGTGTCGAGCACATCGGTGTCTCGACGAAGTTGCACGGTCGAATTGTAATGCGCCTTGGCCGATGCGTGCGCCTCGTCCTCGGTCAGCTCGACGAAGACCTTGCCGTCGGGCCCGTACCAGGCCGGGATCTGGTGGCCCCACCACAGCTGGCGCGAGATGTTCCAGGGCTGGATGTTGCGCATCCATTCGAAGAACACGTTCTCGTACTGCTTCGGCACGAAGCGGGTCCTGCCCTCCTCGACCGCCTTGATCGCCGGCTGCGCCAGCGTATGCGCGTCGAGGTACCACTGGTCGGATAGCCAGGGCTCGATCGGCACGCCCGAGCGGTCGCCATGCGGGACCATGTGCGTGTTGGGTTCGATCTTCTCGACCAGCCCCAGCGCCTCCAGGTCCTCGACGATCTTCTTGCGCGCGGCGAAGCGCTCCATGCCGCGATAGGCCTTCGGCACGCTGTCGTTCAGATGCGCGCTGTCGTCGAAGATGTTGACCATCTCGAGCTGATGGCGCTTGCCGACCTCGAAGTCGTTGAAGTCGTGGGCCGGGGTCATCTTGACCGCACCGGTGCCCTTCTCGGGGTCGGAATACTCGTCGGCGACGATCGGTAGCTTGCGGCCGACCAGCGGCAGCACTGCGAACTTGCCGACCAGGTCCTTGTAGCGCGCATCGTCCGGATGCACGGCGACGCCGGTGTCGCCCAGCATCGTCTCCGGCCGCGTCGTCGCGACGACGATGAAGCGGCCCTCCTCGCCCTCGATCGGATACTTGAGGTGCCAGAGGCTTCCCTTGATCTCCTTCTGCTCGACCTCGAGGTCGGAGATGGCGGTCTTGAGCTTGGGGTCCCAGTTGACCAGGCGCTTGGCCTTGTAGATCAGGCCCTGCTTGTAGAGGTCGACGAACACCTTGCGGACGGCGGCGTTCGGCCCCTCGTCCATGGTGAAGACTTCGCGCTCCCAATCGGCCGAGGCGCCAAGGCGGCGAAGCTGGCCCAGGATGGTGCCGCCGGACTCGGCCTTCCACGCCCAGACGCGCTCGAGGAACTTCTCGCGCCCCATCTCCTGGCGCGACTTGCCTTCCTTGCCGAGCTCGCGCTCGACCACCATCTGCGTCGCGATGCCGGCGTGGTCGGTGCCGGGCTGCCAGAGCGTGTCACGCCCGCGCATGCGGCGATAACGGATCAGCACGTCCTGGACGGTGAAGGTGAGCGCATGGCCGACATGCAGGCTGCCGGTGACGTTCGGCGGCGGCATGATGATCGTGTACGGCTGGGCGTTCGAGCCGGGGTTGGCCGCGAAGCTGCCGGCGGAATCCCACTCGGCGTAATGCTTGGCCTCGACCTGGTCGGGCCGATAAGTCTTCTCGAGCATGGAACGGATGTACGGCTAGAACCGGGAGAGGGTCAACGGCGCGGCTGGGTGGCGCGGTGTACCATCCGCTCGATCTCTTCCTGTACCAGGCGCTCGACCATCGACGGCAGATGCGTGTCGAGCCAGTCCTTCAGCATCGGGCGCATGACCTCGACGGTCATCTGCTCGAGCGTCTTGTAGCCGGCGCCGATCGGCGTCTCGGGTCCGCTGAGCGCGTCGTGCAGGTTCGAGAAGGACGAGACGGTCTGGTCGGCCTGGGGCGGCGAGACCAGCCCTTCGAACGGCACCCGCGGTTGCGGCGGCGGGGGAGCCGGCGGCATCTCCCTGCCGCGCTGTTCGTCGAACAGCGGCGGCACCCGCTCGTCTTCGGGCGGCGCCAGGTTGACGACCTCGTCCATCGGCTCGGTCAGCTCGAGGACGTCCTCGGGGATCGGCGCGGCGGCGGGCGTCGGCGATGGCGGGGGCGGAGCCGCCGCGGCGACGCGCGCTGGGGCGGCAGGCGGCGGGGGTGGCGGCGGCGGCGGCGGGGCAGCGGCGGCCGGTGCCGGGGCCGGCTCGGCCTTGGCAGCTCCATCCTCAGGGGTGCCGTCTTCGGAGATAATGCGTCGGATAGACGCTAAAATCTCCTCCATCGACGGTTCTTGGGTCTTCGGATCGCTCATGGTTCCAGTCAGAACAGCCGGCGACGCAGCCTAAATCAAAGGCTTGCTGAATACCATAGCGCTTTTGTCCAAGTCACCGAAGGGCGTCGGGCGTGTCCCACCATTTGTTGCGGACGCGCTGATAGTTGGCGTCGAAGTCGTAGAGCTGTACCTGCAGGCCGAGATCCTTGGCGTTCAGTCGCCCGATTGCCGCCAGGACCTGATAAGTAGCGATGAGGGCATCGCGCTTCGCCGTTACCCGACGAACCTGGGCATCCAGAAGCTCCTGCTCGGAGTCGAGCACGTCGAGCACGGTGCGGGAACCGACATTGGCCTCCTGCTGCACGCCTTCGAGGGCGATCGTCGCCGCCCGGATTTCCTGCTCCAGCGACTGGAGGCTCGCCTGGGCGGTCTCCAGCGCCTCGAAGGCGGTGGTGCCGTCGGTCGCGGCCTGGCGGCGGGCGTCCTCGATCTCGATCCGGCGCTGGGTCGCGGTCTCGCGGGCCTGGCGGACGCGGCTGGTGATGCCGCCGGCCTCGTAGAGCGGCATCGTCACCTGGGCCTGGACGCCGAAGGCGTCGCTGGTCTGGTTGCGGGCGCTGGCATCGAGGCTTCGCGTCACGTCGCCGACAAGGTTGAGGTCGGGCAGGAGCTCGCCCTGAACTTCCTTGATGCGAAGCCGCTGGGCGGCCTCCTCGAACTGTGCCGCGACGACGTTCGGGTTGTCGGCGGACGCTGCGGCGGCGGCGTCCTTCGAGCTCTTGGGCAGGTTGACTGCCGCCGTCGGCTCGGTCGGACTTTCCGGCGGCCTGCCAACGAAACGCTCGTACTGGGCGCGCGAGGCGGTCAGGTTGCCTTCGGCAGAGATCCGGTCGGCGCTGGAGCGCGACAGACGCGATTCGGCCTGGGCGACGTCGGTGCGCGTCACCTCGCCGACCCGGAATCGATCGCGCGTCGCCTCGAGCTGGCGGCGAAGGCGCTGCTCGTTGTTGGCGCGAAGCTCGACCACGGCCTGGTCGCGAAGCACGTTGGCGTAGTTGGTCACGACGCCGATGAACACGGTCTGCTCGCTCGCCAGCAGGCGCGCGCGCTCGGCCTGGACCTGGGCTTCGGCGCGCTGGATGCCAGCCTGGGTGCGTCCGCCCTGATAGAGCGGCTGGGTCACGGTGACCGCCGCGCTACCGGGGTTGCGCATCTCGTTGACGGTAATGCGGCCGTTCAGCTCGGTCTCGACGTCGCGGCGGCCGAGCGCGCCCGAAAGGCGAACCGTCGGACGCCAGCCGGCCGCGGCCTGCGGCACGTTCTCGTCGACCGCGCGCAGCGACGCCCGCCTGGCGTTCAGCGTCGGATTGCTCGAATAGGCCTGGGTCAGGGCGTCCTGAAGCGTCTCCGCCGAAACGGCGGACGGGCTCACCGAGGCGAGAAGGGCTGCGATCGCGACGGATCGCAGAAGAATCGAACAAGTCGGTGTGGGCATGTGGGGGATCCGATACCGAGAGATTCTAATGATACGGCGGTCGCGCCGGCGTCCTGTGGCCAGAGGCCCCTAGAAGACGAATCCCGGCTCCTTGGCGAAGTCCTTGAGGGCCGGCACGGCGGCGTCGAACAGGATCTGGGCCGAGGCGACGCCGCGACGCTTGGTCAGCAGCGTCGCGCGGCCGACCGGTCCGGTGCCGATCACGGTCGCGAGCCGTCCGCCTTCGGCGAGCTGGGCCAGCAGCCTTTCCGGCACTTCGTCGACCGCGCCGTTGATCAGGATCACGTGGTAGGGTGCGCGCTTGACGTAGCCCTCGGCCAGCGGCCCGACGAACACCTCGACGTTCTCGACGCCGACGCCCTGGAGCGCGTTCCGCGCCCGATCGACCATGGGATGGTCCTGCTCGATCGAGATCACCGTTCCGGCAAGACGCGAGAGCACGCCGGTCGAGTAGCCGGTGGCGCCGCCGATATCGAGGACGGTGTCGTGCTTGCCGGGAGCGGCCGCCTGGATCAGGCGGGCCAGCGTCAGCGGTGCCAGCAGGAAGCGTCCCTCCCCGACCGGCAGGTCCTCGTCCATGTAGGCGATGCCCTTGGCGGCCTTGGGCACGAAGTCCTCGCGCGCCACGTCGGCCATCGCATCCAGCAGCGCCGTGGAGACCACCCGGTTCGGGCGGAGCTGGCCGTCGACCATGTGGCGGCGCGCTGCGGAGAAATCGATCATGGGCGGAGGATCCGTGGACGCTTTTCGCAAAGCAGCAAAGACGTTCCGGCAGTTATACCGATGCTCAGGAACCGAGACAACGGCGGCGGCTTGACCCCCCTTCGCCCCCCACCTATTGTCCGCCGCCTTCCGGCATGCCTCACGAAGACGTGCCCGGGGCCCGGTGGCAGAGTGGCCATGCCGAGGACTGCAAATGCACGTACGTCGGGTCGAGTCGGGCCCGGGCCTACAGACCTCCGGCTCCGGAATAGGTCCCTCCGACCCGACGTTGATGACGGCAGGAGGTCCCTGCCATGGCCGATGCTTCCATCCGTTCCTGG
>CAZDGR010000206.1:0-7824 GCA_964504845.1 uncultured Rhizobium sp. | reverse complement strand
GACGCCGAGGCCGACGCGCTCGGGATCGGCGCGGCCACCACCTGGTGGACCGCGCCATAGCGCATGAACGGCCAGCCGCACATGAAGGTGCAGGCGAGATCCTTCCTCGACCAAAGTTCATCCAATGACGCGGGAAACGCATGGTCGATCACGGTCATGTCGACGCCCGACTTCGCCTGCAGCCAGGCGAACAGCCGTTTCCAGGCGGCCGCCGCCGGCGGGGCGACCGAATACATCCGGGCGTTGGCGATCAGCCCGCTCATCCGCGCTGCCGCCCGCCATTGGCGTCGAACAGCGGCTGAGTCGCGACCACTGCCGGGCAGGCCTTGCCGAAGATCAGGACCGAGAGCTTTTCGCCGTCCTTCGCCAGCTCCGGCTTCACATAGGCCATCGCCATGCTCTTGCCGGCCCAGTGCGCATAACCGCCGGAGGTCACTTGGCCGATCGCGTCGTCGCCCTTGAGCACGCTCTCGTATCCCACGACCTCGACCTCGGTATCGACGATCAGCGGCACCAGCTTCTTCGCGGGCGGCGTCGCGCGATCCTTGAGCGCCGCCTCGCGGCCGATGAAGTCCGGCTTGTCGTAAGCCACGAAGCGGTCAAGACCGCTCTCCATCGGCGTGTAGTCGGGGCGGAACTCACGGAAGAAGGCGCCGTAGGCCTTCTCCAGGCGCAGCGACATCAGGGCGCGGTTGCCGAAGTGGCGAAGGCCGAGATCCTTGCCGGCCTCGACGATCGCGTCGTAGAGCGTCACCTGGAAGTCCGGCGTGGTCCAGATCTCGTAGCCGAGATCGCCGGTATAGCTGGCACGCAGCACCGTGCACGGGGCCAGGCCCACCACCATCTCGCGCGCGGCGAAGAACTTGAACCTGTCGGCCGAGACGTCCTCGAACACGAGGCGCTGAAGCAACTCGCGCGACTTGGGGCCCGCCAGCATGAAACCGGTCAGCGCGTGGGGCAGCGGGCGGATATAGGTACCTGGAGGCGGCGGATGCGCCTCGAACCAGCGCATGTGATAGATCTCGGCAACGCCCGAGCCGATCATCAGGAAGCGGTCCTCGGCGAGGCGCGCCACCGAGAAATCGCCGATGATCGTGCCGCGCGGGTTCAGCATCGGCGCCAGCACCATGCGGCCGGGCTTCGGCATCTTGTTGGAGAGGATGTGGTTGAGCCACGCCTCGGCGTCCGGCCCCACGACCTCGTACTTGCCGAAGCCGGTGACCTCCATCAGGCCGACGGCGCTGCGGACCGCGTGGCATTCCTCCTTCACGATCGGGAAGGCGTTGGAACGGCGGTAGGTGGGATTCTCGACCGGCTCCATGCCTTTCGGCGCGTACCAGAGCGCGACCTCGAGGCCGAAATTGGCGCCGAACACGGCACCTGCGTCCTTTAGGCGATCATAGACCGGCGAGCGGCGGAGCGGGCGCGCGGCCGGCATCTCCTCGTTCGGGTAGGCGATGCGGAAGCGCCGCGCGTAGTTCTCCGGCACCTTGATCAACGTGTACTGGTGCGTCGCATACTTGCCGAAGCGCGAGACGTCCATCGCGAAGATGTCGGCGCCAGGATCGCCCTCGACCATCCAGCGCGAGAGCGCCAGGCCGACGCCGCCGCCCTGGGCGAAGCCGGCCATCACGCCACAAGCCGACCAGTAGTTCCGCAAGCCCCGCACCGGCCCGACCAGCGGGTTGCCGTCGGGCGCGAACGTGAACGGGCCATTGACGACCTTCTTGATGCCGGCGCGGCCGACCGCCGGGAAATGCTTGAAGCCGATCTCGATGTGCGGCGCCAGCCGGTCGAGATCGTCCGGCAGCAGCGCCATGTTGAAGTCCCAGGGTGTCGTGTGCGGCGACCACACCCGGCAGTCCTTCTCGTAGGTGCCGAGAAGCACGCCCTTCCCTTCCTGGCGCATGTAGATCTCGCCGAAGTAGTCGGTCGTCGGCAGGATCTCCCGGCCGTGCGCGACGATCTCCGGGATCTCCTCGGTCACGACGTACATGTGCTCCATCGCCAGAACCGGCAGCTCGATGCCGGCCATGCGGCCGACCTCGCGGGCCCAGAGGCCGGCGGCGTTGACGACGTGCTCGACCTTGACGACGCCCTTGTCGGTCGTGATGTCCCAGCCGCCGTCGGTCCGCTGCTTAAGCGCCGACACATGGGTGAAGCGATGGATCTCGGCGCCAGCCTTGCGCGCGGCGATGGCGTAGGCGTGGGTGACGCCGTTCGGATCAACATGGCCACCGTCGAGGCGATGCAGCGCGCCGACGAACTGGCTGGGATCCAGCAGCGGATTCAGCTTGGTCGCCTCTTGCGGCGAGATCAGGTGCGTCTCCATGCCGAGGTACTTGGCACGTGAGTGCATGAGCTTGAGATTGTCGAAGATCTCGTCGGTGGCGGCGGCGACCATGTTGCCGGTCGCGTGGATGCCGCAGCTCTGGCCGGAGATCCGCTCGATCTCGCGATAGAGGTCGATCGTGTATTTCTGCAGCTTCGAGACGTTGGCATCCGAGTTGTAGGTGTGGACGCTGGCGGCCGCGTGCCAGGTCGAGCCCGAGGTCAGCTCGTGCTTCTCGAACAGCGCGATGTCGGTCCAGCCGAGCTTGGTCAGGTGATAGAGAATGCTGGCGCCGACGACGCCGCCACCGATGACGGCCACACGATACTCGGTCTTCAAGGAAATCCCCTTCGAAACGTCCTTCGGCAATACGGCAATTGGGGCTTGCTAGGCAACCCTCAGGCCGGTGCGTCGCTTGCCTGGCGGCGTCCCCGGCGGCGACCGCCGTCGCCCGCCCCGGCGGCGGCCGGATCGCGGTTGGCGCGGAGCCAGGCCATGCAATCCGGATCGAAGCCGTTCAGCGTGTTTGCGGCGCGGATCGCGTCCATGTCCTCCTTGTGCAGCGGGTTCATGATCGCGCTCGTCATGCCCATGGCGGCGGCCATCGACAGGAAGTGCGCGTTCATGACCCGGCGGTTCGGGATTCCGAACGAGATGTTGGAGGCGCCGCAGGTGGTGTTGACCTTGAGCTCTTCCCGGAGCCGCCGAACCAGCCGGAAGACCTGAGCCCCTGCTGTGTTCAGGGCGCCGATCGGCATCACCAGCGGATCGACGACGATGTCGCAGGCCTTGATGCCGTGGTCCGCGGCGCGCTCGACGATCTTCTTGGCGACGGCGAAGCGGACATCCGGATCGTAGCTGATGCCGGTCTCGTCGTTCGAGATCGCCACCACCGGCACGTCGTACTTCTTCACCAGCGGCAGGATGGTCTCGAGCCGGTCCTCCTCGCCGGTGACCGAGTTCACCAGAGGGCGGCCCTTGGCGACCGCGAGGCCCGCGGCCAGCGCCGCCGGCACCGAGGAGTCGATCGACAACGGTACCTCGACCAGCGACTGCACCAGTTCGACCGTCTTGGCCATCAACGGCGGCTCGGTAACGTTCGGGTCCACGGCCGTCACGCCGGCATTGACGTCCAGCACCAGCGCGCCGGCCGCCACCTGCGCCAGCGCGTCGGCGGTGACGCCGGAGAAGTCGCCGGCCATCATCTCGGCCGCTAGTTTCTTGCGACCCGTCGGGTTGATCCGTTCGCCGATCACGCAGAACGGCCGCTCGAATCCGATCACCGCGGTCCTCGTCGCGGAATGAAGCACGGTCTCGGTCACGCTTTGCTCCTCGGCTCCCATGAGCCCCGTCCGGTCAGCCATTCGGCGGCGCTGGGAAGCCCGCCGAAGGCATAGACATGCAATTGCTGGATAAGGCTGTGCTCGCTCGACAATACGCCGCTCTCGATCGCCCGCACATGCGGATCGGGCGCGTAGTTGCCGAGAAGCGAGGTCAGGGCTGCTTTGCGCTTGAGTGCAAAGGACAACGAGGTGCGCACGCCACAGAGGGCCGCATACTTCATCAGCCGTGTCATCGTCGTCGGGCCGGCGACGCCGAGATGGATCGGGACCCGGATGCCCTCGGAGCGGAGTCGCTCCGCCCACAGGACAGCCCCGTCCGCATCGAAATTGAACTGCGTCACGAGACGCAGGTCGGTGCCGGTTCTGGCCGCGAATTCGATCTTCCAATGCAGCGCGTCGACGACCTCTGCCGGCGAGATGTCGGGCGAGCCTTCGGGATGACCGGCGACGCCGATGTGGCGGATGCCGTGCTGCTCCGGAAGCCCGGTCTTGAGCACCTCAATGGACGAAGCGAAGGGCCCTGCCGGCCTCGCAATGTCGCCGCCGATCACCAGCGCGTCGTCGACGCCCGCGGCACGGGCCATCGCCGAGAGGCGCTCGTCGAGATCCTCAAGGCTGCGCAGCCGGCGGCAGGCTATGTGAGGGACCGGCCTCAGGTCGGCACGCCTCAGCGCGAGGCAGGCCTGGGCCCAGTCGGCGACCGGCGTATCGCCGCTGTCGACGATGTAGGTGCGGGTGCCCGGCGGGATCAGGCGCAGGCTCTCGGGATCCTTGGCGATCCCGCGCGGCGACAGCTCGATCGAGGCGACGAGCACCTCCGGCGCGCTGCGGCTGATCGCTTCGGACATCGGTCCCCTGGCCTCACCCATGCTCCACGAATTGCATGACGCCCCGCGGGAGATGAACCGGGCCACGACCGCTTCCCGCCCATTGCCGACATTAGCGTCGTTCGGAGGCGGCGACCCTTCTTTGAGCTTGACGCCAATGAGAACAATACAAGAACATTCAATCTTCTCCTTGTCGAGCTCGGAGTAGCCTGATGGACCCGGAGTTGGCCCTCGCAGCGCAGGAAAAGCGCGCGAACGATTTGCTGGAGCGCCGGGCCTGGGAAACCGCCCGGGACCTCGTCTTCATGCTCGGCTTCGACGAAGCCGCGGCCAGGGTTCAGACGGCTGCCGATGCTTTCGCCGCAGAGGGCGATCGGAACCGGGTCATCTTTTGCGGGCTGGTAATCAACATCATGGGGCTGCTGCGCCGAGAGCATGCGCCGAACGAATGCCGGCGCAGCCAGACCCACGAATATCTTGGATGAACCCGCGCCGGGCTTAAGGGACGCGATCGAGGCGGACGTTCTTCAGCCGGTCGGTATTGACGATCATCGCTGCGACGCGGCTGCCCTCGCGCACCATGCGGATCGCATGCACGACCCACCAGCCCTGCCACAGCTGGGTCCTGCCGACGAAGCGGTCCGGGCCGAGCGGTTCCAGCGCCACCAGCGCCTGGCGCTGGAAGCCGGGACCGAGGCGCAGCACGAGCCCGTCCTTCCCGCGGGTAATCTCGAAGGTTGTCCGGAGCTCGCCGCTCGCATAGATGCCAACGCAGGCGTCAAGCGCCGCTGCCGACGGCTCGTAGACCGGGCACGGATCGAAGACGCAGGCCTGGCCACCGAAGTCCATCCTGACGATCGGCGCCTTGTTCGAACCGGCCTCGATCTCGGCGGTGGTGTCGACGTTCGACCAGCTCTCGAGGAAGCGGTTGCCGCCGACGGGACGCAGCATCAGCGCATGGCCGTTCTTGTCGGCCTCGATGCCGGCCTCTCTCACCTTCAGCGTCAGCACCTCGCCGGATTTGCGGTCGATGTAGCGGCCATCGAGCTGCGCGAGCGTCAGGCCAGGGATGGAGACCTGCTTCATTCGCTCGGCCCCGAGCTTCGCCGGTGCCGGCTCCGGAAATTCGTCGGCAAGTGCGATATCGGCGATCTCGGTGAAGCGGCGATAGGTGTCGGCATCGTCTCGGTTGCTGAGCAGCACCACGCCGAAGTCGACGCCGGGCATGTAGGCGAAGACCGAGCGGAAACCCGGCAGCCCGCCGCCATGGGTCCACAGGTCGAGGCCGCGATATTTGCGGACGCCAAGGCCGAGGCCGTAGTTCGTCGGCTTCCCGCTGGAAAGCTTTCCGGGCGTTGCCATGTGCCGGATGAACTTCTCGTTTCCGATGCCGCCGGCCCTGAACATGCCCTGCCATCTGATCAGGTCGGGGACGGAGCTGATGAGTCCGCCAGCACCGCCGAGCCCGATCGAGAAGAGCCCCCTGATCCAGCTTCCGTCTGGCTGCGGCAGGTAGGAGTTGGTCAGGTCTTCGGCGATGTCGTAGGGCTCGTCGCGCATGCGCGTCACGGTCATGCCGAGCGGCTTCAGAAGCTCGTCGGCGAGGAACTGCGTGAACGGCCTGCCGCTCCGGCGCTCGATCACCAGCGCCATGTAGATGAAGTTGATGTTGGTATAGACGTTGCGCTCTCCCGGCGGCCAGCTGAAGTGCCGCTGGTTGAAGGCGATGTCGAGATAGTCCTCGATCGTCCGCGCCTGATCGGTGCCGACGCCGGAAAGCTGCATCAGCTCCCAGGCGTCCCTAAGCCCGCTGGTCATGCCGAGAAGCCGGCGGATCGGCACCGACTTGTCGACGCCGATCTCGGGCAGGATACGGCGCACGTCCTCGTCGAGGTCGAGCTTGCCGCGCTCCACCAGCAGCGCCGATGCCGCGCCGACGAAGGTCTTGGTGATCGAGGCGATATGGAAGCGCGACTTCAGGCTGATCGGAACGCCGAGCTCGAGGCTGGCGAGGCCGAAGCAGCGCTGGTGCACGGGTTCGCCGCCGCGGAGCACCGCGAGCGCGCCGCCCGGCTGCCCCTTGGCGTCCCAGCCGGCGAACAGGTTGTCGATCTGGTCGGTCTTCAGCGGCGTCGGCATCGGAGGCCCTTTCTTCAGACTTCGGCGGAGAGGCCGCGGGCGATGCGGTCGAACAGATAGCGCGCCTGGGCCACGACCATCTCGCGCCAGGTCTCGTGATCGGGTGCGAAGGCATGGAGAAGGCGCTGCTTCACCGCCTGCACCTCGGCGCTCTTCCAGTCGTTCTTGCCTTGCTTGTGAAGAACATGCTCGGCGCGCAGCGAGTTGAGCACCTCCTGATGCGGCACGGTGCCATATTCGAAGCTGACATAGCCGGAATTGGGACCGCAGCTCTTTTCCCACAGCTCCGAGCTCAGGCCCTGCTGCGGCGGGGTCGCCGCCTTGCCGTCGCGCTGGATCGTCATTGCCGGGCCGATCCAGCGCTGCAGCCGGTCACGGCCGGGATGCGCCGGGTCGCCGGAATAGATCGGTTCACAATAGCCGAAAGGACCAGCGCCGGTGTGGAAGTCGACCGCAGCAACCAGCTTCCGGTTCCTCAGATTGTAGTCGGCGACGATCGACTCAATGGTCTTGCGCGACCAGGTGGGCCCGGTGCCGCCGTAGAACCAGCCGTCGGGACGCGTGTACTGACCACCCGAGGTCGCGATGTCCAGGGCCGGCTTCCCGTGCTTCTCGCCATAGGCCTTGATACGCGCGTCGGCCGCCTTCCACGTCGCCTCGCCGGCATCGCGCGGCACGAAGTCGTCGGCCAACTCCTCGTAGCCGGGATTGGCGGGCCGCGGCTTGTTGAAGTCGGCGAAATTGCGATTGATGTCGATGTTGTCCTCGTTCGTGCGGCGCAGCCAGGCAGTGCCGTAGGGATTGACCGCGTGGACCAGCAGCATCGCCACATCGCCGTAGCGCGTGACATCGAGGTCGAGAAGCGCGTCGATCTGCGCGCCCGAGCCGCAGAAGAGCTCCGGCCCATGAACACCCGACGTTACGACCATGACCGCCTTGGCATCCAGGTTGCCGAGGAAGACGACGTCACTCGCCATCTCCTCGCCGTTCGGGCCGGTCATCGGATGCTTGTAGACCTTGACCTTGGAGCCGTTCAGCTCGGCCGCCAGGTGAAAGCGGTGACGAGCCTCGGCATAGGTGCGCGCGAAGCGATTGCGGACGCTGAGCATGTGACGGAGATCCCTTTAAGCTTTGACGCGGAAACGCTCGAACCAGCCGAGCATGATCGAGACCTCGGCCGCGA
>CAZDGR010000205.1:0-7876 GCA_964504845.1 uncultured Rhizobium sp. | reverse complement strand
CTGAACGCCGGCTACGACGTCAAGCTCGCCTCCGGCGCGATCACGGCCGGCGGCACGCTCGGCATCCTGATCCCGCCATCGGTGATGCTGATCGTCTATGCGGCCGTCGCCGGCCAGTCGATCGTCAAGCTCTATGCGGCGGCGATGCTGCCCGGATTCTTCCTGGCCTCGCTCTACATCGCCTACATCATCATTCGAGCCCTCCTGAACCCTTCCCTCGCGCCCAAGCTGCCGGAGGCAATGTATCGCGTTCCGGTGCCGGCATGGCTCGCGCGGCTGGAACGCGGTCCGGCGAAGCGAGTCTTCGGCCCGCTTCTCCTCGCGGTGATCCGCCCCGGCTCCCTGAAGGGCGCGCTGGCGGCGGACGGGCGTCCGATCGGCTACGGCCTGATCGTCCAGAACGCCTTCGTGGCGCTGGTGCCGCTTCTTCTCGTGACCTCTCTCTTCATCCTCACCTGGTGGTTCGTTCTCGTGCGCAACGCGCCCGACACTTCGCTGCCGCCGATGTCCTCGACAGTCCAGGAGATGACGGTCGACAGCGCGAGCACGCTCGCGACTCCCGGCGAGGACGACGAGGAAGATGCCCAGGCGCAGGAACTCGGCAATCAGGCCTCGACGGTCGACGAGCAGCCGGCCACGTCGGTGCAGACGCCTTCTCCGGGAGCCGCAGCCGCAACGGAGGACTACGCGCCGGAAGGTTTCTACGAGCGGTTCTGGGTTGCCGCCATCTTCATGGCGCTTCTGCTGGGCTACTACTACGTCCGGATGGACGGTGAGCAGCTCGAGATCCTCAAGATGCTGACCGTGTCGGTGGTGCCGCTCGCGGTCCTCACGCTCTCGGTCCTCGGCGCGATCCTGTTCGGGATCACCACGGCGACCGAGTCAGCAGGCATCGGCTCGATCGGCGCCCTGTTCCTTGCAGGATTGCAGAAATATCAGCGGACGACACTCTGGTCGGCGCTTGCGGGTGCGGTGATTGGTGCTGCGCTCGGCTCGATGCGCGGCGATCCGATGACGATCGTGATCTCAGGCGTGCTCGGCGGCCTGTTCGCCGGCACAGCCGTCTCGTGGGGACGCGATCTCGCAACCAACCGGATGCTGCTCAACACGCTCCAGCAGTCGGTGTTCCTGACAGCGAAGACCACCGCGATGGTCTGCTGGCTGTTCGTCGGGTCGGCGCTGTTCTCGGCTGTGTTCGCCCTCCATGGCGGCCAGCAGCTGATCGAGCAGTGGGTGCTCAGCCTCGACCTCTCGCCGCTTCAGTTCATGATCGTCGCGCAGGCGATCATCTTCATCCTCGGATGGCCTCTCGAATGGACGGAGATCATCGTCATCTTCGTGCCGATCTTCATTCCGCTGCTTCAGCACTTCGGCATCGATCCGGTGCTGTTCGGCACCATGGTCGCGATCAATCTCCAGGCGGCGTTCCTGTCGCCGCCGGTGGCGATGTCGGCATTCTACCTGAAGGGGGTGGCACCGAAGCACGTCACGATCAACCAGATCTTCGCCGGCATGATGCCCTACATGCTGATCGTGATCCTGTGCCTCGCCATCATCTACATGTGGCCGGGGATGGCGCTGATGCTGCCGAACTTCCTGTACGGGAGATAGTCAGCGGCTCAGCGCGCGGATGCCGCGGTCGAGGCCGTCCAGGGTCAGCGGGAACATCCGGTGGCCCATCAGGCGCTCGATCATCTTGACGGACTGGGTCCAGTTCCAGCGCCCCTCCTCGACCGGGTTGATCCAGATCGAGCGGCGGAAGTGCTCGAGGATGCGCATCAGCCAGACCTGGCCCGACTCCTCGTTGAAGTGCTCGACCGAGCCGCCGGGCTGCACGATCTCGTAGGGGCTCATCGAGGCGTCGCCGACGAACACCGCCTTGTAGTCGGGGCCGTATGTGCGGAGGATCTCGGCCGTCGGCAGCTTCTCCGACCAGCGCCGGCTGTTGTCCTTCCACATCGCCTCGTAGGGGCAGTTGTGGAAGTAGAAGTACTCGAGATGCTTGAACTCCGACTTCACCGCCGAGAACAGCTCGGCGCAGACCTTGACGTGCTCGTCCATCGAGCCGCCGATGTCGAGGAACAGCAGCACCTTCACCGCGTTGTGCCGTTCAGGCACGAGCTTCAAGTCGAGCCAGCCGGCATTGTGCGCGGTCGAGCGGATCGTATCCGGCAGATCCAGCTCCGACGCGGCTCCCGTCCGAGCGAAGCGCCGGAGCTTTCTCAGGGCAACCTTGATGTTGCGGGTGCCGAGCTCGACGTTGTCGTCGAGGTTCCTGAACTCGCGCTTGTCCCAGACCTTGACCGCGCGGTTGTTGCGGTTCCGGTCCTGGCCGATCCGCACGCCTTCCGGATTGTAGCCGTAGGCGCCGAACGGCGAGGTCCCGGCGGTGCCGATCCACTTCGAGCCGCCCTGGTGGCGCCCCTTCTGCTCTTCCATGCGCTGGCGCAAGGTCTCCATCAGCTTGTCCCAGCCGCCGAGCGCCTTGATCTGGCGCTTCTCCTCCTCGGTCAGGAACTTCTCGCCGAGCTTCCTCAGCCACTCCTCGGGGATGTCGGCGATCAGAGCTGCGGGATCCAGCGCCTCGATCCCCCTGAACACCTCGCCGAAGACCCGGTCGAACTTGTCGAGGTGGATCTCGTCCTTCACCAGCGTCGCGCGAGAGAGATAGTAGAAGGACTCGACCGACCAGTCGCAGACGCCGGTCTGGAGCCCCTCGATCAGCGTCAGGTGCTCCTTCAAGGTCACCGGCACCTTGGCCTCGCGCAGCTTCAGGAAGAAGTCGGTGAACACGGCAGGCTAGTCCCCGCGGCTCTCGCGACGCGCGATGAAGGCCAGCCGCTCGAACAGGTGCACGTCCTGCTCGTTCTTGAGCAACGCGCCGTGCAGCGGCGGGATCAGCGACTTGACGTCCTTGGCCCTGAGCGCCTCCGGCGACAGGTCCTCGACCATCAGGAGCTTCAGCCAGTCGAGCAGCTCGGAGGTCGAGGGCTTCTTCTTCAGGCCTGGCACCTCGCGGAGCTCGTAGAAGACGGTCAGCGCCTCCCGCACCAGCGCCTTCTTCACCTCGGGGAAGTGGACGTCGACGATCCGCTCCATCGTCTCGCGGTCAGGAAACTTGATGTAATGGAAGAAGCAGCGGCGCAGGAACGCGTCCGGCAGCTCCTTCTCGTTGTTCGAGGTGATGAAGACGATCGGTCGGTTCCTCGCCTTCACCGTCTCGCGCGTCTCGTAGACATGGAACTCCATGCGGTCGAGCTCGAGCAGCAGGTCGTTCGGGAACTCGATGTCGGCCTTGTCGATCTCGTCGATCAGCAGCACGCAGGTCTCGTCGGCGGTGAACGCCTCCCAGAGCTTGCCGCGGCTCACGTAGTTGCGGATGTCGCGGACCCGCTCGTCGCCGAGCTGGCCGTCCCTGAGCCGCGCCACCGCGTCGTACTCGTAGAGGCCGTGCTGGGCCTTGGTGGTCGACTTGACGTGCCACTCGATCAGCGGCTTGCCCAGCGCCGCCGCGACCTCGCGGGCCAGCACGGTCTTGCCCGTGCCGGGCTCGCCCTTGACCAGCAAAGGCCGTTTCAGCGCGATCGCGGCGTTCACCGCGGTCATCAGGTCGGGTGTCGCGACGTAGCTTTTCGTGCCGGTAAACCGCATTTATCTCGCTTTCAATATATCCGGAAGCCACAGCAGCATATCAGGGGTCTAGGGCGCAACGGCGGGCATATTCCACAGGTTGCGGCTGGCGCCGGCTCTCCCTTATGGTGGCCGCCCACCCTCGGACGTGGCATGGAACTCGACAATCGAACCCTTCTGGTGGTCGTCACCTTCTCGACCGCGGTCCAGACCGCTGCCATGTTCTACGTCTGGCGAATGCAGCTCCGGGAGCGGTCGGTCGGGCTGCTGACACTCGGATTCGGCCTGATCGCCGTCGGCACCGCGCTGGTCGCCATGCGGCCGATGCTGCCGCCGATCCTGACGGTCGTCGTCGGCAACTCGCTCATCATCGGCGGTCAAGCGGTCTGCTCGCTGGCGATCTGCGACTTTGCCGGCCGGCCGCTGTCGATGATCTTTCCGATCTGGCTCGCCGCCTTCACCGCGGCCATCCTCGCGATCTTCACCTTCGCCGCCCCGAACATCGGCATCCGGGTCATCGTGCTGTCGATCCTGATCCCGCTGTCGCTGCTGCCGGCGATACTGGCTCTCTACTCCGCACCTCCCGGACCGACACGAAGAACCTACTGGCCGGTCGGCTTCGTCCTCACCTTCCATTGCGTCTTCGCGATCACGCGCAGCATCGCGACCGCGGTCGGCGGGACCCCGGCCGACTTCTTCGCCAGCAATGCGATCACTGCCGCCTGGTTCCTCGAGAGCTTCGCCGCGATCAACCTGGTCAGCCTCGGCCTGATCCTGATGATCAGCCAGCGACTCCAGCTCGAGCTCGACCGCCAGGCGAGCTACGACGGGCTGACCGGCGCCCTCAATCGCCGCGCCTTCGAGCGCATCGCCGAAGGCGAGTGGTCGCGCTCCGTCCGCCACGATCTGCCGCTCTCGGTCCTGGTCCTGGACCTCGACCGCTTCAAGGTGCTCAACGACACCCACGGCCACGATGCCGGCGACATCTGGCTCAAGTCCTTCGCCGAGCTGTGCCGCGGGCTGCTCCGCCGCGAGGACCTGCTCTGCCGCTACGGCGGCGAGGAGTTCATCGCCCTCCTGCCGCAGACGGCGGTGCATGCGGCCATGCAGGTCGCCGACCGCATCCGCCGCAGCGTCGAGGGCATGCGCATCTCGCATAACGGAACGGACATCGCCGTCACGGTCAGTATCGGCGTCGCGAGCTGGAACGAGACCGTGACGGACCTCAAGACGATGATCGCCGCCGCCGACCGAGCGCTCTACCGGGCCAAGGCCGCCGGCCGGAACCGTGTCGAGTCCTCGGATAACCTGTAAGACCGGCCGGCCACGAACATGGGGCTTCACGCCGGGACGCTTGCCATCGCGGCCCTCTTCGCCACGGCGCTCCAGGCGGTGGCAATGCTCTATGTCTGGTACGGCCAGTTCCGCACCCGCGCGGTCTTCGAGATTTTCCTGGGTTCCGCGGCGACCGCCGCCGGCGTCGCCCTCGCCTTCGCCCGGCCGCATCTGGATCCGCTGATCACTCACCCGATCGCCAACATGCTGATCACCGGCGGCCAGGCCTATATCGCCTTCGGGATCGGCCGATTCATCGACAGGCGCGTGCCGGTCTCGTTCGTCCTCGGCGTGCCGCTCGCCGTCGGCGCGGCGATCGCCTACTACCTCTACATCGATGTGCGGCTCGACATCCGCATCGTCGTCTACTCGCTCGGCATCGCCGCCTCGTCCGGCCTTATCGCCGCGCTGCTGCTCGGCACCTCGCGGGGACGCATTCGCATCACCCATTGGCCGGTCGGCGTGCTCTACCTGCTTCAGGCGCTGCTTGCGGTCTTCCGCGCGGTCTGGGTGATGAACGAGCATCCGAGCACGGACCTCTTCGAGACCAACCGGCTTCAGGTGATGTGGTTCAGCCAGGCGATCCTCTTCGTCAACCTGACGTTCCTCGGCCTGACGATGATGATCACGCAGCGACCCAGGCTGGAGCTCGACCGCCAGGTGAGCTTCGATCTCCTGACCGGCGCGCTGAACCGTGCCGGCTTCGATCGCGCCGCGGAGGCCGAGTGGTCGAGGGCGACGCGCCACGACCTGCCGCTTTCGGTCCTGATGCTCGGCCTCGACCGCATCAAGGCGATGAACCGCGCCGCCGGAACCGAAGCCGGCGACGCCTGGCTCAAGGCTTTCGCCGACATGACGCGGGGGCTGCTTCGGCGCGAGGACCTTCTCTGCCGCTATCGCGGCGGCGATTTCCTGATCCTGCTGCCGCAGACGACGTTCGAGCAGGCCCTCCAGGCAGCCGAGCGCATTCGCCGGGCAACCGAGGGGCTGAGCCTCGCCGGCGAGTACGGCCAGATCGGCACGACGGTGAGCATCGGCGTCGCCGCCAGGACATCCGACCGGATGGACCCGAAGGCGGTGATCGGCTCCGCCGACCGCGCGCTGCATCATGCCAGGGCCGCGGGACGCAACCGCGTCGAGTCGGAGGGCCGCTGATCGTGTCGCTCGACGGACACTCCTTCGCCGTCGCCGCCGCATTCATCTGCGCCGTGCAGGCGCTGGCGAGCTTCTACGTCTGGTACGTCCAGCTCCGCGACCGCTCGGTGATCCAGCTCGCGCTGAGCGCGACTATCGTCGCCATAGGCGCGACGCTCGGCGCGGCGCGTCCGCATCTGCCCCTGGTCCTGACGCACCTGACGGCGAGCGCGTGCCTCGTCTTCGGGCACGCGCTCGCCGCCAACGCCTTCGCGCGCTTTCTCGGGCGGCGCGTGCCGCTGACCGTGCTCGTCGGACTGTCGGTGGCGGCCGTGGCCTTCATGACCTTCTTCCTCTTCGTCGCGCCCCGCACCGAGATCCGTATCGCGATCTATTCGCTGTCGATCGCAGCATATTCCCTGATCATCGCCGGCCTCCTGCTCGACGTGCCGCGCGGCCCTCTGCGCGCGACCCACTGGCCGGTCGGCATCCTGTACATGGTCCATGCGGTCTTCGCGGTGATCCAGGCCTTTTCGGTGCTGGTCCAGGCGCGCGACGACATATTCGCGCCCGGCTGGGTTCAGGCTCTCTGGTTCATCCAGAGCATCGCCGTCGTCACCCTGACCTTCACCGGCCTGGTGCTGATGGCGACGCAGCGGATCAGCATCGAGCTCGATCGGCAGGCGAGCTACGACATGCTGACCGGCGCGCTCAACCGCCGCGCCTTCGAACGCCTCGCCGAGGCGGAGTGGTCGCGCTCGGTGCGCCACGACCTGCCGCTGTCGGTGCTGGTTCTCGACCTCGACCGCTTCAAGACGCTCAACGACGCTCATGGCCACGACGCCGGGGATATCTGGCTCAAGGCCTTCGTCGACATGACGGTCGGCCTCCTCAGACGCGAGGACGTCCTTTGCCGTTACGGCGGCGAGGAGTTCGTGATCCTGCTGCCGCAGACGGGACTCGAGGCGGCAACCTCTGCGGCCGAGCGGATCCGGCGCTCGGTGGATGGCCTCCGCATCGAGGGCTCGTCGGTCTCCGGCAGCGTCAGCGTCGGCGTCGCCGAGAAGTCTGCAGGCCAGGGCGACTTCAAGGCACTCTTTGCCGCTGCCGACCAGGCGCTCTATCGCGCCAAGCAGGCCGGTCGCAACCGGGTCGCTACCTAAACGAAGAAGCTCGAGATCGCGATCAGCGTGATCAGCGCGAAGGCGAAGCGGCGATAGAGGACATCGGAGGTGTGGCGGAAGCCGCGCGCGCCCACCCAGACCGCGAGCCCATAGATCGGCGCCAGCAACACCGAGACTGCGAGGATCTGGGGCGTGAACAGCCCGCCGATCCAATAGGCGATGATCGTGATCAGGATCATCAGGCCGAAGAAGGCATTGATGTTGGCACGCACCAGCGCCGCGTTGTTCTGGCCGCCAAGCCAGAACAGGATCACCGGCGGGCCGATCATGCCGGTCGAGCCGCCGAGCGCGCCCGACGCCGCGCCGACGCCGAGGGTGATCGGCAGCGACGGAGAGCCCCGATAGCGCCACCCGCTGGCGAGGATCCCGACCAGCAGCAGGATGGTGATCGAGATGCCGAGCCGCAGCGTCTCCGTCGGCACATGGACCAGGACCGCGATGCCGACCGGGAGGGCTGCGACCGCGGCGATGGTCAGCGGCACGATCTCGCGCCAGCGGCACTCGCGGGTCGCGGCGACGAACAGCGGCAGGGTCACCAGTCCGTCGACCACGGTCAGCAGCGGCACCGCAACCGTCGGATTCATGACCGCCGA
>CAZDGR010000204.1:0-7895 GCA_964504845.1 uncultured Rhizobium sp. | reverse complement strand
CCAGCTCATGGCGAAGCAGAAGCTGAAGGGCTACTACGGCAACATCGGCGAGCGTCAGTTCCGCAAGCTCTACGAGGAAGCCGTGCGCCGCAAGGGCGACACCGGCGCCAACCTGATCGAGCTGCTGGAGCGCCGCCTCGACACCGTGGTCTACCGGATGAAGTTCGTGGCGACGGTGTTCGCCGCGCGCCAGTTCGTCAACCACGGCCACATCAAGGTCAACAACAAGCGGGTCAACATCGGCTCCTACCTCGTGAAGGATGGCGACACCATCGAGGTCAAGGAGAAGTCACGCCAGCTCAACATCGTGCTCGAGGCCTCGGCGCTTCCCGAGCGCGACGTGCCGGACTACATCGAGGTCGACCACAAGGCGATGAAGGGCAAGTTCGTGCGCAAGCCCGCGCTCGAGGACGTGCCCTACCCGGTGCAGATGGAGCCGAACCTGGTCGTCGAGTATTACTCGCGCTGATCGTTCGGGCCTGAGCGAGAGAACAGGGCGTCGCCTTCGGGCGGCGCCCTTTTTCGTCGTGGACTAGGCGATGCCGTCGGTCCCCGCGCCGCAGACGATGGCGCAGACCCGGGCGCCCTTCGGCAGGTCGACCTTGCCGAGGAGTGCGGCGGCGACGGAAGCGGCACCGGAGAGCTCGGCGGCGATGCCGAGCTCCTTCCACAACCAGCGGGCCGCCACCCGCATCTCCTCGTCGGTCACCAGCACGATGCTTTCGACGTGCTTGCCGATCAGGTCGAGATTGACCTGATCCGAGCGCTTGGCAGAGAGCGTGCTGACCTTGCTCGTGATCTTGTCGAGCGTGACCAGCTTTCCCGCCTTGACGCTGTCATGCAGCGTCGGCGCGCCGACCGGCTCGATGCCGATGATGCGCACGCCTGGCTTCACCGCCTTGATCGCCGCCGCCACGCCGGCGGCGAAGCCGCCGCCGCCGATCGCCGTCAGCACGATGTCGACGTCGGGCAGGTCTTCCAGGATCTCGAGGCCGACCGTGCCCTGGCCGTGGATCACCGGCTCGTCCCTGAACGGGTGGATGTAGGTCAGGCCCTCGCGCTCGGCATGGCGCATCGCTTCCACGTTCGAGTCGTCCCAGACCTCGCCGAACATGACCGGCTCGGCGCCGAAGGCCTTGATCGTCGCCGCCTTCTCGGGCGGCGCGCTGGAGGGCAGGTAGACGATCGCCCGGGTCTTGGCGATCCAGCCGGCATAGGCGACCGCCTTGCCGTGGTTGCCGCCCGAGGCGGTGATGATGCCCTTCCTGATCGCGGCTTCCGGCAGGCTCTTCAGCGCATTGACCGCGCCGCGCGGCTTGAACGAGCCGGTGATCTGAAGGTACTCGAGCTTGAGCGCGAGCTCGGGCCCGGATGTGACCGGCGAGGCCGTCGCCATCATCGGCGTGCGGCGGACGAGCCCCTTGATGCGCGCCTGGGCGGCACGGAAGTCGCCGAGCGAGTAACCCATGGGAAAGACTCTAGGCTGACGGTTGGACGAGATGGCAGGCGACGTGATGCCCGCCGCCGACATCGACCAGCGGCGGCTCGATCGTCTTGCACCTGGCCTCGGCGTACTGGCAGCGCGTGTGGAAGCGGCAGCCGGCCGGCGGGTTGAGCGGGCTCGGCACGTCGCCGCCGAGGACGACGCGGGTGCGCTTCTGGTCTGGCCTGGCGATGGGGATCGCCGAGAGCAGGGCCTGCGTGTAGGGGTGCTTCGGCGTCGCGTAGAGGCTGTGCTTGTCGGTCAGCTCGACGATCTTGCCGAGATACATCACCGCAACCCGGTCGGCGATGTGCCTTATGACCGCGAGGTTGTGGCTGATGAAGAGATAGGTGAGGCCGAATTCCTTCTGCAGGTCCTGCATCAGGTTGATGACCTGGGCCTGGATCGACACGTCGAGGGCCGAGACCGGTTCGTCGCAAACGATGAACTGCGGCCGGAGCGCCAGCGCGCGGGCGATGCCGATGCGCTGGCGCTGGCCGCCGGAAAACTCGTGCGGATAGCGGTTGGCGTAGCTGCGCGCCAGCCCCACGATGTCGAGAAGCTCGTGCGCGCGCGCCCGGCGCGAGGCCGAGTTGCCGATGCCGTGGATCACCAGCGGCTCGGTAATGATGCTCTCGACCGTCATGCGCGGGTTCAGCGACGAGAACGGATCCTGGAAGATGATCTGAAGCTCGCGCCGACGCTCGCGCATGTCCTTCGCCGAAACCTTGGCGAGGTCCGTCCCGTCGAAGCGGAGCGCGCCTCCGGTCGGCTCGATCAGGCGCAGCATCAGCCGGCCGGTGGTCGACTTGCCGCAGCCGGACTCGCCGACCAGGCCGAGAGTCTCGCCGCGGGCGACAGTGAAGCTGATGCCGTCGACCGCGCGCACGACGCCGACGTCGCCCGAGGAGAAGAAGCCCTTGCGGACCGGGAAGTGCTTGACGAGGTTGTCGACCTCGATGAACGGCGCATCGCCGGCCGCGGGCAGCTTCCTGGCGGCGGTCATGTCCGGTCCTCGTAGCCGGTGTGCCGGATGCAGGCGGCGCGATGGGCCGGCATCAGCTCGATCAGCTTGGGCTCGATCGCCGCGCACGGCTCCTTCGCATACTTGCAACGCGGATGGAAGCGGCAGCCCGGCGGGAAATCGTGCGGGCTCGGGATCGTGCCCTCGATCGCCGGCAGGCGGTCGACGACGTGATCGAGCTGCGGCACCGACTGCAGCAGGCCCTCGGCATAGGGATGCTGGGGCGTGCGGAACAGTCCGCCGACTGGCCCGGTCTCGGCGACCCGCCCGGCATACATCACGATCACCCGCTGGACGAACTCGGCGACGACGCCGAGGTCGTGGGTGATCAGGATCACCGCCATGCCGAGCTCCTTCTGGAGCCCGCGCAGAAGGTCGAGGATCTGGGCCTGGATGGTGACGTCGAGCGCCGTGGTCGGCTCGTCGGCGATCAGCAGCTTCGGCGAGCAGGCAAGCGCGATCGAGATCATCACGCGCTGGCGCATGCCGCCCGAAAGCTGATGCGGATACTCGTCGACCCGGCGCTCGGCCGAGGGGATCTCGACCAGCTTGAGCAGCTCGACCGCGCGGCGCTTGGCGGCGGCCCGGTCCATGCCCTGATGCTGGCGCAAGGTCTCCATGATCTGGTCGCCGATCGTGAACACCGGGTTCAGCGAGGTCATCGGCTCCTGGAAGATCATCGAGATCCGGGCGCCGCGGATCTTCCGCATCTCGGCTTCCGACTTGGCGAGAAGGTCCTCGCCCTCGAAATGCACCGAGCCGGTGGAGATCCGGCCCGGATGGGCAATCAGACGCATGATCGACAGCGCGGTCACGCTCTTGCCCGAACCCGACTCGCCGACGATGCCGAGCACTTCGCCGGCGGCGAGGTCGAAGCTGACGCGGTCGACGACCGTCGCCGAGCCGAAGGCGGTCGAGAGGCCCTTGACCGAAAGCAGCGGCGTGGTCATCGCGTCTCCACTTTCATGCGCGGGTCAAGCACGTCGCGAAGCCCGTCGCCGAGCAGGTTGAGGCCGAGCACCGTGAATGCGATCGCGATGCCGGGATACAGCGAGATCCAGGGCGCTTCGCGGATGTAGTTGCGGCCCTCGGAGATGATGTTGCCCCAGGTCGGCGTCGGCGGCGGCGGGCCGACGCCGATGAAGGACAGCACGGCCTCCGCCAGCACCGCGACCGCGAAGATGAAGGTCAGCTGGACGATCAGCGGCGCCATCGAATTGACCAGCACGTGCCGGAACATGATGCGGAGGTGGCCGGCACCGGATGCCAGTGCCGCCTGCACGTAGTCCATCTCGCGCACTACCAGGACCGAGGCGCGGACGATGCGGGCGGTACGCGGCGTGTAGGCGACGGTCAGCGCCAGCACCGCGTTGAACTCCGACGGGCCGAGGGTCGCTGCGAGGGCGATCGCGAGCAGGATCGCCGGGAAGGCCATCAGCCCGTCCATGACCCGCATGATCGGGTTGTCGAGCTTCCGGAAGTAGCCGGCCGACGCACCGATCAGCGTTCCGAACACGCCGTTCATGACCACGACCATGAAGCCGATGCGGAGGCTGACCTGGCTTCCGTAGATCACGCGCGAGAGCACGTCGCGGCCGAAATTGTCGGTGCCGAGCCAGTGCGTCGCGTTCGGCTCGCCGAGCCGGTAGCGGAAGTTGTTCTGGTTCGGCGCATGGGGCGCGATGTACGAGGCCAGCACCGCCATCGTGAGGACGGCGAGGAAGAGGATGAGGCCGCTCAGGAACAGCCGGTGGGTGAACAGGCGCCTCGGCAGGGTCGAGCGCCTGATCCGGTCGACGAAGAGCGCGAAGCGGGCCTCGGTCATCGGGACGTCAGTCATAGCGCACCCGCGGATCGAGATAGGCGTAGGCGATGTCGACGCAGATGTTGACCATCACGAAGATCGACGCGGTCAGCAGCAGACCGCCCTGGATCACCGGGAAGTCGCGCCTGAGGATCGCGCCGATGATCAGCCGTCCGACCCCGGGCAGCGAGAACACCTGCTCGATCACCAGCGAGCCGCCGAGCAGGATGCCGACGATCAGGCCGATCACGGTGACGACCGGGATCAGCGTGTTGGCGAGCGCGTGGCGGCCGACCACCACCCATTCCGGCATGCCCTTGGCGCGCGCAGTACGGACGTAGTCCTGCCTGAGGACCTCGAGCATCGTGGCGCGCGTGATCCGCGCGATCAGGCCGGTCTGGGTCAACCCCAGCGCCAGCGCCGGCATCGCCATCGAGCGCAACCAGCCGGTGAAGCTCTGGTCTATGGGCACGAAGCCGCCGGTCGGCAGCCAGCCGAGCGAGACGGCGAAGAGATAGATCATCACCAGCCCGAGCCAGAAGTCGGGCACCGACAGCCCCAGGAGCGCGATCGTCATCGCCGTCTGGTCGACGACCGTGTTCTGGCGGACGGCGGCGGCGACGCCGAGCGTTATGCCGACGAAGATCGCCATGAAGAGTCCGGCCGCGGTCAGCGACAGCGTCACCGGCGCGCGTTCGACCATCGCCTCGGCAACACCGCGGTTCAGCAGGATCGAGCGGCCGAGGTCGCCCTGGGAGAGCCGCGTGTAGTAGCCGATCATCTGCTCGAGGAACGGCCGATCGAGACCCAGGCCCTCGCGGATGCGCCGGATCTCGTCGCCGGAGGCGCCGGGACCGGCGATCTCGGAGGCGGGGTCGCCCGGGACCAGGAAGATGATCAGGAAGGTGACGAGAGAGACGACGACCAGGACGGGAATCGCCGATAGCAGTCGATAGACCAAGTAACGCAGCATCGGCCCGCCCCGCCCCCCTCCTCTTGGTGCCTTTGATCTTATTTGCACCCGAAGGCGCGGACCATAAGACAAGCCTTCCCCTCGGCGCAACCCTATCATAAAACAATGTTCCAATAGGAAAAGCGACGCACGAGTCTCCGTCGATGTCAGCCCGGTTGATCGTCAATCCTCGCTTCGAAAACGGCGCCTACGGCGACCGCCCGCGCGCCGTGCTGTCCGAGGACGACTTCCAGGCTGCCGAGCAGGCGATCCTCGCCTGGCCGGAGTACGCGGCGACCCCTCTGGTCGACCGTCCGGACATCGCGAGGCGGCTGCGCGTCGGCTCCGTCCGCATCAAGTACGAGGGCGCCCGTTTCGCCGTTCAGAGTTTCAAGGCGCTGGGCCCGCCCTATGCCGCGCAGCGTCTGGTCGAGCAGGCGAAACCGCCGCTGATCCTCTCCTCGGCGACGTCTGGCAATCACGGCCGCGCCGTCGCCTGGGCCGCCCAGCGGATGGGCGTCTCCTGCAGGATCTACATGAATGAAGGCGTGAGCCCCGGACGCGCGCGGGCGATCGAAGCCTATGGCGCGAGCGTGATCCGCGTCCCCGGCACCTACGACGATGCGCTCCAGCGCTGCCACGACGATGCCGAGAACGACGGCAGCTACGTGATCTCGGACGTCGCCCAGGCGGCCTATCCCGATGTGCCGGCACACACGATGCACGGCTACGCGATGCTGGGCCAGGAGCTGGCCGACGGCGCCGACGACGCGAGCCATGTCTTCGTCGGCGCCGGCATCGGCGCGCTCGCCGGTGCGATCACCGGCCGCCTCTGGCAACGCCTCGGCGCCGACCGGCCGCGCGTGGTCGTGGTCGAGCCGCTGACCGCGGATGCGGTCTACCAGAGCGCCGCCAAGGGCAAGCTTTCGCGCACCGACGGCTCGCTCGCGACCGTGATGGACGGGCTCTCGGTCGGCACCGCCTCGCACCTCGCCTGGGAAGTCCTGGACGGCGGCGCCTATGGCTTCCTCGGCATTCCCGATCCGCCGGCGGTCACGGCGATGCGCCTTGCGCACGAAGGCGGCCAGTCGCTGGTGATCGGCGAGACCGGCATCGCCGGCCTCGCCGGCACGGTGGTCGCGGCCGAGGACGAGGCGATCCGCCGCGACCTCGGCATCGATGCGAAGTCGCGGATCGTCGCGGTCGCCTGCGAAGGCGCGACCGACCTCGAGGTCTTCCACCGCCTGCTCAACGGAGCCCGCGCATGAGCCGGCCAAGGGTCGCGCTCGGCGCGCTGCTGTTCGAAGGCAACACGCTCTCGCCGGTCGTAACCGGCCGCGCCGACTTTGCCAGCAAGTACCTCGAGTCCGGGGACGCGATCCCGGCCAAGCTCGCCGCCACCAACACCGAGGTCGGCGGCGCGCTCGAAGTCTTCCGCTCGGCCGACGTCGATATCGTTCCGCTGATCGCGACTCATGGCGGCGCCGGCGGCCGGGTCGCGGCCAAGGCCTACGCCGGGTTCCGCGACGAGCTGCTGGAGCGGCTCAGGTCGGCCGGCAAGGTCGACGGCATCTATCTCGCGCTTCACGGCGCATTCATCGCCGAAGGCACCGACGATGCGGAAGGCGAGATCCTGGCTGCGGTCCGCGCGATCGTCGGACACGAGGTGCCGATCGCGGTCTCGTGCGATCTGCACGGCCACATCACGCCCGAGATGACGCGCCACGCGCAGATCCTGGTGGGCTATCGCGAGTACCCGCACGACGACACGCGCGAGACCGGAGCCCGCTGCGCCGGACTGCTGCTGCGCACGATGAAGGGCCAGATCAGGCCGGTCAGCCGCTTCCGTCGCGCGCCGATGATCCTTCCCGCTCAACGCCAGCGCACCAAGGGCGACGGGCCGATGCGTGAGATCATCGACCTTGCACGTGCCCGCGAGGCCGACGGCACCGTGCTCGCCGCGAGCTATTTCTGCGTCCAGCCCTGGCTGGATCTCCCGGGCGTCGGCGTCACCGCGGTCGCGGTCGCCGACGGCGACGCCGAAGCCGCCGACCGGGTCGCCGGCGAGATGGTGCGGATGCATTGGGCGAAGCGCCGCGAGTTCCTGGTACCGACCGAGCAGCCGGCGGATGCGATTGCGAAGGGCCGCGCGATCGCGGGCGGGCCGGTGATCCTCGCGGACGCGGCCGACTGCGTCGGCGGCGGCGCCTCGGGCGACTCGTCGGTGGTGCTCCGTGCCCTTCTCGAGCACGCGCCCGACCTCTCGGCGGCGATCCACATCGTCGACCCCGAGACGGTGATCGAGGCGAAGCGGGTCGGCGTCGGCAAGCGCTTCCGGGCGAAGCTCGGCAACCACACCGCCAAGCTCGGTGGCCCGCCGCTCCAGACGGAGGTCCTGGTCGAGCGAGTCGAGCCGAATGCGAGCTTCCGCTACTCGGGCGGCCTGATGGGCGGGGTCGAGGCCCGGATCGGCGATGCCGCCGTGCTCGCGATCGGCCCGATCAAGGTCCTCTGCGCCTCGCTCTCCTCCTACGAATATGCCGACGAGCCCTTCCAGGCGCTCGGCATCGAGGCGCGGAAGATGAAGTTCGTCGTGGTCAAGAACCCGATGAACTACCAGCAGGCCTATGCC
>CAZDGR010000203.1:0-7899 GCA_964504845.1 uncultured Rhizobium sp. | reverse complement strand
CATCACCACGATCTTCAACATGCGCGCGCCCGGCATGACGCTGCACAAGATGCCGTTGTTCGTCTGGGCGGTGCTGGTGACGGCGTTCCTGCTGCTGCTGTCGCTGCCGGTGCTGGCCGGCGCGATCACCATGCTGCTGACCGACCGCCACTTCGGCACGGCCTTCTTCGAGCCGGCCGGCGGCGGCGACCCGGTGCTGTTCCTGCACCTGTTCTGGTTCTTCGGCCACCCCGAGGTGTACATCCTGATCCTGCCTGGCTTCGGCATGATCAGCCACATCGTCTCGACCTTTTCGCGCAAGCCGGTGTTCGGCTATCTCGGCATGGCCTACGCGATGGTCGCGATCGGCGTGATCGGCTTCGTCGTGTGGGCGCACCACATGTACACGGTCGGCCTCGACGTCGACACGCGCGCCTACTTCACCGCAGCGACCATGGTCATCGCGGTGCCGACGGGGGTTAAGATCTTCTCGTGGCTCGCGACGATGTGGGGCGGGTCGATCGAGTACCGCGTGCCGATGCTGTGGGCGGTCGGCTTCATCTTCCTGTTCACCGTCGGCGGCGTCACCGGCGTGGTGCTGGCGAACGCCGGCGCCGACGTCTCGCTGCACAACACCTACTACGTGGTGGCGCACTTCCACTACGTGCTGTCGCTGGGCGCGGTGTTCGCGATCTTCGGCGGGTTCTATTTCTGGATCTCGAAGATGTGCGGGCGCCAGTACAACGAGACCTTCGGCCAGATCCATTTCTGGACGACGTTCATCGGCGTCAACCTGACGTTCTTCCCGATGCACTTCCTCGGTCTCGCCGGCATGCCGCGTCGCATCCCGGACTATCCGGACGCCTATGCCGGCTGGAACTTGATCGCCTCATACGGCTCCTACATCTCGTTCGCCTCGACCCTCTTCTTCGTCGTCATCGTGTTCCACACGCTGCTGGCGGGCAAGAAGGTCGGCGCCAACCCGTGGGGCGAGGGCGCCACGACGCTCGAGTGGACGGTGAGCTCGCCGCCTCCGTTCCACACCTTCGACCGCGTCCCGGTCGTGAAGTAGCATCGGTTTCGTGTCCGACACCTCGATCGACACGCGTTCCGGAGCCCTGGGGGCCGTCCTCGACGGCCCCCAGGTGTCCGACTACTGGGAGCTCTTGAAGCCCCGGGTGATGTCGCTCGTGGTGTTCACCGGCTTCGCCGGGTTGTTCTTGGCGCCCGGGCACCTGAACCCGGTCCTGTCGGCGATCGCCGTCCTCTGCATCGCCGTCGGCTCCGGCGCCGCCGGCGCGATCAACATGTGGTTCGACCGCGACATCGACGCGGTCATGGCCCGTACCTCCGGCCGCCCGATTCCGGCCGGCCGGGTCGAGCCCGGCGAGGCGCTGGGCTTCGGCGTCGTGCTCGCCGGGGGCTCGGTCGTGGTCATGGGCCTCGGCGTCAACTGGGCAGCGGCCGCGCTGCTGGCTCTGGCGATCCTCTTCTACGTCTTCGTCTATACGATGTGGCTGAAGCGGCGCACGCCGCAGAACATCGTGATCGGCGGCGCCGCCGGCGCATTCCCGCCGATGATCGGCTGGGCCGCGGTCACCGGCGACGTTTCGGTCGCGTCGGTCGTGCTGTTCCTGCTGATCTTCTTCTGGACTCCGCCGCACTTCTGGGCGCTGGCGCTCTTCCGCTCGGGCGACTACGCCAAGGCCGGCGTGCCGATGCTGCCGGTGGTGGCGGGCGCGGCTGCGACCAAGCGCCAGATGCTGGTCTACACGCTGACCCTGCTGCCGCTGTCGCTGGCGCCCTTCGCGCTCGGCATCGCCGGCGGCTGGTACGCGGCCGGCGCGCTGGGCCTTAGCGCGCTCTTCATCCTGTCGGCGCTCCGCGTGCTCGGCAGCAACGACGACCGTCCGGCCAAGCAGATGTTCGGCTTCTCGATCCTCTACCTCTTCGCGCTGTTCGCGCTCCTGATCGTGGATCGGGCGGGATGACGGCGATGACCGAACAGGACGGCAAGGAGTTCGTACGCCGCAGGAAGGCGCGCAACCGCGCCATGCTGGTCGTGCTGCTGGCGCTCTGCGTGCTGTTCTACGTGATGACCATCACGCGGATGGGAGGCCACTGATGGCGTCCAACGGCCGCGTCGCGGGTCTGGTCGCCGGCGTCGCTGTCGGCATGTTCGCCTTGGCCTATGCCTCGGTGCCGCTCTACCAGCTGTTCTGCCAGGTGACCGGCTTCGGCGGCACCACGCAGCGCGCCGAGGTGGCGCCCGATCACGCGATCGACCGCTGGATCACCGTCAGCTTCAACGCCGACGTGGCGACGGACCTGCCCTGGAATTTCCGCCCGGCCGATCGCTCGGTCCGGGTCAAGGTCGGCGAGCCCATGCTCGTCCACTACATCGCCGAGAATTACGGCCGCGAGGCGGTGGTCGGCACCGCCACCTTTAACGTGACCCCGTCGAAGGCCGGCATCTACTTCAACAAGCTCGAATGCTTCTGCTTCACCGAGCAGGTGCTGAAGCCGGGCGAGAAGGTCGAGATGCCGATCACCTTCTTCCTCGATCCCGATCTCGCCAAGGACAAGCACATGGACGCCGTCGGCGCCGTGACGCTGTCCTACAGCTTCTTCAAGGCCAAGAACCAGGAGGGCGCCCGCACGATCGCGGACGCCGCCGGTTCGAAGGCACCCAAGGTGAACTAGCGTCACTCCGGAGAGACGTCAGATGAGCGAAAATCCCGTCGTCGTCGGCAGCCGAGCGCACCAGTACCATCTGGTCGATCCCAGCCCGTGGCCGCTGGTCGGCTCGCTTGCCTCGCTGGTGCTGGTCGCCGGCACGCTCATGTGGTTCGTCGACAAGGGCCCCTGGGTCCTGGTCATCGGCCTGGTGCTGGTGCTCGCCACGATGTTCATGTGGTGGCGCGACGTGGTGAACGAGGCCGAGCACCAGGGGCATCACTCGCCGGTTGTCCAGATCGGGCTCCGCTACGGCATGGCGCTCTTCATCGCCTCCGAGGTGATGTTCTTCTCGGCCTTCTTCTGGGCCTTCTTCGGCAACGCGCTCTATCCGACCGAGGCGATCAACCACGTCTGGCCGCCGGCCAACGTGATCACCTTCGATCCGTTCGACCTGCCGTTCATGAACACCCTGATCCTGCTGCTATCGGGCTGCACGGTGACCTGGGCGCACCACGCGCTGCTCGAGGGCGACCGCAAGGGCCTGATCCAGGGCCTCGGCTGCACGGTCCTGCTGGGTGCGCTGTTCACCGGCGTGCAGGCCTACGAGTACAGCCACGCCGCCTTCGGCTTCAAGGACGGCATCTACTCGTCGGTCTTCTTCATGGCGACCGGCTTCCACGGCTTCCACGTGCTCGTCGGCACGCTGTTCCTGATCGTCTGCTTCTTCCGGGCGCTAGCCGGGCACTTCAAACCCGACCAGCACTTCGGCTTCGAGGCGGCGGCCTGGTACTGGCACTTCGTCGACGTGGTCTGGCTGTTCCTGTTCATCTGCATCTACTGGTGGGGCGCCGGCCCCAATGCCGGCGGCGGCCACTGATCGCCGCGTCATAAGCACCCAAGGGGCCGCGCGCGAGCGCGGCCCCTCTTGTTTCGCGCCCCTCTTGTGCTGAGCTTTGGCTTCAGGCACAGGGTAACCCGTGCCCGACACATACCAGCCGCTCTCGCCCGTCTCGACCGGGCTCCGCTGCCGTTGCCCGCGTTGCGGGCAAGGACGGCTGCTGGCCGTGCTCGCGGTCCGCGAGACCTGCGAGGTCTGCGGCCTGGACCTCCGTGCCCATGACGCCGGCGACGGACCGGCGGTGTTCGTGATCCTGCTGCTGGGCGCGCTTGTGGTGCCGATGGCACTGTTCGCAGAGACGAAGCTGGAGCCGCCGATGTGGTTCCACGCGGTGGTCTGGCCACCCGTCATCCTGGCGCTCGCCATCGCCATGCTGCGGCCCCTGAAGGGCATCCTGGTGGCGCTCCAGTACCGCCACCGCGGCCTTGGAGACGATGTTACATGATCCGCCGCTTCCGCCCGGCCTTCTGGCCGACCGTGATCTCCGTTCCGGCCCTGATCGTGCTGCTGGCGCTCGGCACCTGGCAGATGAACCGGCTCGTCTGGAAGGAAGGCCTGATCCGTGCCTTTGCCGAGCGGGTGGGTGCCGAGGCGCTGACCACGGCTCCTCCCGGCGGCGCTCTCGATGACCTGGAATATCGCCGCGTCCGGCTCTCCGGGCGCTATCTCAACGACCAGGAGATGTTCCTTGCCGGCCGCACCTTCAACGGCCGCGGCGGCTGGGCGATCCTGACGCCGTTCCGGAGCGACGACGGCGCACTGGTGATCGTCGACCGGGGCTGGGTGCCGCTCGACCGCAAGGATCCGCGGACACGCCAGCAGAGCCTGATCGAAGGCCCGGCCACGGTCGAGGGCCTGATCCGCCGGCCCAATCTCAGGACCTACTTCACGCCCGAGAACGAGCCCGACAAGAACCTCTGGTTCTCGGCCGACGTGCAGGCGATGGCGAAGAAGGCGGGGTTGCCGGAAGTCCGGCCCTACCTGATCGAGGGCCTTCGTCAGGCGATCCCAGGAGGATTCCCGGTCGGCGGCGAGATCCAGGTGGCGCTCCGCAACGACCACCTGCAATACGCGATCACCTGGTACTCGCTCGCGATCGCGCTGGTGGTCATCTACGTCCTCTTCCATCTCAAGCTGGAGCGTGAGAGAGAGCCCCGATGAGCGCCTATCTCGAGCTCGAAGGCCGGTTCAGGCGTATGGGCGTCGTCGGCGACGCGGGCGCGGTGCTCGGATGGGATCGCGCGGCGATGATGCCGGAAGGAGGCAATGCCGGCCGCTCCGAGGTCGTCGCGACGCTGCAGGTGATGCGCCACGAGATGCTGACCGATGCCAAGGTCGGCGACCTGATGGACGAGGCCGGCGGCGACAACACGCTCGATGACTGGCAGCGCGCCAATCTGCGCGAGATGAAGCGGGTGCGCCTGCATGCGACCGCGGTGCCGGCCGACCTCGTTGCCGCGCTTTCCAAGGCAGCGCTCGAATCCGAGATGGTGTGGCGGAAGGCGCGTCCGGCCTCCGACCTGGCGATGCTGATGCCGCACCTCAAGAAGGTGCTGGACCTGACCAAGGAGAAGGCGCGGATCAAGTCGGCGGCGCTCGGCGTGCCGCTCTACGAAGCGCTGATGGACGAGTACGAGCCGGGCGGCCGCACCGACCGGATCGATGCGATCTTCGACGACTACGCCGCCTTCCTTCCCGGCTTCCTCGAGCAGGTGCTGGCCAGGCAGGCGAGCCGGCCGCCGGCGATCCGCCCCGAGGGCCCGTTCGCGATCGAGAAGCAGAAGGCGCTTGGCCAGAAGCTGATGGGGATCGTCGGCTTCGACTTCAATCACGGGCGCCTCGACGTCAGCGCGCATCCGTTCTGCGGCGGCGTGCCGGACGACGTCCGCATCACCACGCGCTACACCGACGGCGACTTCACCCAGAGCCTGATGGGCGTGCTGCACGAGACCGGGCACGCGATGTACGAGCGCCAGCTGCCGTCCCGCTGGCGCTGGCAGCCGGTCGGCGAGGCGCGCGGCATGAGCGTGCACGAAAGCCAGTCGCTGCTGATCGAGATGCAGGTCTGCCGCGGCCCCGAGTTCATGGCCTTTGCCGCGCCCCTGATGCGCGAAGCCTTCGGCGGCTCGGGTCCCGCCTGGGAGCCCGGGAACCTGAGGAAGATCTACTCGGGTGTCGCGCGCAGCTTCATCCGCGTCGAAGCCGACGAGGTCACGTATCCGGCCCACGTGATCCTCCGCTATCGCCTGGAGAAGCGGCTGATCGCGGGCGACCTCAGGATCGAGGATGTCCCCGGCGCTTGGGCCGAGGAGCTGAAACGGCTGCTCGGCATCGTGCCGCCTGACGACCGCCGCGGCTGCCTCCAGGACATCCACTGGCCGGAAGGGATCTTCGGCTACTTCCCCACATACTCGCTGGGCGCGATGACTGCGGCCCAGCTGTTCGATGCGGCCAAACGTGCGGATCCGTCGATCCTGCCCGGTATCGCCAAGGGCGACTTCGCGCCGCTCATGGGTTGGCTCAAGGCCAACGTCCACGGCCTGGGATCGAAGCTCTCGACCGACGAGCTGCTCGCCAAGGCGACCGGCCGTCCGCTCGATCCGGAGGTGTTCAAGGCGCACCTGAAGGCGCGGTATCTCGCCTAGCGGTTCAGTACCTGCTGCCGTCGGAGTAGAAGAACAGGTAGAGGGCGAGGATCATGTCGACGGCACGGCCGTCTTCGGCGAGCGGCAAGAGAATCCGTTCGATCCCGAGATGGGACTTGCCGTGATTCACGGACTGCGCGCCACGATACCAGTTGGGCATGCCGTCGGCGACCACCTGCCGAAAGTCCTTCGCGGCTTGGCTGTCGTCGAAGTCCGGAATCACCTCGTCGAAAAATTTCCCGACCAGGCCGGTGCCGTAGACCTCGGTCAGCTTGCTTCCACCCATCCTTCCCTTCACGCGGATGTGGGGCGCGCGCACCACGTCCAGGAGGGCGATGTGGGGCAGGAGGCGGGGAATCTCGATCGGATCGAAGTGACGCCGTCCCGGAAGCAGCCCGTCGCCCGGCTGGATGCGTTTCCAGTATGCGATGGCCTCGGAGACGAGCCGGTCGCAGGGCTGGGCGACGATCGAGGTGAGCGCCGTGTCGACCGCGGCCGTCATCAGCGGATCTGGGCGCCGAAGATCATCACGCCGACGATCGCGTCGGGGGCGGTGCCGTCCGTCGCCAGCGGCAGGAACAGGCGCTCGACCGGCAGGAAGGCCTTGCCGATCGCACTGGTCTGGCGGCCGCGGTACCAGACGGGGATGCCGTCGGTGGCGACGCGGAAGTAGTCCTTCGCCACCAGGGTCGCCGGGAAGTTCGGCACCAGCTCGTCGAGATACTGGCCGACCAGGCTGGGGCCGAGCGTCTCTTCGATCTTGGTTCCTGCGAGGCGGACTTTCAGCCTGAGGTCAGGCTCGCGCAGGACATCGAGCAGCCCGATGAACGGCAGCAGCTTGGGCACCTCGACCGGATCGAAATGCTGCCGGCCGGGGAGGAGTCCCGGGCCGGGGCGTAACCGCCGCCAATAGTCGATCATCTCGACGACCATCGGGTGGCATCGCGCCGCCAGCGCGGTCGCGAAGACCGCCTCTGCCGGATCGTTGGGGGGCTGGATGACGGGCTGGTCTGACATCGGCACCCAGGGAGTGTAGAAGGCCCAGGCAAGCTCGGACAGACCTTGCCCGGGCAGGGGAGGGCATGTAGCGTCGCCCGCCCCCTTCGACCGACGGAAAGCCCTTCAACGTGCGTTATGTCTCGACCCGCGGCCAGGCGCCAATCCTCGGCTTCGAGGACGTGCTGCTGGCCGGCCTCGCCCGCGACGGCGGCCTCTATGTCCCGGAGGTCTGGCCCTCCCTGTCGGCGGTCGAGATCCGCTCGCTCTCGGGCAGGCCCTACGCCGAGACGGCAGCCAAGGTGCTGGCGCCCTATGCCCAAGGCGCCGTCGCCGAGGCAGACCTCGCCGGGCTCTTCGCCGAAGCCTATCGCGGCTTCGGCCATGTCGCGGTGGCACCCCTGAAGCAGATCGGACCGCGCCACTGGCTGCTCGAGCTGTTCCACGGGCCGACGCTCGCCTTCAAGGACTATGCGCTGCAGGCCGTAGGGCGGCTGTTCGACCGGGTCCTGGCGACGCGCAACCAGCGGATCACCATCGTCGGCGCGACCTCGGGCGACACCGGATCGGCGGCGATCGAGGCGCTCCGAGACCGCGCCTCGGTCGACGTCTTCATCCTGTTCCCGAAGGGGCGGGTGTCCGAGGTTCAGCGCCGGCAGATGACGACGGTCGCCGCCGACAACGTCCACTGCATCGCCCTCG
>CAZDGR010000202.1:0-7951 GCA_964504845.1 uncultured Rhizobium sp. | reverse complement strand
TGGGCCCATTGGATGATGCGCGAACACGCGGTCGAGCGGCTTGGCGTCGACGACTTCCTTGCCTGCCGGGTCTTCCGCGCGATCGGCGGCACGGCGAACCGCTACCTGATCCTCTATGAGCTGGAAACCGCCGATACCGTCGGGGGACCGTCTTATGTCGCCCGCTTGAATGCGCCGGCGCCGTGGTCGCGGCGCATCATGCCGCGATTGGAGAACTTCGGCCGCGGCGGTGGCCGGGTGGCGGCTTCGGCCCATATCGACGCGCCCCGCTGCGCGCTCCGCTTCAATCTGGATCGGCGCCTGCTGCGCCGATCGCTCCGAACCTGAGAAGGATCGTCCCGATGGATCGTTGGCTCGCCGCCGCTCTCGACTACGTGCCCAAGTGGGTCGAGCATCAGATGCGGATCACCGGACAGCCAGGCTGCGTGATCGCCGTCGCGCAGAACGGCAAGGTCCTGCTGGAACGGGCCTATGGCCATGCCGACCAGGTACGCGGTGTCGAGCTTACGCCGCGCCATCGCTTCCGGGTCGCCTCGCATTCCAAGAGCTTTACCGCCGCCGGCATCATGAAGCTGCGCGAGCGGGGCAAGCTCAGGCTCGACGATCCGGTCGGACGCCATGTCGACGGGCTGCATCCGGAGATCGCCAAGGCGACCCTGACGCAGCTGCTTTCGCACACGGCGGGCGTAACGCGCGATGGCCCGGACGCCGGGCAGTTCACCGATCGCCGGCCGTACCTGAACGAGAAGGAGCTCCGCGCCGACCTCGCCCAGGAACCGATCATCGAGCGCAACACCCGCTACAAGTACTCGAACCACGCCTTCGGGCTGATCGGGCTCGCCATCGAGTCGGTGACCGGCGAGCGCTACACCTCGTGGATCAAGCGCGAGATCGTCGATGCGGCCGGTCTCGAGGAGACGCAACCGGACGTGCCGATCAGGCGTGGCGCGCCCTTCGCCCGCGGCCACTCCGCAAGGCTCCCCGCCGGCGAGCGGCTGGTGATCCCCGGCGAGAACCCGACCCACGCGATGGCACCGGCCGCCGGCTTCATCTGCACCGCTGCCGACCTCGCTCTCTATTTCAACCAGTTGGCGCCGCGCGCCCGGAAGAGCGTCCTTTCGGCGGCCAGCCGGCGCGAGATGGTGCGCAAGCAGTGGCGCATCCCGCACATCGCATCCGAGCGTTACTACGGGCTCGGCATCCGCAGCGGCTTCACCGGCGACTGGGAATGGTTCGGCCATTCCGGCGGCTTCCAGGGCTACACCACGCACACCGCCACCTATGCGCCGCACGACATCACCGTCTCGGCCTTGACCAACGCCGCCGACGGCACCGCGGTCGGCCTTGTCGAAGGAACGACCCATATCCTGCGGCACTTCGCCAAGCACGGCGCGCCGTCGCGCCGGGTCGCGAACTGGACCGGACGCTGGTGGAGCCTCTGGGGCGCGATCGACCTGGTGCCGGTCGGTGACCGTGTGGTCGTCGTCAATCCGGGGTATCCGGACGGCTTTCCCGACGCGTTCAAGGACGCGAGCGAGATCGAGGTCGCGGGCCGCGACCTCGGCGTGATCGTGTTGGCGAGCGGTGCCGGCAGCCATGGCGAGGCGGTCCGCCGCGTGCGCAACGCCGGCGGCCGCGTCACCGAGTTCTGGCTGGCCGGGAACCGGCATTTGACCGAAGCCAAGGTCGCCGCCGAGATGAAGGCCCGCTACGGGAACAAGAAGAGAAAGCGCTAGAACCTGAGAACCATGCCGACGCGCCGGTCCGGACCGGCGCCGGCCGCGGCCTCGCCGGCGAGAACCTCCGCCAGCTTGGCCGGCATCGCGGCGTCATCGACCTCTCGGAAGCCGAGCGACGCATAGAAGGGTGCGTTGAACGGAACCGAACGCTCGGTCGTCAGCATCGCTCCCCACAGGCCGCGGTGGCGTGCCTCGTCGATGGCCGTCTGCATCAGGGCGCGGCCGATGCCGCGACGCTGCCAGGCCCGCATGACGTCCACCTCCCCGATGTAGAGGCCGCCGTCGTGCGGATGCGCGGCGAGGAAGGCGATGAGCCGATCCTCCTCGTCGGTCACGACGAACAGCAGCGCATCGGCGAGCGCGGCTTCCAGCAGACGCCTCGGCGTGGCGTGGATGCCGTTGGGGAAGGCGATGCCGGCTTCGACCAGGGATCGGGTCGCGTCCATCTCGATCGCCGCGAGCGCCTCGATCTCGTCCGCTCGCGCATGCCTGATGGTGACTTCGGTCAGTTCCGCGATCAGGCCGCGGAGGACGGCGTTCAGGCTCTCCGGCTTTTCCAGCGGCAGGTAGTGGCCGCAATCGGGGACGGGGTGAAAACGTCCTTCCTCGGCCGATGCGGCCTGGGCGGCGCTCGTCCTCGGACCGGGAGCGATGTCCTCGGCGCCGGTCATGACGACGACGGGTCGCGGGAACTCGGTCAGGACATCGTCCCGGCTTGCCCGGTTGTGGAAGGCGGCGACACCGCGCCCGACATCCTTAGGGGACTGCCGCATGGCAATCCGTCTCGTCTTTTCGATCACATCAGCGGCAGCGGTGCGCGAGAAAAGCGGCGCCCAGAGCTTCGCCCAGGCCCCCTCCATGCCTTCATTCGAGAGAATGCCGAGCGCGGACGCGTGGAGCTCCGGATCCGGCCGATGCACGGCCTTGGTGCCGATCAGCACCAGGGCCGCGACCCTGTCCTGCGCAAGCGCCGCGACCTCGAGCGCACAGGATCCGCCGACGGAGCAGCCGACGACGATCACGCGAGTGCCCGACACGAGCTTCAGCGCGCCCTTGGCCCACTCCTCGAGGGTATCTCCAAGCCCATAAAGCGTCGGCGCGTGCGTCGCGCCCGGCAGGAAATCCTTCTGCCCGTCCCACATCGTCCCATCGAGCGGAAGCGCGTGGAGGAAAAGCAGCTCAAGCCTTGACGCCATTCTTCTCCGCCATGACCTGGGCCGTGATCGCGAGCTCGGCCGCGCGGAAGCAATGCGCCTGGGGCATCGCCGTCTCGGTGCGGTTCCTGATGTCGGCGACGAGCTGCTGCGCGTAAGGAAGCTCGACCGCGCCTTCAATGCGCCGCACGCCGTTCCGGTCGACGAGGAACAGGTGATTGCCGCCCGGTGCGCCGGCGATGTCCAGGTTCTTCCGGAGCTCGATATAGCCTTCGGTGCCGATCAGCGTGCAGCGGCCGTCGCCCCAGGTCGGCAGGCCATCGGGCGTGAACCAGTCGACGCGGACGTAGCCGGTCGCCTCCGGCGTGCGCAGCAGAATCTCGCCGAAATCCTGGAAGCCGGGGAAGTCCGGGTTGCCGCGATTGGCGGCGGTCGCCGACACGATCTCGGCATCCAGGCGGCCGGTGAAGAACAGGAAATTCTCGCACGCATGCGAGCCTATGTCGGTCAGGATGCCGCCGAACTTCTCGCGCCGGAAGAACCAGTCGGGACGCCGGGCGCGATTGAGCCGATGGGGTCCAAGCGACACCATGTTGACCAGCGTGCCGATGTCTCCCTGGCGCAGCAGGTCGCCGGCCTTCACGACGGAGGGCGACGAGACATGCCCCATGCAGATCGAGTAGATGCGGCCGGTCTCCGCCTGCACGCGGCGGACCTCGGCGAGCTGGTCGAGCGAGGTGACGCCAGGCTTGTCGACCATGAAGTCCTTGCCGTGACGCATGACCTCGATGCCGAGCGGCGCGCGCTCGCTGTTCACGCCGGCGCTTAAGATCAGGTCGATGCTGCGATCCTCGAGGATGCGGCGCGGATCGTCGGCTCGTCGCGCCTGCGGATAGGCCTCGGCAAAGGACTTCCTGAAGAATTTCTCTTCCTCGCCGGCATAGGCGACGAACTCCGCCCCCTGCCCCAGCATCATCTCGATCTGGGCATGGATGTGAAAGTGATCGAGACCGATCGCGGCGAACCTGACGGGCTTCATGCGAACACCGCGTCGGCTCGCGCCCAGATGCGCTCGGCGCGCTCCTGGGTCTCCTTGAGCACGGCCGGCGCGTCGACGGTCGTGACCCTCTTGTCCCGCACGACGATCCTGCCGTCGACGATCACGTCGGTCACGTCGCTGCCGGTCGCATTGTAGACGAGGTTGCTCGGCAGGCTCTCCGCCCTCACCGGCCGGCACCAGGGCGTGTCGAGATCGACCAGGATGATGTCGGCCTTCTTGCCGGCCTCCAGCGAGCCTATCTCCGTTTCCATGCCGATCGACCTGGCGCCGCCCATCGTCGCCATGTGCAGCGCGCGCCAGCCGTCGAGCATCTTCGCGTCGCCCGAGCGGGCGCGCGGGAACAGGATGCCCATGTTCATGAACTTCCAGAGGTCGTTCGAGCACCAGTCCGAGCCCCAGGTGACGTTGCAGCCGGCGGCGTAGACCTTCTCCATCGGCGGGAAGTATCCCCGCTTCGCCACGTGATAGCTCGTGTGCGAGATGTGCATGCCGGTGCGGGCGACGGTGGCGATGTCCTCATCCGAGAGGAACACCGTGTGGATGCCGATCGTGCGCTCGCTCAACAGGCCGAGCTCGTCCAGGAACTGGATCGGCCGCTTGCCGTGCTGCTTCATCACGTACTCGGTCTCGCCCGGCACCTCGGCGACGTGGACGTTGATGCCAAGACCGAGCTCGTCGGCGAGCGCGGCGCTCGCAACCAGCCCTTCGCGTGAGGTGAAGCCGGGGCCGGCCGGCGAGATCCGGGTCGTGATCCGCCCGTTCTCCTTGCCGTGCCAGTCGGCGTGAAGACGGCGCGAGTCCTCGAGTCCCTTCTCCAGCCAATCCTTCCGCATCGGTCGGTCCATGACGGAGGCGTTCAACTTGGTAGCATCGACCTCGAAGATCTCCTGGCTCATCACCGCGCGGATGCCGAGGTCCCGGACTGCGGGCATCGCCAGATGCTCTTTCACGAACTGGCTGACGATCGTGGTCGTGCCGGTGCAGAGCATCTCCATCGCATGGGTCAGGCAGCCGGCATACCAGTCCTCGTCATGGACATGGGTGAAGGCGATCGGCACGGCGCGCTTCCAGAGTCCCGCCGAGAGCTGACCGGAAACGTCCTCGGTCAGACCCTTCAGATAGGCCCCGATCAGATGGATATGCGTGTTGATCAGCCCCGGCAGCACCGCCCGGCCCTTGGCCGGGATCGTCTGGTCGGCCGCGAACGACCGCGCATCGAAGCCGCTCCTGGCCCCGGCATAGGCGATCCGGTTCCCGTCGATGGCGACGACGCCGTCGGAGATCACCGCGTAGGGCTTGTCCATCGGAATCAGGTAGCCGCCGTCGACGAGGATCTTCGACATGTCCGGGCTTCCCTATCCTATGAACGCCGGCAGATCTTCCGACTTGAAGCGGCAATGGGCGCTGTGGTCCGTCACTTCCATGCCGAGGCGCCTGTAGAACGCGAGCGCCGGGTTGGTGCGTTCGACGCCGAGGCTCAGGCCCACGCAGCCAAGCTCGAGCGTCCGCTTCGCCGCCGCCGCCATCAGGGCTCGGCCGAGACCGGTCTTTCGCATCGGCTCATCGACGAAGAGGTTCATCACGAACAGCTCCCGCGTGCCGCTCCACGAATTGTAGCGGACCGCGTACTGCGCGATGCCCGCGATCCGCCCGCCGACGGAACCGAGCAAGGTGGAGAACTGGCGTCCCGGGCCGAATCCGTCGCGGCGGATCATCTCCTCGGTGACGACAGCCAGCTCGGGCTTGCCGTGGAACACGGCGTTCGCGTGCACCAGGCGGCGGATCTCCGCGGCGTCGACGGGCTCGGCGTCGCGGATGGCGATGCGGTCGGACATGACTTCTCGGGCTTGGGAATTGCGGGACGCGGCGGCTCTCTGTACCACTAGCAGGAACCACAGGATATCGGGGGAGACGGCGATGGCGCTCGCACCACAGGAGGCCTCAGGCAAGGCAAGCTGGACCGGCTTCGTCGAGCCCGAGCCCGGTCTTCAGATCCCCTGCACGATCATCCGCGGCCGCCAGCCGGGGCCGAAGCTGCTGGTCACCGCCGGCGTGCATGGTGCCGAGTACTCCTCGATCGAGGCGGCGCGCCGGCTGTCCAAGCTCACGCCGGACTCATTCGCCGGCGAGCTGACCGTGATGCCGATCCTCAACATCGGCGCTTTCTTCCAGCACCGCGCCTTCCACAACCCGTCCGACGACAAGAACGTGAACCGGGTGTTCCCGGGCGACCCCAAGGGCACCGCGAGCGACCGGCTCGCGCATTGGCTGGTCTCCCAGGCGATGAGCGGCATGGACGGCTATGTCGACCTGCATGGCGGCGACATCGTCGAGGCGCTGATGCCGTTCTCCATATATCCGGACACCCATGCGCGGAGCCGCGAGCTGGCGATCGCCAGCGGCCTTCCCTTCGCCTCGGCGAGCAACCGGAAGGTCCATAGCTATGCGGCCGCGGTCGGCCTCGGCATCCCGGCCGTGCTGCTCGAAGCCGGCCAGAACGGCCTCGTCACCGAGGAAGCGGTAGGCCTGCTCGAAGGCGGCGTCAAAGGCGTCATGGCCGAGCTCGGCATGACGGCGAAAGCGAACCAGCCGGCGAAAGCGGCCCCTCGCCTCGTCCGCATGGAGGTCGCGACCGCGCCCGACGCCGGCTATTGGACCTGCACGACCAGGCCCGGCGCCGAGGTGAGGAAGGGTGACCGCGTCGGCACCGTCGCCGACCTGATCGGGCGCTGGGAGAAGCCGATCCTCGCCGAGCACTCCGGCCCGGTGCTCTACCACCTGACCAGCCTCGCGGTGAACAAGAGCCAGGCGCTGATCGGGATCGCGGTTTCCTAGTAGAGGTGGCAGGCGGTCTCGCGTACCGCCCCTCCCTCGATCGGCCTCGGTACCAGGAGCGGCCGCCCGACCGAGCAGCGCGGCGTCGCGTGGCGGCAGCGGGTGTGGAAGGCGCAGCCGCCGGGCGGCTTCGCCGGATCCGGCATCTCGCCCGAGAGCAGGATGCGCTCGCGCCGCCTTGTCGCATCCGTATGCGGCACGGCCGACAGCAACGCCTGGGTATAGGGATGCGCCGGGCGCTCGAAGATGTCCGCCGTCGGCGCGATCTCGACGATGCGCCCAAGATACATCACCGCGATCCGGTCGCTGACATGGCGGATCACCGAGAGGTCGTGGCTGATGAACATCATCGCGAGGCCGAGGCGCACGCGAAGCTCGGCCAGAAGGTTGATGATTTGCGACTGGATCGAGACGTCGAGGGCGGAGACCGGTTCGTCGGCGATCAGCAGCTTCGGCTCCAGCACCAGCGCACGCGCGATCGCGATCCGCTGGCGCTGGCCGCCGGAGAACTCGTGCGGGTAGCGGCCGGCGGAGTCGGCCGGAAGCCCCACCAGCGCCAGCAGCTCGGCGACGCGCGCGGCACGGCTGACGCGGTCGCCGATGCCGTGCACCTCGAGCGGCTCGACGACGATCTCGCCGACCCGATGGCGCGGGTTCAGCGAGCCGAACGGATCCTGGAAGACGACCTGCATCTGGCGGCGCCGGCGCACCATCGCGCGGCGATCGAGCCTGGTGATGTCCTCGCCTAAGAAGCGGATCGCGCCGCCGGTCGGCTCGACCAGGCGGAGCACGGTGCGGGCGAGCGTCGACTTCCCGCACCCGGACTCGCCGACGACGCCCAGCACCTCGCCCTCGCGCAAGGTGAAGCTGACGCCATCGAGCGCGCGGACGGTGACGTCCTTGGCGGCGTAGTGGGTCGCGAGATCGGCGACTTCGAGCAGCGCGGTCATGCCGGGTTCCAGCAGCGGAGCCGGTGCGGCGCGCCTTCGAGCGGCGGCAGCTCGGCCGTGCAGCGCGAAACAGCGAAGCCGCAGCGGGGCGCGAAGATGCAGCCGTCGCCGCGGTCGAGAGGCGCCGGCACGGTGCCGGAGATCGACGGCAGCTTGCGTCCCGGCGGGTTGGCCGCCGGCATCGTATGGAGCAGCGCCTCGGTGTAGCGGTGT
>CAZDGR010000201.1:0-7985 GCA_964504845.1 uncultured Rhizobium sp. | reverse complement strand
CCGCAGCGGCAACATGAGCATCACCAACTTCGACGGCCTCGCCATGTCGGGCACGGTCGCCTCGACCAACGGCCGCGACTACTCCTCGACGCTGGACATTACCGGCAAGGCCAACCTTGCGGGCCGGGCCCAGGGCTCGTTCTTCTCCGGTAACGGTGATGCGACGCGCGAGACCGGCGGCCAGTTCACCGTGGCCAGCAAGCCGGGAACCTCGGGCAACTACGCGGCGATCGGCGTCTTCGTCGGCAAGAAGCAGTGATGCTTGCGAGGCTGCGCCGGTCCGCATCCTTTGCGGTGCCCGGCGCGGTCCTTGCGCTGATCCTCACGTTCCGGATCGTCGATCCGGGCGGCGTGCTGGAAGAGTTGAGGCTTCGGGTTTTCGACGGCTACCAGCGTCTCGCGCCGCGCGAAGCCGAAGCCTCCGCCGTCCGCGTCATCGACATCGACGACGAGAGCCTCTCCCGCATCGGGCAGTGGCCATGGCCGCGGACAGTCGTGGCCGAGCTGGTCGATCGTCTTTCCCAGTCGGGTGCCGTCGCCATCGGCCTCGACATCCTCTTCCCGGAGCCCGACCGGACCTCGCCGGGCGAGATCCTGAAGCGGCTGTCGCAGACCGATGCGCTGAAACCGTTGCTGGCGCTGCTTCCAGATCATGACGAGGCGCTCGCCACGGCGCTGGCGGCGTCGCCGGCGATTACCGGCTTCGCGCTCGTACCGGAAGCCAACGACCGCGTGCCCGTCCGCAAGGGCACCTTCGCCCAGGTCGGCATCGACCCGGCACCGTTCATACCGGCCTTCGCCGGCTCGGTCGCCTCGCTTCCGATCCTCGAGCGTGCCGCGCGCGGCAACGGCGCGCTCAACAGCGTCACCGATCGCGACGGCATCCTGCGCCGGGTGCCGCTGGTGGTGCGTCTCGGCGACCGCCTTTATGCCTCGCTGGTGACCGAGACCCTGAGGGTCGCCCAGAACGCCAGCACCTCGATCATCCGCGCCTCGGGCGCGCAGGCGACCGCGAGCTTCGGCGCCGAGACCGGCATCGACTCGATCAAGATCGGCGACTTCGTCGTGCCGACCGATGCCCGCGGTCAGTTCTGGCTCCACTTCGCCGAGACCGGCAGGGGCAGGACCTTGCCGGCCTGGAAGGTGCTGTCGGGCGAGTCCGGCGAGGACGAGGTCGACGGCACAATCGTGCTTGTCGGTACCAGTGCCGCCGGGCTCAAGGACCAGAGGACGAGCCCGCTCGACCAGGCGATGCCTGGCATCGAGGCGCATGCGCAGGCGATAGAGCAGATCCTTGCCGGGCGCTTCCTCAGCCGTCCCGACTGGGCCGATGGCGCCGAGCTTCTCTATGTGACCGGGCTTGGCTTCGTGCTGATCCTGGCACTCGGGCGCATCGGTGCTGCGTGGTCGGCGGTGGCGGGTGCCACGGCGGCGGTCCTGGCGGTCGCCGCATCCTGGCAGGCCTTCCGCTACTTCGGCTTCCTCGTCGATCCGGTGACGCCGGTCGGTGCCACGCTCGCGGTCTATCTCTCGGCAACGCTGGTGAGCTACCTTGCCGCCGAGCGCGAGAAGCGCGAGGTGAGGATCGCCTTCTCTCAGTACCTGGCGCCGGCGATGGTCGAGCGCCTGGCATCCGATCCGAGCCAGCTCAAGCTCGGCGGCGAAGCCCGCGACATGACCTTCCTCTTCTGCGACGTGCGTGGCTTCACCACGATCTCGGAAGGCTTCAAGAGCGACCCGCAGGCGCTGACCCGGCTCATCAACCAGTTCCTGACGCCGATGACCGACCGGATCCTCGCCAGCCGCGGCACCATCGACAAGTACATGGGCGACTGCATCATGGCGTTCTGGAATGCGCCGATCGACGACGCGGAGCATCCGGTCAACGCCTGCCGCGCGGCGCTCGCGATGCGGAGGGAGCTTGTCCAGCTCAACGAACGTCTGAAGGCCGAGGCGGAGAAGGAGGGGCGGCGTGTCATGCCGCTGGCGATCGGCATCGGCCTCAATTCCGGCGTCGCCGTGGTCGGCAACATGGGCTCCGATCAGCGCTTCGACTATTCCGTCCTGGGCGATGCGGTCAACCTGGCCTCGCGCCTCGAAGGCCAGTCGAAGGCCTACGGCGTCGACATCGTCGTCGGCGAGGCGACGATGACGGCTGCCCGCGGCTTCGCCTTCCTCGAGCTCGACCTGATCGCGGTCAAGGGCAAGGCCGAGGCCGTCCGCATCTACGCGCTCCGTGCCGCTGAGCCGGACGAGGCGCATCGGACGCTGGCGACCGCTCAGGAGGAAATGCTCGCTGCGTACCGGGTTCAGAATTGGGACCGTGCCTCGGCCGCGCTCGATCAGCTGCGGACGATGGCGCCCGACCTCGCGATGCTCTGGGACCTCTATGCCGGCCGCATCGACGACTACCGCCGCGAGCCGCCCGGCGCGGACTGGAACGGCGTCACCGTCGCGCGCACGAAGTAACCTGCCGTTCGGGGTGGTACGGTGACGGCCGAAACGTGAGGCCGGCTTCGATCCTAGGATAGGCCGCCGCCTGGAGATCGAGATCATGGCCACCAACGCCGTCTTCGCCGAAGTCGCCGCGCTCGCCGGAGATCCGGCGCGCGCCGTCATGCTGCACGCGCTGATGGACGGGCGGGCGCTGACCGCCTCCGAGCTGGCGCGTGCGGCCGGGGTCACGCCGCAGACCGCGAGCGGGCATCTGGCGCGGCTCACCAAGGCGGGGCTAATCGCCGTCACCGTGCAGGGGCGGCATCGCTACCACAGTCTCGCCTCGCCGTCGGTCGCGCGCATGATGGAGAGCATCATGCAAGTGGCATCCGAGGCGGCGGCGAGCCGGAAGCCGATCGTCGTCGGGCCTAGGGACGCGGCGCTGCGGGCGGCACGGACCTGCTACGACCATCTCGCGGGCCGCCTCGGTGTCGACCTCGCCGACGCGATGGTCGCCGGCGGCCATATCGAGCTCGCCAGCGACGCCGGCGTGATGACCGACTCCGGCATGGCGTTGCTCGGCAAGCTCGGCATCGATATCGAGGCGCTGGTCCCACGTCCCGACAGGCGAGGCGTCCGGCTTCTCTGCCGGCCGTGCCTCGACTGGAGCGAGCGCCGCCCGCACCTCGCCGGCGCGATCGGTGCGGCGCTCTGCGCCCATTGCTTCGACAAGGGCTGGATCCGCCGAAGCGAGGGCACGCGCGCGGTGAGCGTCACGCCGAAAGGCCAGCAGGCCTTTCGCGAGATCTTCGGGCTCGGCGCAGCTCGGTCTTGATCGGCACGCCGCCCTTGATCGCCAGCGTCGCCGGCGTGCGCTCGGCGACGTCGGTGAACCGCGCCGGACCGGCATCCTTGCCGCCGAGCGCCGCGTGCCCGTCGGCGACCAGCACGTGGTGGCCAGCCTGGATCGAGACCGCGTCGTCGGTGGTGCCGATCGAGGCCTTCGTATTGGCGCCGACGGGCGAGGCTTCGGCCATCTCACCTCCCCTGGATGAAGGTGGCGAAGCCGGCGAGAAACTTCCTCAGGCGCTCTCGGGTCGCGTCGTCGGTGAGCTTGCCCTTGGCGTCGAAGACCTTGCTCGCCTGCGGCACCATCAGCCGGCCGCCGTTCCAGAGTTCGGTGCTGAGCGCGCGCAGCACCGGCAGCCAAGCGCTCTGCGAGAGAACGGTGCCAAAGTTGCCGGGCGAGGTGCCCATCAGCGCGACGGGCTTGCTGCCGAACACCTTGGCAATGTCGGCCGTGGGGCGCGACGCCCAGTCGATCGCGTTCTTGAACACGCCGGGGATACCGTTGTTGTACTCGGGCGTCGACAGCAGGAGCCCGTCAGCCGAGGCGATCGCATTCTTCAGCGTCGTCACGGCCTCGGGGATGCCGTCGGCGGCCTCGGCATCGCCGTCGTAGAGGGGGATGCCCCGGATCGTCGCGATCTCGAGCGTGACGCCGGAGGGCAGCACGTCCTCGGCCGCGGCCAGCAGCCCGGAATTGTACGAGCCTCGACGCAGACTTCCGGACACGCCGACGATCCTGGTCATGATCCTCTCCTAGAGCAGGTGCAGATAGTCGCGGAGCGACTCGCGCCGGTTGCCGTCGCGTCCGACCATCGGGTCGGCGGCCAGCATCGCCTCGATCACCGCCTCCTCGGTCGCCTCGACCGCGGCGCGGAAGGCGATATCGATCCGAGGTTCGGCCAGCGCCTGCCATGAGATCATGGCTTTTCGCTCGTTGTGGTCGATCCGGTTGGCGGTGGTGAAGGCGATGCAGAGGTCGCCCGAGCCGTGCCCGAGATACGAGCCGGTGCGGCCGAGGCCGATCGAGGTGCGCCGGGCGATCCTGAGGAGCTGGCGCTCGCTGGTGGGCAGGTCGGTCGCCAGCACGATGATGATCGAGCCCTGGTCGGGCGCGCCCTTGGCCTTCCTGGCCTCCGCGATCCGCTTGCCGATCGGCCGGCCGCCGATGGTCAGGTCGTCCGGCTTGCCGAAGTTGGCGAGAACCAGGATCCCCAGATGACAGGTCTTCCCGTCCAGCTTCATCTGTCGCGAGGCGGAGCCGATGCCGCCCTTGAGGCCGTAGGCGGTCATTCCGGTGCCGCCCCCGACGGCACCTTGCGCGAATTGCGCCGAAGCCGCCGCGATCGCTTCATCTATATGCGAAGCTTTCACATGCAGACCACGAATATCGTTCAAAAAACTATCATTGCATTCGCCGACGACCGGATTCACGGTGCCGGTCGTCGTGCCGATCTCGGGATTGCGCCTGAGCTTGTAGCGGACGAGCGCCTCCGCGGCGGTGCCGACGCTCAGCGTATTGGTCAAAAGGATCGGCGTCTCGATCGCGCCGAGCTCGTCGACCTGGACGAGGCCGGTGGTCTTGCCGAAGCCGTTGAAGACCACCGAGGTCGCCATGACCTTGTCGCGGAAGACATTTCCGCCATGCGGAAGGATCGCCGTCACCCCGGTATTGACGTTGCCGCCCTTGAGCGTGGCGTGCCCGACGGTGACGCCGGGCACGTCACTGATCGCGTTGCGGGCGCCCGGCGGGAGGTCGCCGAGCACGATCCCGAGGTCTCGAAGTCTGCGGGCAGGGGGCGTGGCCACGGGCTACTCTCGGCTGTTGCGAGGGACGTAATTCCCGCACTTCACCCTGCAAGCCGTTGAATGTCCAACGGAAAGGTGCGAGACTGAGGGCATGGCCGGGTCTCCGGCCGGGGGGACGTCTCATGGTCAGGTGTGCGATCGTGGGGCTGGGGCGCTGGGGACAGACCCTGGTCAACTCGGTCCAGGGAAAGAGCGACAAGATTCGCTTCGTGCGTGGTGTCACGCGGACGCCGCGGAGTGCGGCGACCTTCGCCGCCGATCATGGCTTCCCGCTCGATTCCGACTACGAAGCGGCGCTGGCCGATCCCAAGGTCGATGCCGTCGTGCTGGCTACCCCGCATTCCGTTCATGCGGCGCAGATCATGGCGGCCGCCAAGGCCAAGAAGCACATCTTCGTCGACAAGCCCGTGACGATCACCCGCGACAGTGCGGTCAAGGCGGTGGCGGCGGCGAAGAAGGCGGGTGTCGTGCTCGCTGCGGGGCATAACCGGCGCTTCCTGCCATCGCTTCAAGAGATGAAGCGTCTGATCGACGACGGTGCGCTCGGAACCATCCTGCACCTGGAAGGAAACACTTCCGGGCCGGGCGGTTTCCGATACCGCAAAGGCATGTGGCGCGCCGATCCGACCGAGAGTCCCGCCGGCGGCATGGGCGGCAGCGGCATCCACACGGTCGACATGATGATCTATCTGGTCGGGCCGATCGCCACGATCCAGGTGTCGAGCTTCCGGCTCGTCCTCGACGTGCCGCTCGACGACACCACCAGCATGCTGTTCCGCTTCAAGAACAAGATGTCGGGATACCTCGCCTGCCTTCAGGCGACAGCGCCGGCGCAGCGGCTTACCGTCTACGGCTCCAAGGGCTGGGCCGAGCTCAAGGGCGAGACGGAGCTCACCGTCTGCCTGGTCGACGGCCAGCCGAAGACGCGGAACTTCCCGTCCGTGAACAAGGAACGCGCCGAGCTCGAAGCCTTCGCCGCCGCGGTCAACCGGGGCGTTCCCTATCCGGTGCCGCTCGACGATGTGGTCCACGGCGTCGGCTGCTTCGAGGCCATCGGCAAGTCGGCGAAGAGCGGCGACCTTATCAAGGTGAAGTAGCGCGATGACCGCGCCCGCTGCATCGCTCCGCAGCCGTGAAGTCCAGATCCCCGTCATCCTGGTGAGCCTCGGCCACGGCGCCACGCACTGGATCGCCGCGACCTTCTACCTCGTCCTGCCGTTCATCACCCGCGACCTCGGCCTCAGCTATACCGAGGCGGGCCTGCTGGTGACCTGCTTCTATGTCGCGTCCGCGCTCGCCAACGTGCCGAGCGGCAGCGTCGTCGATCTCACCGGCCGTCGCATCCTGATCCAGGCGATCGCGCTGGTCGGCGGCGCCGCCGGGCTGTTCTTCGTCGGATTCACCTCGAGCTATCTGGCGATCGCGGCGGCGGTGACGCTGATCGGCGCGACCAACATGCTCTGGCACCCGGCGGCGATCGCCTATCTTTCAGGCCACCTGCCGAAGAACCGGGGCTACGCGCTGTCGATCCACGCGCTCGGTGCCAATGTCGGCGACGCGGTGGCGCCGCTCTTCGCCGGCTGGCTGATGCTGACGATGACCTGGCACGCGACCGCCGAGCTCAATGCGATCACCGGCGTGGTCGTCGCGGCGCTGCTGCTGATCGTGCTGAACGGCGGCGACACCGCCGCCAAGGCGGAGGCCAGGAAGACCGACTTCCGCACCTATGTCGGCAATACCATCGCCGCCTTCCGCAAGCGCGAGGTCTGGTCGCTCTGCCTGATGGCCGGCATGCGCTCGATGATGCAGGGCGGCCTTCTGGTCTTTCTGCCGCTGTTCCTCGCCGACGAGCTGAAGCTGAACCCGTTCTGGATGGGCATGGCGCTGATGCTGCTGCAGATCGGCGGCATCGTCGCGGCGCCTATTGCCGGCGTGCTCTCCGACCGTATCGGCCGGCGCCCGATCGTGCTCGCCGGCATGAGCAGCACCACGGTCCTTGTGCTGGCCCTCACCTTCATCTCGGATGCCACGGTCTTTGTCGCTGCGATCTCGATCCTGGGCTTCTGCATGTATGCGATGCGCCCGGTGATCCACAGCTGGCTGATGGACCGGACGCCGCCGGCGCTGGCAGCGACGATGACCAGTGCCATGTTCGGGACCCAGTCGACGCTGACCGCGATCACGCCGCCGATCGGCGGGCTGATCGCGGACGCCTATGGCCTTCATGCCGTCTTCTACTTCCTCGGCGCCTGCGTGCTGGCGGCGAATGCGCTGGCGCTCGCGGTGCCTCGCTCCGAAACCGGCGACTGAACTTAGTCTCAATTCCTGGGGGATGGTCATGACCGAAATCGTGATCGAGCGGAGTCTGCTGATTCCGATGTCCGACGGCGTGCGCCTGGCGGCGGACCTGTACCGGCCTAAAAGCGGCGGGCCGTTTCCGGCGCTGATCAACTACGGCCCGTATCACAAGGACGGCCGCGGCGGCCGCACCACGGTCGACGGCTTCAACCGGCACATGGTCTCGAAGGGCTATGCCTGCCTGTCGCTCGACATCCGCGGCCTCGGAAGTTCCGAAGGTATCGCCGCCGAGCCGATGGCGGCGCAGGAGGCGAAGGACGGGCACGAGGCAGTCGAGTGGATCGCCAGGCAGAGCTGGTGCACCGGCAAGGTCGGCATGTGGGGGGTGAGCTATCCCGGCATCACCTCGCTATCGACCGCGGCGACGAGGCCGAAGTCGCTGGCGGCGATCGTCCCTATCCATGCGACCGCCGATATCCGGCGCGGCTTCCTGCAGATCCACGGCGTCCGCACCGGCTTCTGGTGCGATGCCGACTGGGGCCCACGGATGGTCGGCTGGAACCTGATGCCGCCGCTGCACCAGGACAAGGAGGGCC
>CAZDGR010000200.1:0-8028 GCA_964504845.1 uncultured Rhizobium sp. | reverse complement strand
GCGGCTCGAGCGCGATGACCGGCCGGAACGCCTCCGGAACCGCGCTCGCCGGATAGAAGATCGGGATCAGGAACATCAGCAGCGTGACCAGCAGCCCGACCACCTGGCCGAGGTCGCGGAAATAGACGCCGGCCGCGGACACCGCCCAGGTGATGCCGAGGATGCCGAGGAGGAGCGGCGCAAGCACCAGCGGGAAGGCAATCGCGGTGATCCCGGGCGTGAAGCCGAGGATCGTTGCGATCGCCAGCAGCACCGCGGTCGCGATGACGAGCTGGAACAGCGCCCCGCCGAGGATCACGGCAGGCAGGATCTGAACCGGGAAGACCACCTTCTTCACCATGTTGGCCTGTGAGAGGACGAGTCCAGGTGCGCGCGTCACGCAGTCGGAGAAGCAGGTGAAGAGCAGCAGCCCGGCGAACGCGACCAGCGCGAACTCGCCATGCCCGGCGGTCGAAGCCCCCCATCGCACCCGGAAGATCACGCTGAAGACGAAGGTGTAGACGACGAGAGTCAGAAGCGGCGTGGCCAGCGACCAGAGAAAACCCAGCGCCGAGCCACGGTAGCGGCTCTCGATCTCGCGGCGGGTCATCGCGGCCAGCAGCGGGCGGTTCCGCCAAAGATCGATGAAGGGCGCGAAGGGGCTGAGCTCGATGCGGGAACGGGTCTCGTTGGTCGAGACCGGGTGCCGGGGCTTCGATCCGGCGCGGGTCGCAGTCTCGCTCACGCCGCCGCCGTGGCCGGCTTCAGGAAGGCCTGCCAGGGGCGGTCTCGCCGAGGCGGGAAGGCCATGACCGGATGCGCGGTCGAAAGCGAGAGGTTGGGATTGAAGAAGGGGTCGGTATCGAGGCGGCCGCCCCATCGTTCGCGCATGTAGGCGATCTCGCTCTTGAAGCGCTCGAGATGTTGCGGCTGGAGGTCGTTGCCGCGGCTCTTCGATTCCCAGTGATAGAGCGTCGCTTCAGGCGTCCAGACGATCTGGTAGCCCTTCTCGGTGATCCTGAGGCAGAGATCGACGTCGTTGAAGGCGACCTTGAGATCGACCTCATTCAGTCCGCCGACCTCGTCGAAGACCACGCGCCGGAACGCGAGGCACGCGGCGGTCGCCGCCGACACGTTCCGAGCGATCCTGAGCCAGCCGAAATAGCCCGGAGAGTCGGCCGGTACGCCGGCATGAAGATGTCCGGCGACGCCGTTGAGGCCAAGCACGACGCCGCCATGCTGGATGGTGTTGTCCGGGTAGAGCAGCTTGGCGCCGACCGCGCCGACCTCGGGCCGGACGGCGTGCTTGACCATCTCCTTGAGCCAGTGGCTCTCGATGATCTCGATGTCGTTGTTGAGGAGCAGCACGATCTCGCCAGTCGAGGCACGGACCGCGCCGTTGTTGATCGCCGAGTAGTTGAAGGCACCGGGGAAGGCGAGGATGCGCACGCGGGCGTCGCCGCGGAGCGAGTCGAAATAGGCCAGCGTCTCCGGCTCGCTGCTGTCGTTGTTGGCGATCACCAGCTCGATGTCGGGATAGTCGGTCCGCTTGAGCACGCCGTCGACGCAGGTCTTAAGGACCGTGAGGTGGTCGCGCGTCGGCACGATGATCGACACCTTGGGCCAGGTCGCCGGGGCCGGCCTTACGACGCGGTGATAGGCATGCAGCCAGGGCTGGACGTCGGCTTCGACGCCCTTTCCGCGGAGATGCTCGGTGATGCCTTTTCTCGCGGCCTCGGATGCCTTCTCGATCTGGGTCGAGGAGAAGGTGCCGGCACCGGGGAACAGCCGCCAGTGATAGAGCACCCATGGCATGTGCACGACCGGGCCCTTGGTGCGGGCGACGACGCGCAGCATCAGGTCGTAGTCTTGGCTCCCTTCGAAGCCGAGACGGAAGCCGCCGACCGCCTTGATCGCGTCGAGGCGGTAGACGCCGAGGTGGCTCACATAGTTCTGGCCGAAAACGAGATCGAGCCCGAAGTCGGGCTTGAAGTAGGGCTCGGTGCGGCGACCGGCGTCGTTGATCTTGTCCTCATCCGAGTAGAGGACGTCGGCGTCCGGATGATCGTTGACGGCGACGGCGGCGATGTAGAGCGCATGCTCGGCGAGAAGGTCGTCATGATCGAGAAGCGCGACATGGCTTCCTGACGCCATCTCGATTGCCGTATTGCTGGCGGCCGAGATGTGGCCGTTCTTCTCGCGGAACGTGATCTTCACCCGCTGGTCCCGGCGTGCGTACTCTTCCAGAACCTGTCGTACGTGGGGCGCGGTCGAGGCGTCGTCGGCGAGGCAGAGCTCCCAGTTCGGGTAGAGCTGCGCCAGGACGGAGTCCAGCATCCCGCGGAGATGCGCCTCGCTCGGGTTGTAGACCGGCACCACCACCGAGATCAGCGGACGGCTGCGGAGCGTCTGGATGTGAGCCGCGATCGCGGCGCGGTCGGCGTCCGTCAGCGTGTCGTAGGCTTCGATCCAGCGCTGATACAGATCGGCGCCGGCCTCGCCGAAGGCGGTCGCCGCGCGGGCAACCGTCGCGTTCAGCCCGTGCTGCATCAGATGGCGGAATGCACGAGGCAGGCGGCCGCGCTGTCGCCAGAGAAGGCGAAGGGCGAGCTCGGCGGAACCGATCTCGCGGATGAGGAGCTGAGGCGTGCCTGGAACCGGATCGCCGGAACCCTGGACCTTCACGCGAAGCGCGACGAGGCCATCGGGGAGGCGCAGGAGAAACGCATCGAGCCGTCCATGGATCGCCGGCACGCCGATCGCCTGCCACTTGCCGTCGCCCGGATCGGCGTAGATCGTGACGAAGACCGTGCCGTCATAGGCCGGGCCGACGTAGCTGAAGGAGATCCAGCGATTCGGCAACCATCCCCGCGACGACGAGACTTCGTACCAGTCGGCATGCCCGGTCGGTGTATGGGAAGTCTCCGCCGGCGGACAGCGCACGAGCTCGACGTCGTGCCCGTTCGATCGGAGGAGGCGGCGGAAGCGGCCGATCCTTCGGCCAAGGCCGCGCAACGGCGCCGTCAGGCGCCACGAGGTCGAGGTCTCGAAGCCGTGGACGCGCCTCTCCAGCGCCTGGACCTGCCGGGCCGTCGCCTCGCTCGTCGCTTGGATGTGGTGGCGAAGCTGCGCTTCGACCGCCTTGAGCTCGCCGATCTGCTGCGTCTTCGCCTGGACCTCGCCCTCGACGACGGCGATCCGGCGGTGTGCCTCGTCGATGACGCCCTGGCGCCAGGTCGCGTGCTCGTGCTCGGCCTGGGTGCGGAGATTGGCTTCGTGCAGCTCCGTCAGAGCGGCGGAGAGCTCGACCCGTGCCGCCTCACGAGCGGCCGTCAGCTCGGCGCGCACCGTGTCATGCGCCCTGGTCATGTTCTCCGCGTGGGTCTCGGCGGCCTTCCAGTGCCGATCGCTCCGTTCGAGATCGACCTCGAGCTGGATCGACCGTCCGCGGCCGGCGAAGAAATCGCGCACCGCCGCTACCGCGTCCGGGGCGAGTCCGGTCAGCCAGCGGATCGCGTCCGGCCGTTCCGCACCCACCGCGAGCACGCCGAGCCCATGGCCGTGCAGGAAGTCGAAGGACGGGTAGCGTCCCTTGACCTCGTCCCAGAAACGCCAGGCGCCAAACGTGCCGCCGCGCTCGTTGATGTCATGGAAAAGGACGACGGCGCGCGGGCTCAGTTTCGGAAGCCAGGTCTCGAAATCGCCGCGGACCGCCTCGTAGGTATGATAGCCGTCGATATGGAGAAGATCGATCGAGCCGTCGGCGAAGCCCGAGACCGCCTCCTCGAAAGTGGAGCGGATCAGCGTCGAGAAGCTGCCGTAGCGCGGGTCATGGTGCTGGCGGAGATCGTCGTAGACGTTGCCGGCATAGGCCGCCTCCGACTTGTTGGTGTGCTCGTCGCCCTGCCAGGTGTCGATGGCGTAGCAGGATGTGGCGAGCCCCAGCTGCTTCACCGCCTGGGCGAAGGCGCAATAGGACACGCCGGCATGGGAACCGAGCTCGACCAGGATGCGCGGCCGGACCGCTTCGACCGCCCACATCGCGAACGGCGTGTGCTCCGTCCAGGCCGAAAGCTCCGACAGCCGCTCCGGCGCCGCGAAGGCGATCGGCCGGTACAGCCGCTCCGGGTTGGGTAGCGCGTCCGTCATCGGGCGGAGTTCCGTCTCTCCGGGCAGTTCATCCATGATGCCAACGGCTTACGCCCTTCCGTAGGCGTCGTCCAGCCGCTCTATGTCATCTTCGCCGACATAGGCCCCCGACTGCACCTCGATCAGGTGCAGGTCCTCGTCCCCCGGATTTGCCAGGCGATGGGCGGCGCCGGCCGGGACAACGACCGATTCTGTCGGCCCGAGCCGCCGGGTGTCGCTGCCGACGGTCACCTCGGCGATGCCGGCGACGACGACCCAATGCTCGGAGCGCTTCGCGTGACGCTGCAGCGAGAGCCGGCCTCCCGGGTTGACCACGATGCGCTTCACCTGGAAACCGGCGCCCGAGTCGACGTTCCGGTAGTGCCCCCACGGCCGGTAGACCACGGCTGGCGAGGTCGCCTCCGCGCGGCCGGCCGCGGCGAGCGCCTCGACCACGCCCTTGACCTCTTGCGCGCGGTCGCGGCGGGCGACCAGCACCGCGTCGGGATCGGCGACGACGACCAGATCCTCGACGCCGACGGTCACCAGCAGGCGGCCGTTCGAGCGGAGGTAGGAGTTGCGCGTGCCGGCCGCATGGACGTCGCCGATCCGGACGTTGCCCTGCTCGTCGTGCGGCGCGATCTCGTGCAGCGCCCGCCACGAGCCGACGTCGCTCCAGCCCGGATCGACGGCGACGACCACGCCGCGATCGGTCTGTTCCATCACCGCGTAATCGATCGAGCGCGACGGCGCCGCCGAGAAGGCGTCGGCGTCCAGCCTGAGGAAGTCGAGATCGCGACGCCCCCTCGTGACAGCGGCCGCAGCCGCTTCCGCGATCTTCGGCTCGCGGCGTTTCAGCTCGTCGAGATAGGCGCGAGCGGAGAGGAGGAAGATGCCGGCATTCCAGTAGTGACGCCCGTCGGCGACCAGCCGTTCGGCGGTCGCCTGATCCGGTTTCTCGACGAAGGCCTCGATTTTCCGGCACGGCCCGGCGTCGGCGATCGCAGCGCCGGCACGGATGTAGCCGTACCCGGTCTCGGCGCGCGCCGGCCTGATGCCGAAGGTGACGATGGATCCCGACCGCGCCGTCGCCTCGGCCGCGAAGACGCCGGCCAGCCACGGATCCGGGCGGATCATCGCGTGGTCGGATGGCAGCACCAGCATCACCGCGTCGGGATCGCGGGCGAGGAGGGCTTCGGCGGCCGCGGCGATCGCGGGCGCGGTGTTGCGCGCCATCGGCTCCAGCAGGATGGCCGCCGCCGGTCGATCGACCTGGCGCAGCTGCTCGGCGACGACGAAGCGATGCTCGGCGTTGCAGACCACGACCGGCGCGTGGAAACGCGACGGATCGGCGACGCGAAGTGCCGTGTCCTGCAGCAGGCTGTTGAGGCCGACCAGCGGCTGCAGCTGCTTGGGGAACAGCGCACGCGACATCGGCCAGAGACGGCTGCCGGTACCGCCCGACAGGATCACGGGATGGATCATGCTCGGCTCCGGCTACTTGAGGGGGCGTGGCCTGTCAACCTTGCGCCCCCGTGAGGCCGCGGGCATCGTCCGCCCCGATGCTGTCCTGGCTTCAGCCTTTTCCGGCCGATCCGGTGCTGGTGGTGGCCGCCGTCGCCGGCTTCGCCGCGGTCGGCAGCTTCCTCGGCGCCGCGCAGGCCCGGCTCGGCGCCGCCATCGACGGCGAGCCGGCCTATGCCGATACCTCGTTCTGGACCGGCCGCTCGATCTGCCCAGCCTGCCGTCAGGCGCTTGCCGTCCGCGACCTCGTGCCCGTGGTCTCCTGGCTCGCGCTCGGGCGACGGTGCCGGCATTGCGGCGCTCCGGTTCCCGTCGACTACGCGGCGATCGAGGCCGGATCTGTGGCGGCCTTCCTTCTCGCCCATTGGGTCGGCGGCCCATGGCCCGTGGTTCTCGCCCATGCACTTCTCGGTGCGATCCTGATCGCGCTCGTCGTGGTCGATCTCCGCCGCCAGCTGCTGCCCGACGCCCTTGTCTGGCCGCTTCTGCCGCTCGGACTCTTTCAGGCGTGGCTCGTTGGCGACGTTCCGGCGGCAGTCGCCGGGTCAGTTTTTGGCGGCGGGTTGCTCTGGCTTGTCCGCGCCGTCCATAGCCGGCTCAGGGGACGCGAAGGACTGGGACTCGGCGACGTCAAGCTGATGGCGGTCGGCGGTGCTTGGGTCGGTGTCGCGGGCATCGGCCCGGCGCTGCTGGTTGCGGCCCTGGCGACGCTGATCGCCGTAGGGATCGCCTATCTGTCCGGCCGCGGGCCGGGGCTCGCGAGCCGGATCCCGTTTGGACCCGGGCTCGCGTTCGGTCTCTTCGCGGTGACCCTCTTGGCCTAGTGCGCCTTCGAGGCGTGGCCGGAGATCTTGTCGAGGTAGGCCAGCAGCAGCGCGGAGAACACGAACACCAGGTGCATGATCATCAGCAGCACGATCTTGCTCTCGCTGAGCTCGTTGATGTTCAGGAACGCGCGCAGCAGGTGGATCGAGGAGATCGCGACGATCGCCGCGGCGACCTTCACCTTCAGGTTCCCGGCGTCGATCTTGCCGAGCCAGTCCGGCGCCTCCTCGTTCTCGCCGATGGCGATGTCGGAGACGAAGTTCTCGTAGCCGCTGATCACCACCATGATGAGCAGGTTGGCGACCAGCACGACGTCGACCAGCGACAGCACCAGCAGCACGACCTCGGCCTCGCCGGCGGTGAACACGACGTGATAGAGGTGCCAAAGCTCGCGGAAGAAGGTGACGCCGAGCGCGACCACGACCAGCACGAGACCCAGATAGAACGGCGTCAGCAGCCAGCGGCTGTTGAGGATGACGCGCTCGACACCGTGCTCGAAGCGGCTGGTCATGCGACTACGCCGCCGCCGAGAAGCGGCCGCCCGGACGGAAGCGGTCGAGGTAGGAGGGGATCACCGACTCGACCGGCGTCGGCTTGACGCCGAGCTCGACGAGGCCGGGCGCGCCGGGGGCGACGATGTTGTCGCGCTCGAGCAGGCGGACCTGGTCGACGGTGAGCGGAGGCACCGGCAGCACCTGCAGGAGGCGAGCCTCGAGACGCGCGATCGGGAAAGGCACGCTGACGAGGCAGCGCTTGCGCCGGATCTCGCGCAGCATCAGCTCCATCAGCTGGCGGAAGGTGTAGATCGTCGGCCCGCCGAGCTCGTAGGTCTGCCCGGCCGTCTTCGCGTCGCCGAGCGCATGTACGGCGGCGTCGGCGACGTCGCCGACATAGACCGGCTGGAAGCGGGTCTTGCCGCCGCCGAACAGAGGTAGCGCCGGCATTACGCGGGCAAGGCCCGCGAAACGGTTGAAGAAGCCGTCCTCCGGTCCGAACACCAGGCTCGGGCGGAAGATCGTGGCGCCGGGGAAGGCGGATCGGACCGCGGCTTCGCCGGCTGCCTTGGTCCGCGCGTAGAGCGACGGCGAGGCAGCGTCGGCGCCGATGGCGCTGATGTGGACGAGCCGGGCAACGCCTGCCGCGGCGGCGGCTTCGGCGACCGCCTTGGCGCCCTGGTGATGGATCGCCTCGAAATTCTGGTTGCCGGACTCATAGAGGACGCCGACGAGGTTGATGACGGCCTCGGCGCCGGAGACCGCGGCGGCGACCGCCGCCTTGTCGCGGATCGAAACCGCCATCGGGGTGACCTGGCCGACGTCGCCCATCGGCTTCAAGAACTTGGCGTACTCGGCATCCCGGACGGCGACGTTGACCCGCCAGCCGTCGCGCGCGAGCTGGCGGACGATATAGCGGCCGACGAAGCCGGATCCGCCGAAAACCGTTGCAAGTCGAGCCATCTACGCCCCCCAGATGAGTCCGGCCGCGTTATAGCCAAGCCGGCCGCGACGGTCGAGGGCACGGGCTGGAATATCCGTGCCATAACCACTACATACTGGGCCGGGTTTCTTCAGG
>CAZDGR010000199.1:3721-8044 GCA_964504845.1 uncultured Rhizobium sp. | reverse complement strand
ATCGCGCCGGCCGGGGTGTCGGCATTGATGTTGTAGGTCTCGCCGTCGCTGCCATACCCCGCCGGCGCCACCACCGGGATGATGTCGGCGGAGGCGAATTTCTGCAGGATCATCGGGTCGATCTCGACCGGCTCGCCGACGAAGCCCAGGTCCAGCACCTTCTCGATGTTGGAGCCGGGATCGACCTTGGTCCGCTTGATCTTCTCGGCGCGGATCAGGCGCCCGTCCTTGCCCGAGACGCCGACTGCAGTCCCTCCGGCCTCGTTGATGTGAGCGACGATCTGCTTGTTGATGGTGCCGGCGAGCACCATCTCGACGATCTCGACGGTCGCCTTGTCGGTGACGCGGAGCCCGTCGATGAACTCGCTCTTGATCTTGAGCCGTTCCAGCATCTGGCCGATCTGCGGCCCGCCGCCATGGACGACGACCGGGTTCACCCCGATCTGCTTCAGGAGCACGATGTCGCGCGCGAAGATGCGCGCCATCTCGACGTCGCCCATCGCGTGGCCGCCGTACTTCACGACGAAGGTCTTCCCGGCATAGCGGCGCATGTACGGCAGCGCCTCGGAGAGCACCTTGGCCTTCGCGAGCATCTCGGCGTTGTCGGTCATGGCTTCTTCTGTCCGCTTTGACGGGATTGGAGCTGGCGCGCGAAATCTAGCGGGAAGCCGCCAGCTTCGCCAGCCGGGCCCGGAGCTCGGGCATGCCGGCGCCGGTCTCAGCCGAGGTAACGACGATATCGGGGTGGGCCGCGGGGTGCTTGGCGAGCTCGGCCGCGACCTTGGCCGTGGTCGCCGCAAGCTCGGCGGCCTTCGGCTGGTCGGACTTGGTCAGCGCCACCTGGTAGGAGACGGCGCGCTCGTCGAGCCGCTTCATCAGGTCGCGGTCGCCGGCCTTGAACCCATGGCGGGCATCGACCAGCACCATCACGCGCGCCAGCGTCGGCCGGCCCGAGAGATAGGCGTCGATCAGCTTCTCCCAGCGCTTGATGTCGGCCTTCGAGGCCTCGGCATAGCCGTGGCCGGGCATGTCGACGAGCAGGAGCCGGCCGCCGAGATCGAAGAAGTTGAGCTGACGCGTGCGTCCGGGCGTATTGGAGACGCGCGCCAGCGTCGAGCGATTGGTCAGCGCGTTCAGCAGGCTCGACTTGCCGACGTTCGAGCGGCCGGCGAAGGCGATCTCCGGCAGCGTGAACGGCGGCAGGTGGTCGAGCCGCTCGGAGCCCGCGACGAAGGTGCACTCCTTGGCGAAGAGGAGACGCCCCGCTTCCTCGTCGAGGGCGTCGACCTCGTTCGCCGGCCCATCGCTCATCTGCGAGGGCTCACGTCGCCTTCACGCCCATCCGGTACATGATCGTCCACTGCTGGGCCATCGAGAGCACGTTGTTCCAGGCCCAGTAGATGACGAGGCCGGCCGGGAAGCTCGCCAGCATGTAGGTGAACACGATCGGCAGGATCATGAACATCTTCGCCTGCACCGGATCGGCGGGCTGCGGGTTCAGCTTCTGCTGGAACCACATGGTCACGCCCATGATCAGCGGCCAGATGCCGACCATCAGCATGTGCGGCGGGTCCCAGGGAATCAGGCCGAACAGGTTGAAGATCGTCGTCGGATCCTGGGCCGAGAGGTCCTTGATCCAGCCGAAGAACGGCGCGTGCCGCATCTCGATGGTGACGAACAGCACCTTGTAGAGCGCGAAGAACACCGGGATCTGCACGACGATCGGAAGACAGCCCGCCGCGGGATTCACCTTCTCGCGCTTGTAGAGCGCCATCAGCTCCTGGTTCATCCGCTGCTTGTCGTTCTCGAAGCGCTCGCGCAGCTTCATCATCTCGGGCTGCAGCGCCTTCATCCGGCTCATCGCCACGTAGGACTTGTTGGCGAGCGGGTAGAACAGCGCCTTCACCAGCACGGTCAGCACCAGGATCGCCACGCCGAAGTTGCCGAGCACGCGGGCGAGCCAGTCGAGCACGAAGAAGATCGGACGCGTCAGGAAGTAGAACCAGCCCCAGTCGATCGCCAGGTCGAAGCGGACGATGCCCAGCTGCTCCTGGTATCCGTCGAGGGTCGAGACCTCCTTGGCGCCGACGAAGATGCGGCTGACGGACTCGATCGCCTGTCCCTGCGCCAGCGGCTGGCCGCCGCCGAGGATGTCGACCTGATACTTGTCGGTCTTGCCCGACAGCGCATGGGCGAAGCGGGCCTTGTAGGAGTCCTTCTGATCGGGGACCGCCGCGACCATCCAGTACTTGTCGGTGAAGCCGATCCAGCCCCCGGTCGAGGTCGCCTCGATGACGCCGCCCTTGGCATCCTTCATGTCGGAGTAGGTCAGCTCCTTGAGCTTGCCGTCGAAGACGCCGTAGGCGCCCTCGTGAAGGATGTAGTAGCCGAGCACGACCGGCGTGTTGGATCGGGTGACCAGCTCGTAAGGATGAAGCGTGATCGGCTCGCCCGGCGCCGTGCGCAGCACGCGCTGGGTCACCGTCACCATGTAGCGGTTGTCGATGGCGAAGCGGCGCTGGAAGGCGAAGCCCTGGCCGTTGTCCCAGGATAGCGTCACCGGGCTTTCCGCGGCCAGCTTGTCCTTGTCGGCGGTCCAGACCGTCTGCGCGTCGGGCAGCCTGATCTCGGTGCCGGCGGCCGGGACCCAGCCCCAGTCGGCGTAATAGGGCTCAGGCGCCGTGGCGGGCGACAGCAGCACGATGTTCGACGAGTTCGGATCGGTGGTCTCGCGATAGCCCTTGAGCACCACGTCGTCGAGCCGGCCGCCCTTGAGCGCGATCGAGCCGCGGAGCGACGGCGTGTCGAGCGGGATGCGCGGGCTTTCGGCGAGCGCCCGCGGACGGTCGAGCGACAGCGGCCCCAGCGCGGCTCCGCCGGGAACGGTCGCGCCCGGAGCGGTCGTCCCGGGTGCCGGCGCGGTGCCGGGAGCGGCAGGGGCGATCGGCCTCGAGAGCTCGGCCTGGGTCGCCTGCTGTGCCGCCTGATCACGCACCTTCGGCAGCTCGTAGAAGAACTGGAAGCCGAGAAGGATGGCGAGCGACAGTGCGATCGCGATCACCAGGTTTTTTTGGTCGCCCATCATGATTCCGATACGGGTGTCAGCGTGAGGTGCAGGTGCGCGGCGGCACGGGGTCGTAGCCGTCGCCGCCCCAGGGATGGCAGCGGCAGAGACGCTTGGCGGCGAGCCAGCCGCCGGCGAGCGGCCCGTGGGCCTCGATCGCCTCGATCGCGTATGAGGAGCAGCTCGGAAGGAAACGGCAGTTGGTTCCGAGCAGCGGCGAGACCAGCAGCTTGTAGGCGCGGACCGCGCCGGTCAGAGCCAAAGTCGGAAGCGCGGGGCTGGCCGGATCGGTCATCGCTTGCCGCCGATGCGCTTCAGCGCCCGCGAGAGATCGTCCTTCAGCAGCGCATAGGGACGGCGGACCGTCTCGGCGCGCGCGATCAGCACGTAGTCGTGGGACGCCTGGCCCTGGGCCTTGAGGAGCTCATCCGCCGCGGCCCGAAGGCGGCGCTTGGCGCGGTTGCGCTCGACCGCGCCGCCAACCTTCTTGCTCGCGGTGAAGCCGACGCGGATCTCGTCGGAAAGGAGCAATGGCTCGTCGGCACGCGGACGCGCTTGCAGGACCAGGCCAGGCATCGCTGCCTTCTGTCCTGACGACGCGACCTGAAGGAATTCCGGCCGCCGCTTGAGCCGCCGGATCGCCATGGCTTGAACTGGCCTTCTAGGCGGAGAGGCGCTTGCGGCCCTTGGCGCGGCGGGAATTCAGGACCTTGCGGCCGCCGACCGTCGCCATGCGGGACCGGAAGCCGTGCCGCCGCTTGCGGACGAGCACGCTCGGCTGATAGGTGCGCTTCACGAGAAAACTCCGTATGCCCGCTAGCCGGGCTGCACGCGAAAGAGGCCCGCTGTATAGTGGCTCGGGTAGGTCAAGTCAACCGACCGCGGACCGGGCCGGGGGCGGTGATCCGGGAGCGGCGGGAAACGCGTAAAGAGGCCCGAAAGGGGGCCGGCGGTGGAACTCCGGCGTCTCAGAATTCTGCCGCGTAGGGCCGGCCTTTCGGGCCGGCTCCTGCTGCTGACGATCGCCTTCGTCATGCTGACGGAGGTGCTTCTGTTCGCGCCATCGATAGCACGATACAGACTTGTCTATCTAGAACAGAAGCTGGCGGCTGCTCATCTGGCCGGGCTGTCGCTCGAGGCGACGCCGGACCGCATGGTGACGGCCCAGCTGACCTCGACCCTGCTCCGCCACGTCGGCGCCTATGCCGCCGGCCTCTACGGCGAAGGCAAGCTCACCCACAACCTGATGGTGCCGGAGA
>CAZDGR010000199.1:0-3621 GCA_964504845.1 uncultured Rhizobium sp. | reverse complement strand
GCCGCCGGCCTCTACGGCGAAGGCAAGCTCACCCACAACCTGATGGTGCCGGAGATGCCGGCGGTCGACCGCGAGATCGACCTCAGGGACGATACCGCGATCGAGCTTGTCCGGGATGCCTTCGACACCCTGATCCAGCGCCGCAACCGGATCCTTCGCGTGATCGGCGAGAGCCCGAAGGACGCCTCGGTGCTGGCGGTCGTGGTCCTCGACGAGCAGCCGCTGCAGGAGGAGATGTTCGGCTACTCCAAGCGCATCCTCGGCCTCTCGATCGTCATCGCGCTGGCGACCGCGAGCGCGCTCTACTTCTCGCTCCAGTTCCTGCTGGTCCGGCCGATGCGGCGGCTCACCCAACGCATGGTGGGATTCCATCCCGAGGCGCCGGCCACCGATGTGCCGCCGAAGCCGCGCACCGACGAGCTCGGCCTCGCCGAGATGCAGCTGACCGCGATGCAGGACGAGCTCCGCTATTCCTTCCGTCAGCAGGCGCGGCTGGCGGCGCTCGGCGGCGGCGTCTCGAAGCTCGGCCACGATCTCCGCAACATTCTCTCGTCCGTGCAGGTGCTGTCGGACCGGCTGGCGGACTCGACCGACCCCGAGGTGCGGCGGACGACGCCCCGCCTCGTGCGCGCCGTCGACCGCGCCGTCTCGCTGACCCAGGCGACCCTCGACTTCGCGACCGAGCGTCCGGCGGTGAAGCCCGTGCGCTTCCCGCTCTCCGACCTGATACAGGAGATCGCCCAGGATCAGGTCGTCATCGGCGAGGACGGTTTCCGGCTCGATTCCACCCTGCAGCCGAGCTTCGCGGTCGATGCCGATCGCAACCAGCTCTATCGCGTTCTCGGCAACCTCATCCGCAACGCCCGGCTCTCCGGCGCGCGCCTGAGCGAGATCGGTGCGGTGCTGGGGCCGGCCGGAATCTCGATCACGGTCAAGGACGACGGGCCCGGCATCCCGAACGCGGTGCGCCCGCGGCTGTTCCAGCCTTTCAACACCGGCCGCCCCGGCGGCACCGGCCTGGGGCTCGCGATCGCCCGCGACCTGGTCGAGGCCCATGGCGGACAGCTGCGGCTGGTCGAGAGCGGGCCGGAAGGCACCATCTTCCGCATCGATCTTCCGTTCGCAGGTGCTACAACGGCGGTCCGCTGATACCGCTTCCAAGGACCGGCCGCCGATGATCCCGCGCTACACACGATCGGAGATGGCCCGGATCTGGGAGCCGGAGAACCGCTACCGGATCTGGCTCGAGATCGAGATCCTCGCCGCCGAGGCGATGGCCGAGCAGGGCACCGTGCCGAAGACCGCAGTCGAGGCGATCCGCGCCCGCGGCAAGGTCGATCCGGCCCGAGTCGACGAGATCGAGAAGACCACCAAGCACGATGTCCTGGCGTTCCTGACCAACGTCGCCGAGCATGTCGGCGAGGATGCGCGCTTCCTGCACCAGGGCATGACGTCGTCGGACGTCCTCGATACCTGCCTCTCGGTGCAGCTGGTTCAGGCCGCCGACATCCTGATCGCCGACGTCGACAAGGTGCTGACGGCGCTCAAGCGCCGGGCGCGCGAGCACAAGCACACGATCACGGTCGGCCGCAGCCACGGCATCCATGCCGAGCCGACGACTTTCGGCATCAAGCTGCTCGGCCACTACGCCGAGTTCCAGCGCAACCGTCAGCGCCTGATGCAAGCCAAGGCCGAGGTCTCGAGCTGCGCGATCTCAGGTGCGGTCGGCACCTTCGCCAACATCGATCCGAAGGTCGAGAAATACGTCGCGAAGAAGCTGGGCCTGACGCCGGAGCCGGTCTCGACCCAGGTGATCCCGCGCGACCGCCACGCCGCGTTCTTCGCCGCGCTCGCGGTGGTCGCGTCAGGCGTCGAGCGGCTGGCGACCGAGATCCGCCATCTGCAGCGGACCGAGGTGCGCGAGGCGGAAGAGTATTTCTCGCCGGGGCAGAAGGGCTCCTCGGCGATGCCGCACAAGCGCAACCCGGTGCTGACGGAGAACCTGACCGGTCTCGCCCGCCTCGTGCGCTCGGCGGTGGTGCCGGCGCTCGAGAACGTGTCGCTCTGGCACGAGCGCGACATCAGCCATTCCTCGGTCGAGCGCGGCATCGGGCCCGACGCGACGGTGACGCTCGACTTCGCGCTCAACCGCCTCGCGCGCGTCGTCGACGAGCTCGTCGTCTATCCCGAGCGCATGAAGCAGAACCTGGAGAGCCTCGGCGGCCTCGTCTTCTCGCAGCGCGTTATGCTGGAGCTGACCCAGGCCGGTATGGCGCGCGAGACCGCCTACGAGATCGTGCAGAAGAACGCGATGGCGACCTGGCGCGAAGGCGGCCAGTTCCTCGATCGGCTGAAGAAGGAGAAGGCGGTAGTCGACGCGCTGGGCCTTCAGAAGCTCGAAGCGCTGTTCGACATCGGTTATCACACCAAGCACGTCGAGACGATCTTCGCCCGCGTACTTGGGTAGGACAGGGGGATAGCACCCGGCCCCGAAGGGCCGGGCGCCTGAGCGACGGTCAATCCCAGATATACGAGGCGGTGTCGGTCGCCTTGTTGTACTTCAGGGTGACGTTGCTGATCTTGCAGAGATCGAGACCGCGGAAGATCGACCAGCTGTTGTCGGTCCAGGTGACCTTCATGTTCCAGGTGCAGCCCTTGTCGGCGCCAGTGAACTTCACGTCGAACTTGTTGCCGTCTCCGAGCACGCCCGTGAGCTCGTTCTCGTTGTAGTTCTCGTCGCCGGGCGGGTTGATGAAGAGACCCTTGATGTCGTAGCCGGTGCCGTTGATCACGGTGAAGTCGCGATCATCCGCGGCGAAGGCCGACGCCGAGAAAAGAACGAGGGCAGCGACGAGCGCCGCCGCAAAACGCGAAGCCATGGGGAACCTTTCGTCGATGAGATGGAGGTCCGGGATAGGCCCTCCCGGAGATGAACAGTAACCTGGAAATATTACGGCGCGAAGAAATTTTTAACGTCCATTTATCTAAAAAATTAAACTAAGTGTAAAGCCTTTCCGGATAGATTCTACCTTCCGCTGTGCCCGGCCCTCGCCGGAAAGGGCCGTCCAAAGCCTAGACTTGACGGGGGCTTACGGTATTTTGGCGCGCATGCAGTCCTCGCCCGGTTCTCCGGCCACGCCATGCCGGCTCGGGCCGCCGCGCGCTTCCTGTTCACGCATGAGGGGGATAGACCATGGCCGTCACCGGACATGACACGCTGAAGACCCGCCGCCAGCTCAAGGTGGGCTCCAAGTCCTATGATTACTTCTCGCTGGAGGCGGCCGGAAAGGCGGGCCTCGGCGACGTGTCCCGGCTCCCCTTCTCGCTCAAGGTTCTGCTCGAGAACCTGCTCCGCTGGGAAGACAGCCGCACCGTCACCGTCGACGACGTGAAGGCGCTGGCCGCCTGGCTCAAGGACAAGCGTTCCGACCGCGAGATCGCCTATCGCCCGGCGCGCGTGCTGATGCAGGACTTTACCGGCGTTCCGGCCGTGGTGGACCTGGCGGCGATGCGCGACGCGATGGTCGCCCTCGGCGGCGATCCCACCAAGATCAACCCGCTGTCGCCGGTCGATCTCGTCATCGACCACTCGGTCATGGTCGACAGCTTCGGCAGCCCGAA
>CAZDGR010000198.1:0-8088 GCA_964504845.1 uncultured Rhizobium sp. | reverse complement strand
GGACCGCCGGCATCCCCCACGCCTCGGTCTGCGGCGGCCGCGGCCGCTGCTCGACCTGCCGGGTCCGCCTTGGCCACGGAGGGGAGCTGCTGGCGCCGCCGACGGCAGAGGAGCAGAAGGTGCTCGACCGGGTCGCCGCCCCGCCCAAGGTCCGCCTCGCCTGCCAGATCCGCCCGACGCAGAACCTCGAGGTGGCACCGCTGCTGCCGCCGACCGCGTCGCCCAAGGAAGCGCTCCGCCGCCCGAACTACGTCGCAGGCGCCGAGAAGGAGATCGCGATCCTGTTCGCCGACCTCCGCGGCTTCACCCGGCTCTCCGAGCACAAGCTGCCCTTCGACGTCGTCTTCCTGCTCAACCGCTATTTCACCGAGATGGGACGCGCGATCGAAGAGGCCGGCGGCCGCGTCGACAAGTTCATCGGCGACGGCATCATGGCGCTGTTCGGCATCGACTCCTCGCCGGAGGCAGGCGCCCAGACCGCGCTCGCCGCCGCCAAGCGGATGGGCGAGAGCCTGGCCGCGCTCAATCGCGCGCTGTCCGCCGACTTGAGCGAGCCGCTCCGCATCGGCATCGGCATCCATCTCGGTCCGGCGATCGTCGGCGAGATGGGATATGCGCGCGCGACGACCGTCACCGCGATCGGCGATGCGGTCAACACCGCAAGCCGGCTCGAGGCGCTGACCAAGGAGTTCCAGGCCGAGCTCGTCGTCTCGACCACGCTGGAAGCGTGGGCCAAGGTCGACCTCTCGCGGTTCGAGCGCCACGAGATCGAGATCCGCGGCCGCAGCCAGATGCTTCCGGTACGTGTCGTGAAGCGACTGTCCGACCTGCCGTGAAGCCCGCGATTCGCGCTGGCCACTACGGCGGCGAGGTGACACACTTTCGTCTCAAGTGGGCTGGCTTGAAGGAGACGCCGATGACCGTACTCGGTCGGGTGTTCCTGGTCCTGGCACTGATCGCGACCTTTGCCGCGATGCAGGTACGCGCCCAGCCTCTGTCCAACCTCCCGGCTGCCGAGCAGGGCGCGATCCGGCAGGTGATCGAAGCACAGATCGGCGCCTTCCGTTCCGACGACGGCGAGCGCGCCTTCGGCTATGCCTCGCCCAACATCCGCCGGATCTTCCGCAGCGCCGAGAACTTCATGGCGATGGTCAGGAACGGCTACCAGCCGGTCTACCGTCCGCGCTCGGTCCGCTTCGGCGACCTGGTCGAGGTCGAGGCGACGCTGGTCCAGAAGGTCCACGTCACCGGGCCGGACGGCGCGCCGGCGCTGGCGCTCTACGCGATGGAGAAGCAGGCCGACGGCACCTGGCGCATCAACGGCTGCATGCTGGCCGAGCCGGAAAACGAAGTTTAGCGACGATGCGGCGCCTCCTCGCGCTCGTCCTCGTCCTGCTCGCAGCCCCCGCCGCGGCAGAGGTCGTCGATCTCCAGCTCGTGCTCGCCGTCGACGTCTCGCGCTCGGTCGACGACGAGGAGTTCCAGCTCCAGCGCGAAGGCTATGCCAACGCGCTCAGGGATCCACGCGTGCTCGCCTCGATCACCTCGGGCGGCAACCGCGCGATCGGCGTCACCTACATGGAATGGTCGAACGCGCATCTGCAGAGGCAGATCGTCAAGTGGACCAGGATCAGCGACGGGGAGAGCGCGGCGCTGTTCGCCGAGGCGATCCTCGCCGCCCCCCGCGCCTTTGCCGGCTGGACCTCGATCTCGGGCGCGATCGACTACGCCATCGTGCTGTTCGAGCGGAGCCCGTTCCGAAGCGACCGGATGGTGATCGACATCTCCGGCGACGGCTCCAACAACTCAGGCAGGCCCGTCGCCGAGGCCCGCGACGACGCGATCAAGCTCGGCATCACGATCAACGGGCTGCCGATCGTCAACGAGCGGCCGAGCCCGTGGCTTCCGGCCGAGCCGAACCTGGACGAGTATTACGTCAAGAACGTGATCGGCGGGCCCGGCTCTTTCATGATCGTCGCCGACGACTTCCACTCGTTCCAGACTGCGATCCTCAACAAGCTGATCCGCGAGATCGCGGCGCTGCCCGAGCTCCGCAATCTCGCCGAGGCACGCTAGCGCCTAGCCCCTCACGTCGCTCGCGAGGTGGAAGAGGCAGTCGCCGCGCTCGACCTTGCCGGGGATTCGCTCGCAGAGGACGAGCCCGTCGGTGTTGAACTTGACCTCGACCGGCTCGCGGCCCGGATCGTCCATGAAATGGACGAAGCCCGCGGTCTGGCCCTTCTTCACCGTGGCACCCAGCTTGACCACCGGCTCGAACAGGCCGGGATGCGGGGCGTACACGTAGTAGCTGACGTCCTTCACTTCCATGATGCGGGTCTTCGGCCGCTTCCGGGTGATGTCGGTCTCCTTGACGATGCCCATGTGCTCGAGGATGCCGCGCACGCCGTTCACCGCGACCTTGGTGCCGTCGATGTCGACCGTGCCCTTGCCGCCGAGCTCGGTGCCGATGATGGTCGTGCCCGCGCGTTCCGCCGCCGCCGTCGACGTCCGGTTCTCGCCCAGCGCCGTGGTGACGTAGCTGATCGGCGCGGCGAAGGCCTCGAGCAGCGCCTTGATCTTGGCGTCGCGCTTCTTGTCGCCGCCCATGCGGGCGAGCGCGCTCGGTATGTAGTTGAGACTGGAGCCGCCGGAGTGCAGGTCCAGCACCAGGTCGGCCCTGGGCATCAGCTCGGTCTCGATGAAGTGCGAGATCATCCAGGTCGGCGTGCCGTTGGGATCGCCGGGAAAAGTCCGGTTCAGGTTGCCCTGGTCGATCGGCGAGGTGCGCATGCCCGCCTGCGCCGCCGGGAAGTTCGCCATCGGCAGCACGATGACGGTCCCCTTCATGTCCTTCGGGTTCAGCCCCCGGATCAGCTTCGAATTGGCGATCTGGCCTTCATACTCGTCGCCGTGGTTGCCCGACATCGACAGGACGGTCGGGCCCTTGCCGTTCTTGATGATCGCGATCGGCATGGCGAGGAAGCCGTAGGCCGAGCGGTGCACCGAATGCGGCAGGCGCAGATAGCCGATCTGCTTGCCGTCGGCGTTGAAGTCGAGGTCGGTCGTGATACGGGAGCGCTGTCCCTGGGTCTTGGCCATCGTCTTTTGAATCCCCTGCGAGCGTAGAAAAAAAGTCAGGCGGCGGCGCGGGCGCCGTGTGCCTTGGCGCGGGCGACCACGTGGTCGACCTCCTCGTCGGTCGTCGACCAGGCCGTGACCATGCGGACGCCGCCGTCGCGGCGGCCGAGGCCGATGCCGTCGGCTTCGAGGCCGGCGATCACGCGTTCGGGCATCTCGACGAAGAGCTGGTTGATCTCGACCGTCTCGATCATGCGCACGCCCGGCACCTGGACCAGGCCTTCGGAGAGGCGCTTGGCCGCCGCATTGGCCTGGCGCGCGAGCCGAAGCCAGAGACCGTTCTCGACATAGGCCCCGATCTGGGCCGCGGCATAGCGCATCTTCGACCAGATCTGGCCGGCGCGGCGCATGCGGAACCGCAGCTCCTCTGCGATGTCCTTGTCGAAGACGACGATCGCCTCGGCATTGAGCGCGCCGTTCTTGGTCGCACCGAACGAGAGCACGTCGACGCCGATCCGCGTCGTGACCTCGGCGGCAGACGCCCCGATCGCCACCAGCGCGTTCGCCATGCGGGCGCCGTCCATGTGGAACTTGAGCCCGTGCTTTTTGGTGATCTCGGCGATGCGCTCGAGCTCCCTGACCGAATAGACCGTGCCGCGCTCGGTCCCGATGGTGAGGTTGACCGCCGCCGGCTGGATCCGGTGCGGCATGCCCTTGCCCGCCGTCCTGATCTTCTCGTCGAGCGCGTCCGGGTCCATGCGGCCGGACCTGGCGCGGATCAGCTGCAGCTTGGCGCCGCCGGTGAAGAGCTCGGCGGCACCGCACTCGCTGGTCTCGATATGCGCGGTCTCCGAGCAGTAGATCGCGCCGTAGTTCGGCGTCATCGCCGAGAGCGCGATCGCGTTCGCCGCCGTCCCGGTCGATGCCAGGAAGACCCAGACCTCAGTGCCGAACAGGTCGGACAGCGCCGCCTTCAGCGCCTTGGTCTCGGGATCCATGCCGTAGGGCTGGGCCGGACCGACATTGACACGGGCGAGCGCCGCCATGATTTCGGGCGCCGCCGGAGCGACGTTGTCGGAATACAGGTTGACCGGGAGCATGGGGGGACGTCCGTCGAGTTCGGAGGGGGCGATTTCGGATGGGAAACTTGTGCCCGAAGGACGGGCCCAAGGTCAATGCAGCGTCTTCGGCGTCTCGGCCTTGCGGGGAGCCAGCGTGCGCGCGGTAGGGGTGGCGTGGTGGAGTGCCAGCCGCCAGGAGCCGGCTTCGCGGACGAAGATGTTGGTCGCGACCAGGGCGCGTTCGCCGATCATCTCGGTGCACAGCACGACCGCGGTGTCACCGACGAAGCGCACGCTCTCGTCCTGGCAGCGGATCGGCGGCGTGTCGCTGCCTTCGAGGATGCCGCGCCAGCTCTCCAGGATCTCTGTGCGGCGGGTCAGCGCCTCCCAGCCGGGGTGGACGCAGACGAGGCCCACCGCCTCCGCCCACAGGCTTTCCATGGCGCCCATGTCGCGGGTGCGGAAGGCTCGGTAGAACTCGCGGTTGGCGGTCAGAACCGGGCCGGAATCCTCTGCCTGGGCCTTTTTCCCGGGCACCTTGTTCCCCTTCATTTCAGTAAAGTCTCAATATCGTCTCGGGTAGCATGACAGCCCCCGGCGCGCTGCGCTAGGCTTCTCCCATGCGGCGGATCCTGGCGCTCCTCGCCCTCCTGCTCACGGCGTCTCCGGCCGCGGCTTTGCCCGTCGATCTCGAACTCGTGCTCGCCGTCGACGTGTCGCGCTCGATCGATCCGGACGAGGCGCGTCTGCAGCGCGAAGGCTATGTCCGTGCGCTCACCGACGAGCGCGTGGTCCAGGCGATCCGCTCGGGCGTTCATGGCCGCATCGCGCTCACCTATGTCGAGTGGGCGGCGGCGAGCCTGCAGTTCACCGTCATCGGCTGGACCCTGATTCAGGACCAGGCGTCGGCCGACGCCTTCGCCGGAAAGCTCGCCGAAGCACCGATGCAATCGCATAGCCGCACCTCGATCTCGGGCGCTATCGACTACTCGATGCAGCTCTTCGGCAAGAACGGCTTCGAGGGCGAGCGGCTGGTGATCGACATCTCCGGCGACGGCCGCAACAACGACGGACGGCAGGCGCACCTCGCCCGCAACGAGGCGGTCGCCCGTGGCATCACCATCAACGGCCTGCCGATCATCAACGACCGCCCGACCTTCGGATTTCCGCCCGACGCCAATCTCGACGTCTACTACGAGACCGACGTGATCGGCGGTCCCGGCGCCTTCATGGTCGTCGCCCGCAACTTCGAGCAGTTCGGCGAAGCCATCCTCGCCAAGCTGATCCGCGAGATCGCGCAGACCAACGACGATCTTCGCTTCTGACCTTCCCAACCAAGGACTCTCCCATGACTGCCCTCGCCAACCAGCGCGTCGCCTATCTGAACGGCCAGATCCTGCCCGAGAGCGAGGTCCGCGTGTCGTTCCGCGATCGCGGCTACAAGTACGGCGACGCCGTCTTCGACATGACGCGGACCTTCGGCCACAAGGTCTTCAAGCTGCAGGAGCACATCGACCGCTTCTACCGCTCGCTCCGTTACGTCCGCATCGATCCGGGCATGAGCCCGAAGGAGATGATCCAGAGGAGCGAGGAGGTGCTGGAGCGGAACATGCACCTGCTCGACAAGCACGACGACTACTGGCTCGGCCAGCGCGTCAGCCGCGGCGTCGACAACGTCTCAGGCGAGCAGCCGATCCAGACCGGTCCGACCGTTGTGATCGAGTGCACGCCGCTGCCGCTGAAGGCGCGCGCCAACTTCTATCGCGCCGGCCTCGACGTCGTGGTGCCGTCGACCCGCCGGGTGGCCCCCAGCATGCTGAGCCCCAGGGCCAAGACCCACAACTACCTGAACATGATCATCGGCGAGCAGGAGGCGAAGGCGACCAACCCGAACTCCTGGGCGGTGCTGCTCGACGAGAACGGCAACCTCGCCGAAGGCATCGGCACCAACATCTTCATCGTCCGCGACGGAGTCGTGTTCACGCCGTCGGAGCGCTACGTGCTACCGGGCGTCAGCCGCCAGACGGCGATGGACATGGCGAAGGACCTGGGCATCAAGCTGGTCGAGGGCGACATCGACCTGTTCGACGCCTATGTCGCCGACGAGGCATTCATCACTTCGACCAGCTTCTGCATCTGCCCGGTGCGCTCGATCAACGGCAATCCGATGGCGGAGCACGCGATCCCGGGTCCGGTGACGAAGAAGCTGATGGACGCCTACGTCAAGTTCGTGAACTACGACTGGGTCCAGCAGTACCTGCGCCACGCTTGATCGAGGCCTGCGGCATCGGCCAACGCCCCGATCCGCATGACCGCGAGATAGGTGTAGAAGCTGCCGTAGAAGAGGAAGAAGTCGAGCGCAGGCCTAGTCGGCGGCATGGGCACGCGTCGTCCGGTGCTTCGCCAGCGTGGCACCGTTGGTCGCGGCCCAGGTGGCCAGCGTGTCGAGCACCGGCTGCAGCGAATGACCGGTCTGGGTCAGCCAATACTCGACCTTCGGCGGCACCACCGGGTGCACCCGGCGGCCGACCAGGCCGGTGGATTCCAGCTCGCGGAGCTGCTTGGTCAGCTCCTTCTGCGTGATGTTCTGGATCGAGCGCGAGAGCTCGGTGAAGCGCATCGGCTGCTTGGCGCGACCGAGCGCCAGGATGATCGGCACCGCCCATTTGTTGGCGATCAGGTCGAGCACGGAACCGATCAGGAGCCGGCAGGTTGTGCCGTCGTAAGCGTGGCGCTCAGCGGATTCGATAGTATCCATTGGGTAAGTATGGTGCAGAAAGGTGCCTACTTGCAAAAAGATACCATCAACGGACAAATCCCGCCATTCGCCGCCGCGCCCCGCGGTTGGCCTTCAGGGAGACGACCCGCATGCCCAAGCTGACGCTGTACTTCGGACCCGGCGCCTGTTCGCTGGTACCTCACATCACGCTGGAGGAGGCCGGCGCCGCCTTCGAGGCGAAGCCGATCTCGCTCCGCAAGGGCCATCAGCGGACGCCCGAGTACCTGGCGCTCAATCCGAAGGGGAAGGTCCCGCTGATGCTGGTCGACGGCAAGCCGCTGACCGAGAACATCGCGATCGCCTACTATCTCGCGAAGAGCTTCCCTTCGGCGAAGCTGCTGCCGATGGGCGATCTCAACGCCGAGGCAGAAGCGATGTCGCTGCTGGGGTGGTGCGGTTCCGGCATCCATCCCCGCTTCGGCGCGCTGTTCGCGCCGCAGAAGTTCTGCGACCTGCCCGACAGCGCCGACAATGTGAAGAAGCTCGCGGCCGAGGACACGGCGAAGAACTTCGCGATGGTCGAGAAGATGCTGGCCGGCAAGGAGTGGATCCTCGGCCAGTGGTCGATCGTGGATGCCTATCTCTTCGTGTTCTGGCGCTGGGCGGGTTTCCTCAAGCTCGATCTCTCGGGCTATCCCAACTATGCCAAGCACGCCGCGCGCATGGCGGATCGGCCGAGCGTGAAGCGCGCGCTCGAGCGCGAGACATCGGCCCAGGCCGAGCTCGACAAGGCGGCCTGAAAGCGAAAAGGGCGGGTCTTTCGACCCGCCCTTCCCGTATTCGATGCTCGCTGAGGGTCAGACCTGCTGGATCGCCGACAGGCGCCAGTGGTCGCCGGGGCGACGGACGAAGGTCCAGACCTCCTCGATCTCGACCGGCCGGTTCTTGTCGCCGTCGACCACCTGGCCCGAGGTCGTGTCGACCGTGTAGTCGCGGGCCGACCAGCGGAGATAGGCGGTCGCATAGTCGGTGCCGTTCTCCGACCAGGCCTCGGTACCCTCGCCCTTCAGCAGGCTCACGTCCTCTACCCGATTGGCGAGTCCCTTGCCCTTGAGCTCGGCGAGCTGGCCCGAGAAGTAGGCCGACATCTCTTCCGTCAGAAGCGGCTTGAGCGCCTCGGTGTCGCTGCGACCCCAGGCCGTCTGGATGTCGATGAGGAGCCGGCCGAAG
>CAZDGR010000197.1:0-8117 GCA_964504845.1 uncultured Rhizobium sp. | reverse complement strand
TCCTCTCGGACGCGGCGCAGAGCTACGGCGGCGCCCAGGGCAACCGCCGCGTCGGCTCGCTGGCGCTGGCGACCTCGACCAGCTTCTTTCCTTCGAAGCCGCTCGGCGCCTACGGCGACGGCGGCGCGATCTTCACCGACGACACGGACCTCGATGCGCTTCTGCGCAGCATCCGCATGCACGGCCAGGGCGTCGACAAGTATCACAACGTGCGCATCGGCCTTAACTCGCGGCTGGATACGATGCAGGCGGCCGTGCTGCTGGAGAAGCTGGCGATCCTCGAAGACGAGATCGCCGCGCGCAATCGCATCGCGAGGCGCTACTCGGACGCGCTGGCCGACGTCTGCGAGGTGCCCGAGATCGCCGCCGGCAACGTCTCCGCCTGGGCCCAGTACACGATCCTGATCGAGGAACGCGAACGGGCGGCGAAGGCGCTTGATGGAGCCGGCATCCCGACCGCCATCTACTATCCGATCCCGGTCCATCGCCAGGACGGCTACCGCCACTTCCCCGCGGCCAAAGGCGGGCTTCCGGTCTCGGAGGAGCTGGCGGGGCTGGTCCTGAGCCTGCCGATGCACCCTTATCTCGACGCCGCGGACCAGGATCGGGTGATCGCGGCCGTCAGGCAGGCCGCAGCGGGCTAGGAAAAAGCCGGCTCGTTCGGGAACCATACGGGAGTACCGCTGTTACAGGGCACGGAGGTCCCCGCTCCATGCTCAAACGTTCCCTCGCCGTTCCCGCCGTTGCCGCCCTCCTGACGATCCCCGCCGTTCCGGCGCTCGCCGTCGAGGCCGCGGTCCATCCGTTCTGCATGCAGCAGCTGGTACGGATGGGCGACGTGCATTTCGAGACCGAGGCCGAGCAGCCGCTCCCGATCAAGCTCTGCAATCAGCACTATCGGAAAGCGCCGATCGAGATCAGAGGCGACTACTACGTCTCCGAGGTGAAGGGCGTCTATGCCAACGCCCTCAAGGGCGCCAAGCAGACGCGCGTGCCCTTCTATGCCTATCGGATCGCCGGCTACCACCGCAGCGTCGTGATCGTCGACCTCAACGAAGGCGTCGGCGGCGAGGGCGTCTATTCGGCGATCGCGCTGGTCACCGGCTGGCCGGTCACCGAATCCCGGAGCGGGGAGTCGCACGGCACGGGCGGCGGCCTCAACCTCGTGGGGGCGCTCGAGCGCGGCGACCGCTGCAACGGCGGCATCGCCAGCGCCAAGATGACCTCGGAATGGACCCTCGAGCTCGGCGAGAAGCTCACGCCTTACGACCTCTTCGTCTATCGTGCGGTGCGCGCGCTCAAGCGCGACAAGACCAAGGTCAAGTACGAGGCGGTCGAGAACGAGGCGATCGAGCCGATCTCGCCGAGGCTGATGGAACTCGAGCCCTATCGCGACCTCGATTCGGCGGCGACCAGCTGCATCGGCACCGCCACGACCGAGTACGATCTCGACAGCGGCACCTCGAAGCTGGTCTCGATCACGCTGACCGGCCTCGGCGATCCCAAGCTGGTCGCGAAGCACAAGTACCAGGCATGCTTCAACAAGGTGGTGAAGGCCGCGGTGCCGTCGTTCCCGAAGACGCTCGAGCCCGACGAGATCCGCGCCCTCTCGAAGACCTTCGAGAGCCAGTGCCTCAGCGTCCCCTGAAGAAAGGCTTGGCCTTTGCGAGGAAGGCATCGCGGCCGGCGCGATAGTCCTCGGTCGCGAAGCAGGCGAAACCCTCGGCCTCCTCTTCGTGCGTCAGCGGCCGGTCCTCGGCGAGGCGGCGGGCGAACTTCTTGTGCCAGCGGTTGACCAGCGGCGCGCCATCGGCGATCCGCCGTGCCGCCGCGTAGCCTTCCTCCTCCACCTTGTCGTCGGCGACGACGCGGTTGACCAGGCGCTTCTGGAAAGCCTCGTCGGCGCCGAAGACGCGGGCCTCATAGAGGATCTCCAGCGCCACTGACTCTCCGCAAAGCCGGATCAACGCCTCGATCTCCGGATAGGCCATCACCAGGCCGAGCCGGTTGACCGGCACGCCGAAGCGCGAGGAGGTTCCGCAGATCCGCATGTCGCACATCAGCGCGATCTCGAGCCCGCCGCCGACGCAGATGCCCTTGATCACCGCCAGCGTCGGATGCCGGCACGCCGCCACCGCTGCCATGGTCTGGTGCATCGCCTGCCCGTAGACGGTCGCCCGGGCCACGTCGGCGCGCTCCGTCGAAAACTCGGCGATGTCGGCGCCGGGCGAGAAGGCGCGGTCGCCCGACCCGGTCAGCACGACGCAGCCGACCTCGTCGTCCCGGTCGAGGGCGGTCATCGCCTCGCCGATCCCCAGCCACATCGCCTTGTTCAGCGCGTTCAGCTTTTCCGGCCGGTTGAGCCGGACGGTGGCGATGCGATCCTTCTTCTCGACCTGGACGACTTCGGGCATCGACGTTCCCGTTCTCGATAGCGTGGCGATCAGTAGGTGCGGACGGGCTTGTGCGCGCGGAGCACCATGCGGATTTCCGTCGCGACGTTGTTCAGGTGCGAGATCATGCCGACGAGAGCCTGCGACGGATCCGCTTTGACGCCCTGCTCGATGAACCGGAGGATGGGCGAGGCTTCGTTCGACGCATCGCGCACGAACACGCCTTCGACGAACGCGAAATCGACCTCCCACAAATGCCCCAGCTGGGTCTCGCTGTCGCCGGCGAGACGAGACTCGTGATTGCGGTGGCGGTCGAGCATCCTGAGCGTCACCGGCGTGACGATGCGGACATGCGTGGGATCGTTGCTGAAGTTGTCATGGCGCCAATGCGGAACGATAACGTCGACACGGGCGCCGTCGGCGCAGACACGGTAGAGCTCTTGAATCAGGTGGCGAAAGGCGCCAGCCGTTTCGCCCATATGCTCCATCGAGTGCTCGAACAGAACGGCCGAGACCGAGCTGTCGGCGAACGGCCAGGTATCGGTATCGGCGGCGAACCGCACGTCGGGCTCGCACCCCGCCCACGCGTCGGCGTTGACGTAGCCGTCGCGACGCTTGAAACCGCATCCGATGTTGAGGCGCAGACCGGACACTCGACGGCGATCCTCGGCAGAAGCTGCGGACGATACTGGGTCGCGGGCGGGCTTCGGGCAATTCTTCCTTCTTCGCGGACCGTTTCCGAAGCGTTCCGTCCGAATCGGCTGCGTCGAGGCTGGAAACTCTGCTAAACGACGGGCGCTCAAGACCGAGGGGGAGACGAATGGCCGACACTGCGACCGCCCAGCTGACCGCCGACATACTGCTGGAGATCCAGGCGGTCCATATCCGCCCCGACGAGCCCTTCACCTTCACCTCCGGACGGAAGTCGCCGGTCTATGTCGACTGCCGGAAGATCATCTCGTTCCCGCGCGCCCGCTCGACGCTGATGAACATGGCGATCAGCACGATCTGCCGCGAAGCCGGCCACGAGGCCTTCGACGTGGTCGCCGGCGGCGAGACCGCCGGCATCCCCTTCGCCGCCTGGGTCTCCGAGCGCCTGGCGCTGCCGATGACCTATGTGCGGAAGAAGCCGAAAGGCTTCGGGCGGAACGCGCAGATCGAGGGAGACTTCAAGGACGGCGCGCGCTTCCTGCTGGTCGAGGACCTGGCATCGGAAGGCGGCTCCAAGCATGTCTTCCTCGATGCGATCGAGGCGGCCGGCGCCGTCTGCAAGCACATCTTCGTCGTCTTCAACTACGGCACCTTCCCCGAGGGGATGGCGTCGCTCGAGAAGCGTGGCGTGAAGCTCCATTCGCTCGCGACATGGGCCGACGTCCTGGTCGCCGCCGAGCGCAAGGGCTACACCAGGGAGCAGCTCGACCAGGTCCGCACCTTCCTCGCCGATCCCGACGGCTGGGCCGCCAAGCAGAAGAGCGCCTGATGCCGCGCTACGCCGCCAACCTCTCGACGATGTTCCGCGAGCACGACTGGCTCGCGCGTCCGATGGCCGCCAAGCGCTGCGGCTTCGGCGCGGTCGAGATCCAGTCGCCCTACGAGGTCGAGCTCGACGCCTGGGTCCGCGCCAAGAAGGAGGCAGAGGTCGAGTGGCTGATGATCAACCTGCCCTCCGGCAAGCCGGGCGAGCGTGGCATGGCCTGCCTTCCCGGACGCGAAGCCGACTTCCGCGCCGGCGTCGCCGAGTGCCGCCGCTACGGCGAGGCGCTCGGCATTGCCCAGGTCAACATGCCCGCCGGCGTGCCGCCGAAGGACGCCGAGCGCGCCCGCATCGAGGACACGCTGGTCGCGAACTACCGCTACGCCGCCGAGGAGCTGGGCATGGCCGGGATCAAGGCGCTGGTCGAGCCGCTCAACAACCGCGACGTCCCCGGCACCTACGTCACCCGGGCGGACCAGGCGCTCGACCTGATCGATCGTGCCGGTCATCCCAACCTCGGACTGCTGCATGACCTCTATCACGCCCAGATCATGGTCGGGGACCTGCTTGCGAACCTGGAGGCGCTGATGCCGCGCATCGGCCATATCCAGTTCGCCGATCCGCCCAAGCGGACCGAGCCCGGCACCGGCGAGCTCAACTGGGCCGTGCTGTTCGCGGCGATCGACCGACTGGGATACCGCGGCTGGGTTTCGGCCGAGTATTTTCCGACCGGAAAGACCGCCGACAGCCTCACGTGGATGCGTTGACGCCGAGCGAGCGCAACCCTTCCGCCGCTGCCGCCGGACTGCCATAATCCGGCCAGCAGAAGCACTACGGGAGGTTTTCAATGCGTTTCCTCGCAACCGGCGTTCTCACGGCATCGCTGGCGTTCGCAGGCGCGGCGTTCGCCCAGCAGAAGGCCGGCGAGCTGACGGTCGCCATGACCCAGTTCCCAGCGACCCTCAACCCTCACATCGACTCGATGCTGGCCAAGACGATCGTGCTGCACATGACGCAGCGGCCGCTCACCACCTATGACGAGAAGTGGCAGGCGATCTGCCTGCTCTGCACCGAGCTGCCGACGATCGAGAACGGCAAGGCGGTGCGGGTCGACCTGCCCGACGGCAAGAAGGGCGTGAAGGTCACCTACACGATCCATCCGAAGGCGACCTGGGGCGACGGCACCCCGGTCACCACCAAGGACGTGATGTTCACCTACGAGGTCGGCAAGAACCCCGAGACCGGCGTCGCCAACATGGAGATGTTCCGCGAGATCGTCGGGATCGAGGTGAAGGACGACAAGACCTTCACCGTGACGAAGGACAAGCTGAAGTTCACCTACAACCTGATGAACGACTTCCGCCTGATCCCCGCGCACATCGATAGCGCCAACTTCGATCCGAAGCAGGCGGCCGAGTACAAGAAGAAGACGGCCTTCGACACCGCGTCGACCAATCCGGGCCTGTTCTTCGGCCCCTACAAGATCACCGAGATCGTCACCTCGAGCCACGTCTCCTTCGAGCCGAACCCGACCTGGTTCGGCGAGGCGCCGAAGTTCAAGCGCGTCACCTTCAAGGTGATCGAGAACACCGCGGCGATGGAGGCGAACCTGCTTTCGGGCTCGGTCGACTACATCATGGGCGAGCTAGGCGTCACCATCGACCAGGCGCTCGCGTTCCAGAAGCGCCAGGCCGACAAGTACAACTACGACTTCAAGCCCGGCCTCGTGTACGAGCACATCGACCTCAACCTCGACAACCCGCTGCTCAAGGACAAGCGCGTCCGCCAGGGCCTGCTGCTCGCGATCAATCGCGACCAGATCGTCCAGCAGCTGTTCGAGGGCAAGCAGCCGGTCGCGCACACCAACGTCAACCCGCTCGACTGGATCTACGACAAGGACGTCAAGACCTATCGCAGCGATCCGAAGCGCGCGGCCGAGCTTCTCGACGCCGCCGGCTTCAACGTGATGAAGGACGGCTATCGCCACAACGCCGCCGGCGACCGGCTCCGCTTCGAGCTGATGACGACTGCCGGCAACCGCTCGCGCGAGCTGGTTCAGCAGGTGCTGCAGAGCCAGTGGAAGGCAGTCGGCGTCGAGATCGTGATCAAGAACGAGCCGGCCCGCGTCTTCTTCGGCGAGACGACGAAGGAGCGCAAGTACACCGGCATGGCGCTGTTCGCCTGGATCTCCTCGCCGGAGAACGTGCCGCTGACGATCCTGTCGTCCAAGCACATCCCGACCAAGGAGAACAACTGGGCGGGCCAGAACTACACCGGCTACAAGAACCCGGAGATGGACAAGCTCCTCGAGGACATCGAGGTCGAGCTCGACAAGGACAAGCGCCGGGCGCTGTGGACCAAGTTCCAGGCGATCTACGCCGAGGACCTGCCGGTGCTGCCGCTGTTCTTCCGTGCCGAGCCCTTCATCGTTCCGAAGTGGCTGAAGGGCATCGTCCCGACCGGGCACCAGTACGGCACCACGATGTGGTCGCAGAACTGGGCCGCCAACTGACGTTAAGACGAAGGCCGGCGGAGACCGCTCCGCCGGCCTTCCCTCTTTTGCGCCGCTAGTCCCATGACCCGCTTCCTTTCCGTCCGCTTCCTCCAGGCGATGATCGTCGTCCTGATCATGTCGTTCGTCGTCTACGGCCTGATCGGCCTGATGCCGGGCGATCCGATCGACATCATGCTGTCGGGCGACCCCAACATGACTGCGGCCGACGCGGCCAGGCTCAAGGCGCTCTACGGCGTCGACAAGCCGATCACCGAGCGATACTTCAACTGGCTGATGAGCGCGGTCGGCGGCGATTTCGGCTACTCGCGTCAGCACAACCAGCCGGTGATGCACATCCTGCTGCCGAGGCTGCTCAACACCCTCTACCTGATGATCTTCGCCTTCCTGATCTCGGTCGCGGTCGCGATCCCGGCCGGCGTCTGTGCCGCCCGCAACCCGCGCTCCTGGGTCGACCAGGCGATCAATCTCTTCTGCTTCGCCGGCATCTCGGTGCCGGTGTTCTTCCTGGCCCTCCTGCTGATCATCCTGTTCGCGGTCAAGCTCGGCGTGCTGCCGGCGAGCGGCATGCGCACCGTCGGCGGTCCGCCCTCCTTCCTCGACCAGCTCCGCTACATGGCGCTGCCGGTCCTGACGCTGACCATCGCCAACATCGCCCAGGTCACGCGCTACGTGCGCTCCGGCATGATCGAGGTCCTGCGCGAGGACTACATCCGGACGGCCCGCGCCAAGGGTGCCGACGAGAACCGGGTCGTCTGGAAGCACGCGCTCCGCAACGCCCTGATCCCGACGGTGACGATCATGGCGCTCGAATGCGGCACGCTGTTGTCGGGTGCGCTGATCACCGAGACGATGTTCGCCTATCTCGGCATGGGCAAGCTGATCTTCGACTCGATCCTTGCCAACGACTTCAACGTGGCCCTGATCGGCCTGCTGTTCGCCTGCAGCGTGACGCTGATCCTGAACCTGATCGCCGACCTGCTCTATGCGGCGCTCGACCCGCGCATCTCCTACCGGTGAGGCGGCCATGGTCTCCGTAGTCTCCAACCAGGTCCGCCCCGGCGAGGACGCGGCGCTGCCGCCGCCGACGCGGCCGGCGCTCCTGATCTGGCGCCGGTTCCGCCGCCACAAGGCCGCGCTGATCGGCGGCGCCATCCTGATCGTTCTGGCGCTGCTCGCCATCCTGGCGCCGGCGATCGCCGGCTGGCGCGGCCAGGACCACGAGGCGGTCAACCTGTTCAACCGCTTCCAGCCGGCCTCGGCCGAGCATCCGCTCGGCACCGACGATCTCGGCCGCGACCTGCTGCTCCGCCTGATCTATGGCGGCCGGATCTCGCTGTTCGTGGGCCTGGTGACGGCCTGTCTCACCGCCTCGATGGGCACCGTGATCGGGCTGATCTCGGGCTGGTATGGCGGCCGGGTGGATGCCTTCCTGATGCGCTTCTGCGACGGCTGGATCGCGCTGCCGCTGCTGCCGGTGCTGATCGTGCTGGCGGCGGTCGACCCGACCAAGGTCGGCCTCCCGGTCTCGATCGCCAAGTCGCCTGACCTGAGCCTCTATCGCATCGTGCTGATCATCGCGCTGGTGACCTGGACCACCTCCGCGCGGCTGGTGCGCGGCGTGACGCTGACGCTCAGGACCCGCGACGTCGTCCAGGCCGCGGTGGCGCAAGGTGCTTCGGCCGCGCGCATCCTCTTCGTCCACATCCTGCCGAACGCGCTCTCGCCGATCCTGGTC
>CAZDGR010000196.1:0-8124 GCA_964504845.1 uncultured Rhizobium sp. | reverse complement strand
GCAACGTGGATAACCCCCGGCATTAGTCGTTCAGCGTGGCAAGTCGGGGGCGACTTTGGGCCGTTACCGACGCTCGCCGCCTCCTGACGGGCATGCTCGAAGTCGGGGGTATCAATCACAGAATCTACGCAGCGTGGAGCGACCATTCGCATGGATCGCATGGGGCGGGCATCTTTCCCGACGTTGAGGTCCAGACAGCTCGGATAACGGGGCGTAGGTCGCGCTATCGCGTTGAATCTCTAATGAGAGGCCGAGGGCCATGCTTCCTTACGCTGAAACTGTGATGCCCCCACAGGAATAGGCGCCTGCCCTTGACAGGGCAGGAGATTGAATGTCCAAGAACGTCCCTCGCAGGACCATCAGAAGGCCTTCCCGTTCGCGGGAAATCGGCCCCGCATCCAAGGAGCGTGCCGTCGTGACGAACCCTCGCAACATCAGGACGATCTTTGCCGACGGCTTCGGCAAGATTTCGGTGGTCAACAACGTCGTGCGCCTGGACTTGGTCGAGGTCGAGCCGGTATCGGGGACCAGCAACCAGGAGCTGCAGGTGGCGCGCGTGATGCTGCCGCTGAACATGATGCCGGCGCTGATCAACGACCTCAGCCGACTGATCAGCCAAGCGGGCGGCGCCCAGGCGGCTCCCGCTCCGGCTGCAGCGGCTCCCCAGGCCGCGCCGGCTGCCAGCTCGGGAATGATCCCGGCCCCGCCCCTGGGTCCGCCGCCGCGCTGGACGCCGAAGAGCTAGAGCGAGGACGTCCTCCCGCCCGACGCTGGCGGAGACGGTTCGCTTCGGACCTGAGGGCCAGTGCGTCATGACGCCATGACGACAGAAGCCTTCCGCCGTCTGGCGCCGCTGGTAAGCCGGACTCCGGCCAGCCCGGATGCCCTTGAACAGCTGGGTTTTGTCCTCCACGACCTGGGAGTGCTGGCCCGGGCAGCAGAGTGGTTTCGTCGCTCGCTCGCGGTCTCGGTCGACCGGGCCCGCGCGGAGCTAGGCCTTGGCCTCGTCGCCTACGGGGCGGGAGATCGTCCGGCTGCACGCCGACGCTACCGCCGCGCCCTGGCGATCGAGCCCGGCCAGGTCGAAGCAGCCAACAATGGCGGCGTCGCCGCGCTGGAGCTCGGGGCGGCGGAGCAAGCCGGTCGATGGTTCCGGCGCGCGACCTGGCTTCGGCCGTCCTGGTTCCCTCCCTACGGCAATCTGGCGAATGTACTGCGCGGCCAAGGTCGGCTCGACGCGGCGAATCGGGCCAGCCGGCAGGGCCTGACTTTAGCGCCACAGACCCCGACCATCTGGAGCAACCTTGCCCAGATCCAGCAGGCAACGCTGAGGCACGCGCACGCCGACCGCAGCCTCCAGCGCGCCCTGAGCATCGGCCGCCATGCCGCCATCCACAGCAACCTGGTGTTCGCCCGAACCTATCGCCCGGAGGTCACCGACCGGCAGCTGTTCGAGACCGTGCGGGCATGGAGCGCGCAGTATGCCTCTCCCGTGCCGCCGCGACCGCGACCCCGCGATCCGGATCCCGACCGGTGCCTCAAGGTCGGCTATCTCTCGTCAGACCTCAGAAGCCACCCGGTCGGCAGGAACCTCATTGGGCTGATCGAGCATCACGACCGGCAGGTCGTCGACATTCACGGCTATGCCGCCGGATCGGCCTCCGACGGAATGGCCCAGCGCTTCCGAGCGGCGTTCGGCAGCCGCTGGCGCGAGGTCGCGCTTCTCGATGACACGACGATCGCCAAGACGATTGCCGCCGACGGGATCGACATTCTGGTGGTCGTCGCCGGCCACACCGAGGGCAACCGGCTTGGCGTCGCGGGTCATCGGCCGGCAACGCTCCAAGCGTCCCTGCACGACCTGACCTCGACCGGTCTCGAGGTGATGGACTATTGGTTCACCGATGCGGATCACCATCCGCTGGGCAGCACGGAGTTGTTCACCGAGACGCTGGTCAGGCTGCCGAGCTTCTATCTCCATACGCCACCCTCGTTGCGCCCGGTCGAGTCCGCTTGTCTCGACGAGCGGAACCCGGTGATTTTCGGCTCCACCAACAATCCGTCGAAGCTGAGCGAGGAGGTTTTGGCGCTTTGGGCGCGGGTCCTCGCGGCGGTGCCGGGTTCGCGCCTTTCCTTCCGGTACTTTGATCACTTCGCCCGCGAGGATGGGCGGGCGCCGATCGCCAAATGTCTGGCAAGGCACGGGATCGATCGCGACCGGCTGGACTTCGTTGTCGGCCATCGCGAGCGGGACGACCCGCTCGATCATCTGACGTCGATCGATATCATCCTCGATCCGTTTCCCTTCAACGGCGCCACGACGACCTTCGAGGCCCTGTGGATGGGCGTGCCGATAGTGACACTGGCCGGTCGCCGGTTTCTCGGCCGGGTGGGCGCGGCACATCTGCGACAGGTTGGGCTCGACGAGCTGATTGCCGGGACGCCCGACGACTACGTCCGGATCGCGTCCGCGTTGGCCCGGGACACGGCGTGCCGTTCCGCCTTGCGCCGAACGCTCCGGAGCCGACTTCTCGCGTCGCGGCTCTGCGATCCGGTGCGCTACGCGCGAAGCATCGAGGCGGCCTATCGCGCGATGTGGCGTGCGTCGTGCGCCGGTCGGCGCTGGGATGGCACGCTGACGGCGGATGCCTCGGCATGACCACCCTCCTGGACCCCAGGGCCAGGCCCCGTCGTCCGTCGTCGAGATCCTGCAGCGGGCCGTCGTCCTGCACCGGCAGGGCGACGCTGAGCATGCCGGATCAGCCTATCGCAAGATCCTGGCCCTGGAGCCATCCCAGGTCGACGCCCTCCATCTTCTCGGCGTGACCGGTCTGGAGCGGCGCGTCTATCCGGCCGGACTGGCGGCGGTGGCCCGCGCTCTCGCGGTCTCGCCCGACTTCGCCCAGGCGCATGGCAACCGCGGCACAGCGCTGCAGGGTCTCGGACGGCTGGCCGAGGCCATTGCGAGTCACAGGAAAGCGCTGGCACTGGCTCCGAACGATCCGGTGGCGCACTCGAACCTCGGTTCGGCGTTGCAGGAGGCGGTGCGGCTCGAGGGCGCAATCGCCAGTCATGACCGGGCCTTGGCGCTGTGCTCCATGCCTTGGAGCGCCTGGACGAGGCGCTTGCAAGTTGCGAGGCGGCTCTCGGTCAAGATCCACATGATCCGCACGCTCTCTACAACCGACGCCTGGAGCTGGCCGAGCTGAAGCGGTTCGACGCGCCCATCCGGTGCTACGAAGCGGGCGGCGGCGCCAGAACCTGGGAAGCACTCACGATGGGCTGCCCGGTCGTCGCCAAGCTAGAGAACAGCGTCGCCGCCCTCGCCGCGATCGGCGTCCCGGACTGGGTCGCCGCCGCCGACGAGGCCTACGTGGCCCTGGCAGCGGCCAGGGCCCAGGACGTGGCGCCCTTGCATCCCTGCGCGGCGGGCTGCGCTCTCTTATCGCGACCTCGGCCTCAGAAAATCCGGATCGTTATGCCGACGCCATCGACGCTGCATATCGCAAGGCCTGACGCGCCTGGTGCACCGGCGCCTGATTGGCGCCACCACGACTCCGAATAGCGCATGAACCAAGCGAGACGTAGTCCGACGAACCTTCGTCGGGAAGCTGATCTGACATGCCTGCTTCACCGACATCGGCCGAACGCCGGGGGTCCACTTCCATCCGGCGATGCATCGCTCTAAGAGTGAGGCGTACCAAGACCGCCTCACCTTTTTCCCACAAAAGCCTTTCCGTTCTGTCGGTGAGGCCTTAGCCCGTGGGGCCGAGATTGCTGTCGACCATGCTGCTGTCCAGCGGCGTGCCGCGCGGGATGTCGCGGGTCGCACGCCGGCCGAGAACCGCCGGAAGGTGCTTCGGCGCCATCCCGAAACCTGGGCGGATCGAGCGGACGTTCCTCGGATCAAAGCGGTCGCCCTTGCGGATGTCCGCCACCACGTAGAGCGACCGGCGGAAGACCGTGTTGCCGCGCTCGCTCGGCTTCAGGTCGTAGCCGGCCTTGCCGAACGCGGCGGCAGCGGTGCGTACCGCCGGGACGAGCTCGGCCAGCTCTGCCGGCTCGAGAGAAAAGGCCGAGTCCGGTCCGCCATCGGCGCGTGCCAGGGTCAGGTGCTTCTCGATCACCGCGGCGCCAAGCGCCGATCCGGCAACCGCGACAGCGATGCCGTGCGTGTGGTCGGAAAGCCCGATCGGACAATCGAAGCGCCGGGCGAGGTCGGGGATTGTGGCGAGATTGGCCTCCTCCGCCGGGGTCGGATAGCCGCTGACGCAATGAAGCAGCGTCAGCGCCTTGCAGCCGGCGTCTCGGGCGGCAGCCACCGCGTCCTCGATCTCCGGCATGGTCGCCATGCCGGTCGAGATGATCATCGGCTTGCCGGTTGACGCGGCGTGGCGGATCAGCGGCAGGTCGACGATCTCGAACGAGGCGATCTTGTAGGCGGGTGCGCCGAGTTCCTCGAGGAAGTCGATCGCGGTCGCATCGAAGGGCGCGCTGAACACGGCGATGCCGAGCTCGCGACCCTTGGCGAACAGGTCCCGGTGCCACTCCCAGGGCGTGTGCGCCTCGCCGTAGAGCTCGTACAGGGACCGCCCGTCCCAGAGTCCACCCGTTATGCGGAACTCGGGCGCGTCGTGGTCGATGGTGATGGTGTCGGCGGTATAGGTCTGGAGCTTCACTGCGTCGGCGCCAGCTTGCTTCGCCGCTTCCATGATGGCGTAGGCGCGCCGGATGTCGCCGTTGTGGTTGCCGGACATCTCGGCGACGACGTAGGGCGGGTGGCCGGGCCCGATCTCGCGGCCGGCAATCTCGATCGACTGGGTAGGCATGGAGTCCTTCATACCCGATACTCGCTTTCCCGTCATTTGGGGATCGGGCCGCGTATCCGCCAGGCTGGCCGCTAGATGCGCGCCAGGGCCTCGGCGACCCGCGATGCGCCCTTTCCGTCAACCGTCCCGCAGCCGGCTTCGGACAGCCGCCGACGCTCGCCGGCATCGGCCAGAAGCCGGACGGTCGCCTCGGCGATGCGGCCCGAGTCGATCTCCTCGACGCGGCCAAGGTAGTGCCAGAGCCGATCCCTATGGAGCATCTCTGCTGCCCGGATCTGATTGTCGGCGACGGCAATCCCGATGATGGGCACGCCGAGAGACAGCGCCTCCCAGACCGTGACCCCGCCGGCAAGGATTGCGAGATCGGCCCAGGCGAGCAGCCGCGCCATCGAGCCCGGGCTCTGCATCACGCGGATTGGCTTGTCGGCGGCGGCTGCCCGCGCCTTCAGCGCGTCCGCTCGGGGATTCGCCGCACCGGCAACGACGATCGCCTGCCAATCCGACGTCGGCAGCGTCTCGAGTGCCGAAAGCACCAGGGAGGAGACATCCTTCGGGTCGGTTCCGCCGAGGCTGACGGCGATCCGCCGGACCTCGTCGTTGCTGCGACGGCCGATCGTCCGCCACCGGTCGAACTCCGGCCGCAGCAGCGCATAGCGGGGACCGAACAGCAATGTCGCGTCGTCATCATGATCGGGATAGAGCGCCGCCAAGGCACCGTAGTTCTGGTTGATGATCACGTCGGCCGACCAGGGTCCCGGCCCGCCGGTGTCGTCGATGATCGCAAGTCGCGCGACCTGGCTTCGGAGCGCCGAGCGATAGGCGAGCGGAGTTCCGAAGACGTCGAGGATCACCGGCGAACCGGCCGCATATGCCGCAGTCCGCGCGGCGTCGTCGGCCGAGTAGCGCTCGGCATCGACGATATTGAGGCCGATGCCGGCCGCGGTGATCCAGGACTCGGCGCTCGCCGCCAGCGGCGCGGTGGCGACATAGCGTACCTGCCCGCCGTCCTGCCGCCACGCGGCGGCCAGTGCGAGCGTCCGCCCGATATGTCCGATACCGATGCTTGGATCGGCGTCCGCGCGGATGACGATCGAGCCGCGCCTCACGGAGCCGTGCGGCACGTCCGTTCGAGCGGACAGGGCTCTGCCGGACAGGTCTGACGACAGCCGTTATACCGCCGGAACACCGGCCTAAGCGGTTCGCCGTCGAGATAACGCTCGTAGCCGTGCTCGAGCGCGAGTTTGTAGACCTGGCAGGACGCATCGAAGGCGCTCTCGACCTGGTCCATGTCGTCGTCGGTATGGGCGAAGCAGGGAAGGAACAGGCCCTGGAACAGGACGCCGCGCCCGATCATCTCCTGCATCAGCAGTGTGCGGTGCCCAAGCGAAACCGCGCCCTTGTCGTCCTTGCAGACGAAGACGATGCGCCAGGGCGAGGCGAAAGCCTGGATCGCGTCGCCGAGGCCGTACCGGTCGATCGTCGCCTTGAACGAAGCGGCCATCCGCGCGACCAGCCGATGGTGATGACCGAGCACGTCATGTCGGCGGTATTCGTCGAGCACGGCGAGGCCGGCAGCCAGCGCATGAGCCTCTCCGCCATGGGTGGTGGAGATCAGGAACACGCGCGGCCGCTCGATCTGCTTCAGGCCGCCGAGGTCCATGACGTCGGCGCGGCCCGTCAGCGCGCAGAACGAGAAGCCATTGCCAGCGCCCTTGCCCCAGGTCACCAGGTCGGGAGTGAGCCCGAGGCGCGGATAGGCGCCGGGAAAGCTCGAGCGAAAGCCGCTCACCATCTCGTCGAGGATGAATAGCGCGCCGTCCTTGTGCGCCAGCCGTTCGACCTCGCGGATATGCTCGGGAGGCGCGGGGAACAGTTCCTCCGGTTCCGTGATGACGGCGGCAATCTTGCCCGGATGCTGCTTGAACAGCGCTGCCAGGGTATCCGGCTTGGTCGAGTCGTAGGTCAACGACATCGCCATCGTCCCGGTCGGGACGCCGGACGCAGCCTTGCCGCGGCCGATGTACCAGTCGTCGTAGCTGTAAAACGGGTGATTGAACGGGAAGGCGACAAGGTCGCGGCCGGTGAAGGCGCGCGCCAGCTTCACGGCGGCAGTCGTGACGGTCGACCCGTTCTTGGCGAACTTGACCCGCTCGGCGCCGGGAATGACGGCCTTCAGGGCGTGAGCGAGCTCGAGTTCGATCGTAGCCGGGCGCTGGAAGTTGACGCCGAGATCGAGCTGCGCGCGCACCGCCGCCAGCACCGGTTCATAGGCATGACCGAGGTTGATCGAACCAAGGCCGAGGGCGACGTCGACATACTGGTTGTCGTCGGGATCCCAAACTCGCCCACCCTTGCCTCGCGCGATAGCAGCCGGCGAGCGGATTGGGAACTGGTCGTCGCCCTTGGAGTAGGTGTGGGCGCCGCCTGCGATCGCCTCATGGACCTGGGCGCGGTAGACGTCGGACCGCGCGAAGCGGGTGATGGTCCGGGGCGGGATATGGTTCGGTAGCGGCGCGATGTCGTTCATGGTCTCGATCTCAACCGGCAGACGGCGACGACACAAGATAGTCGCCAAGCACGAGGTAAGGGAGGTCGCTTGCACGGAAGGCGCGCATTGCGTCGGCTGCGCTGCAGACGATCGGCTCCTCGTGCATGTTGAAGCTGGTGTTGATCACCGAGGCCCGTCCGGTGCGCCGTCGATAAGCGGTGAGGATGCGGTGGAAGGCGGGGTAGCTGACCGGATCGACCACCTGCGGCCGGGCGGTGCCGTCGACATGGACCGCGGCAGGAGCCTCCTCCTGCATGACTTTCGTGCAGGCGAATGTAATCGCCATGAACTTCGCCGTCTCGCGCGCCTTGTTGAGGCCTATGTAGCGCTCGGCCGCCGCTTCGGCGAGGGTCGCCGGCGCGAACGGCATGAACTCCGAGCGCTTGAGGCGGCGATTCAGCCAGTCGTTCACGCCGGGATCGGAGGCGTGATAGAGGATGCTGCGATTGCCGAGCGCGCGGGGCCCGTATTCCATTGCGCCCGCGCAGCGGGCGACCACTTGGCTCGACGCCAGCAGCTCGGCGACGCGATCTTCCATGTCGGCCGGTCGCGTGTAGGCAAGGCCGCTGCTCCTGAGTTCGTGCAGCACCTCGTCCTCTGTCGGCGCGGGCCCGAGCAGCGCGGTGTCGAACCGTTGCGGCGTCGTGCCGACGCGCTGCAGATGGCTGAGCCAGGCAGCGCCAGCGGCGAGGCCGCCGTCGCCCATGTTGGGAAACACATAGACGTCGGCGACGTTGGGGCGCTCGG
>CAZDGR010000195.1:0-8151 GCA_964504845.1 uncultured Rhizobium sp. | reverse complement strand
CGGTGATCGCCGCCTCGATGTCGGCCTTCACGATCCGCCCGCCGGGTCCGGAGCCCTTCAGCGAGCCGAGGTTGAGGCCCGCCTGCTCGGCCATGCGCCTGGCCAAGGGCGAGACGAAGATGCGCGAGTCCGGCGCGACCGGTGTGGGCGAAGCGGCCATCGGCTTCGGCGCGGCGGGAGCCGGCGCAGGCGCCGGGGACGCTGCTGCCGGAGCCGGCGCCGCCGGCCTCGGCGCCGGAGCCGCAGGAGCCGGTGCGGCTCCGGCCTTCTCGCCGTCGCCGAGCAGCACCGCGATCACGTCGTTGACCTTCACGCCCTGGGTGCCTTCCGGCACCTTGATCTCGCCGAGCGTACCTTCGTCGACGGCTTCGACTTCCATCGTCGCCTTGTCGGTCTCGATCTCGGCGATCACGTCGCCGGCCGAAACCTTGTCGCCGGGTTTCTTGTGCCACTTGGCGAGATTGCCCTCGGTCATCGTTGGCGAAAGGGCCGGCATCAGGATGTTGATCGGCATTGCTGAGGTTCCCCCGACCTTACGACCGGTAGCAGACGGACTTGGCGGCGGCGGCGATCCTCTGCGGCGACGGCAGGGTCAGCCGCTCGAGGTTCGCCGCGTACGGCATCGGCACGTCGAGACCGGTGACGCGGACCGGCGGCGCATCGAGATGATCGAAGGCCTGCTCCATCATCACCGCGATCAGCTCGGAGCCGATGCCGGCATAGGGCCAGCCCTCCTCGACCGAGACGAGGCGATTGGTCCTCTTCACCGAGGACACGATCGTCTCGGTATCGAGCGGGCGCAACGTGCGGAGATCGATCACCTCGGCCGAGATGCCCTCGGCCGCGAGAAGCTCGGCGGCCTCGAGCGCATACTTCACCATCAGCGAGAAGGCGGTGATGGTGACGTGCTCGCCCTTCCGCGCGATGCGCGCCTTGCCGATCGGCACGATGTGGTCGCCTTCGGTCGGCACCTCGAAAGACTGGCCGTAAAGGACCTCGTTCTCGAGGAAGATGATCGGGTTGGGATCGCGGATCGCCGACTTGAGCAGGCCCTTGGCATCGCCCGCCGTGTAGGGCGAGACGACCTTGAGGCCCGGGCAATGGGCGTACCACGAGGCGTAGCACTGGCTGTGCTGGGCGGCGACGCGGGCGGCAGCGCCGTTCGGCCCGCGGAAGACGATCGGGCATCCCATCTGGCCGCCCGACATGTAGAGCGTCTTGGCAGCGGAGTTGATGATCTGGTCGATCGCCTGCATGGAGAAGTTGAAGGTCATGAACTCGACGATGGGCCGGAGGCCCATGAAGGCAGCGCCGACCGCCAAGCCCGCGAACCCCTGCTCGGTGATCGGCGTGTCGACGACGCGCCGCTCGCCGAATTCCTGCAGCAGGCCCTGGCTGATCTTGTAGGCGCCCTGGTACTGGGCGACCTCCTCGCCCATCAGCATCACCTTCCCGTCGCGCCGCATCTCTTCCGCCATCGCATCGCGCAGCGCTTCGCGGACGGTCATGGTCGCGGTCGGGCCTGAATACTCCTTCTCGGCCGGAGCCGCGGCGATCGGCGCTTTCAGCGCGGCGGGAGCCGGCTTCGCCTCGGCCTTGGCCTCGGCTCTTGGGGCCGGCTTCGCCGCCTCGCCGTCTCCGGCGAGACGCGCGATCGGCGTGTTCACCTTCACGCCCTCGGTGCCTTCCGGCACGAGGATGGTGTCGAGCCGACCTTCGTCGACCGCCTCCACTTCCATGGTCGCCTTGTCGGTCTCGATCTCGGCGAGAACGTCGCCGGACTTCACGTTGTCGCCGACGGCCTTGAGCCAGCGGGCGATCTTGCCTTCGGTCATCGTCGGCGACAGCGCCGGCATCAGGATGTCGATCGGCATGGCGTCAGCCCTCCACCAGGATGTCGGTGTAGAGCTCGGACTCGGGCGGCTCGGGGCTCGTCTGCGAGAAGTCGGCGGCATCAGCGACGATGTCGCGGATCTCCTTGTCGATCTTCTTCAGGTCGTCCTCGCTCTTGCCCTGGGCGAGAAGCAGGTCGCGGACGAGATTGATCGGGTCGCGCTCGGTCCGCATCTTGTCGACCTCTTCCTTGGTCCGGTACTTGGCCGGGTCGGACATCGAGTGGCCGCGATAGCGATACGTGAGCACCTCGAGGATCGCTGGCCCCTCGCCCGCCTTCGCTGCCGCGACGACGCGCTCGCCGGCCTCCTTGACCGCGAGCACGTCCATGCCGTCGACCTGCTCGCCGGGGATGCCGTAGGCGGCGCCGCGCTCGGCGAGCGCCTTGCCCGCGGCCGAGCGCTCGACCGAGGTGCCCATGCCGTACTTGTTGTTCTCGATGACGTAGATGCAGGGCAGCTTCCAGAGCGCCGCCATGTTCAGGCTCTCGTAAACCTGGCCCTGGTTGACCGCGCCGTCGCCGAAATAGGTCAGGCAGACTCGCTTCTCGCCGTTGTACTTGTGGGCGAAGGCGATGCCGGTGCCGATCGGCACCTGGGCGCCGACGATGCCGTGTCCCCCGAAGAAGTTCTTCTCGCGGCTGAACATGTGCATCGAGCCGCCCTTGCCCTTCGAGTACCCGCCGATGCGCCCGGTGAGCTCGGCCATCACGCCGCGCGGGTCCATGCCGCAGGCGAGCATGTGGCCATGGTCGCGATAGCTGGTGACCACCGCGTCGTCGCCGGTGATCGCCGCCTGCATGCCGACCACGACGGCCTCCTGGCCGATATAGAGGTGGCAGAAGCCGCCGATCAGGCCCATGCCGTAGAGCTGGCCGGCCCGCTCCTCGAAGCGGCGGATCAGCAGCATGTCGCGGTAGTATTTAAGTAATTCCGCTACCGGGGCCGGTTTTGCGTCGCCCCGCTCGCCCTTTTTGACTTTTGGCATTTCGCTTCCCCGCGAGGTCTTCGAGACCCGGTCCCAGATGACAGAAGAGGTAGCGCTAAAGCCCTGAAAGAACAAGGCTCTGCAAGTAATGATGCTGCGCCGCAGCAACGGCTTTTCTTACGATCGTCATAAAATCCCCAGGAAATCGGCGTTTTATTACTTGAGAGCCTGTTCGGGCGAAAGAAAACGGATCATTGAGGCGGATAGGCGACAGAGGGTTACCCATCCGGAAATGTCGCGTTCGCGAGATGATCCGCCGAAATGGACTGACTTGTCTGTTTACTTAAAATCAATATGTGCAGATTTCCGTCACCGACTGCCTCTTCGAGAGGTTCTTCCACCAGGCCGAAAGCCTCGCGTGGCGGGAGATCGTCGCCGCCCCTTCGGGGGCCCGCTCGAAGTATCCGAGCATCGGCGCGGCGTGGAGATCAGCGAGGCTGATCGCCTCGCCGGCGAGAAAAGGGCGGTTGTCGAGAATGTCTTCGAGCGCCTTCGCCGCCATGGCCGCTTTCGGCAGGGCGGCGGCGATCTTCGCCTCGTCCGGGGCCTGCCCCCGCTTCGGCAGCGAGATGCGCTCGACGTAGATGTCCCAGATCCAGCGGCGATAGGCGTAGCTGTCGAGGACGCCGATCGCCTGCATCATCCGGGCGCGGCCCTTGGGATCGGCCGGCTGCAGCGCCGGGCCGGGAAAAGCCTCGTCGACGTAGCGGGCGATCGCCGGCGTCTCGAAGAGACGGAAGCCGTCGTGGTCGAATGCCGGGATCTTGCCGAACGGATGCCGCGCGAGGTGGTCCGCCGGCGGACCGTCCTCGGCGAAGACGTCGACCTCGACCACGTCGTGCGCGACGCCCTTCTCGGTCAGCGCCAGCAGCACGCTCCTCACATAGACGCTGTAGCGGGCGCCGTAGACGACCGGTCTTGCCTGCACGTGGATGTGACTCCTCTCGCCTCGGACTTTTCCCTAGCCTCGCATGCGACGGGGGCGTCACAAACAACTGCCGGCCGAATGCCGGCTAGGGAGGTTTGGATGCCGCTCGCCCGTTCTCTGCTCGCGCTCGCTCTCGCCGTTCTGCCGCTCTTCGCGGCGAAGGCCGATCCGAAACGGATCGCCTTCCCCGATGGCTACGAGAAGACGTGGCTACCCTATGCGGTGCACAACCGGCCGGACAACGGCCAGGTCCGCCACCTCTTCGCCAATCCCGTCGCGGTCGAGGCGGCGAAGGACGGAAAGCCGATGCCCAACGGCGCGATCCTGATGATGGAGGTCTACAAGGCGAAGACCGACGCTGCGAACCAGCCGGTCGCCGGGCCCGACGGGCTCTGGGAGAAGGGCGACGTGGTCTTCTACGGCCTGATGCAGACCGGACCCGGCTGGGGCGAGGAGCATCCGGAGGCGATCCGCAACGGCGACTGGAACTACGCCACCTTCAGCCCCGGCAAGACGCATAACCCGCAGATGGTCGAGAAGCCCTGCCTCGAATGCCACAAGGCGCTGCCGGAAGCGCAGTACGTCTTCAGCTGGGACGAGCTCGTCGCCAAGGTGAAGGGCGTTCCGCGCATCGATGCCGAGCCGGTTCGCGTCGGGCTCGCCGGCGATACGGATCGCGGCAAGGTCCTGTTCCAGCGCTGCACCAACTGCCACACCACCGACCAGCAGGCGCGCGCCAAGGTCGGGCCGGGGCTCTTCGGCATCGCCGGCCGCCAGGTCGCCTCGGCGCAGAACTATGCGTACTCGGCGAGCCTGAAGGCTCTCTCGGCCCAGCCGTGGAGCGACGAGCGTCTCGAGCGCTGGCTCGCCGGCCCGCGCGTCGTGGCAACCGATACGAAGATGGTGTTCCCGGGATTCCCCAAGGCCCAGGACCGCGCCGACGTCATCGCGTATCTGAAGACGCTGAAGTAGCGGTCAGCCCTTCGGCTTCCGGGGTGCGAGCACGACGACCTCGTCGGGGCGCGCGAAGTTGAGGACGGCGCGGGCGCGCTCTTCCAGCATGTCCGGATCGAGATGGTCGGGACGCAGCAGGCTGGCGCGACGCTCGAGCGCGGAGCGCTCGCCCTGGAGCTGTCCGAGCCGGCTTTCGGCCTCGGCGATCTCGACATCCATGTGACGCCACGCGAGCAGGCTGCGCTCGCCGTTGACCAGATGGTAGGCGAAGTAGGCGACGGCGAGGCAGCCGATCAGCGGACCGACGATCCGCTTCACGGCACGACGAATCATGCGCCGAATCACCATCCGCGATGATTCGCATGGAGCGAATCGGGTCGTCAAGTATTTTCAGCGGCTTACGGGGTTTTCTTGGGGATTGATTTCAGATTCATCGCCCAACCTCCAGGAAGCGGCACGGAGCCCGATCCTCGTCCATAATGGCGCCCCGCCTCTTCTCGAACCCGAGCCTCCAGCGATGACCGATCTTGCCGACCTGAGCGCCGTCGACCTCCTGAAGCAGTACCGATCGAAGACCCTGTCGCCGCTCGAGGTCGCGAAGGCCGTCGTCGCGCGCATCGAGGCTTACGAGCCGAAGCTGCAAGCGACGTGGTCGTTCGATCCGGAAGGCGCGCTCTCGTCCGCGCGCGGCGCCGAGCAGCGGTGGCAGAAAGGCGAGCCGACCGGCGCGCTGGATGGCGTGCCGATCACGATCAAGGAGAACATCGCGACGAAAGGCGTCGCGGTTCCGCTCGGCACGGCCGCGACCGAGCTCAAGCCTTCGCCGGTCGACGCGCCGCCGGCAGCGCGTTCGCGCGAGGCGGGCGCGGTGATCCTCGGCAAGACGACGATGCCCGACTACGGAATGCTGTCGTCGGGGTTGTCGAGCTTCCACAGGCTCGCGCGCAATCCGTGGGACCTCACGAAGAACCCCGGCGGCTCCAGCGCCGGCGCCGCCGCCGCGGCCGCGGCCGGATACGGACCGCTGCATATCGGCACCGACATCGGCGGCTCGGTGCGACTGCCGGCATCGTGGTGCGGCATCTTCACCTTGAAGCCGAGCCTCGGGCGCATTCCGATCGATCCGCCCTACATGGGTCGCGTCGCAGGTCCCATGACGCGCAGCGTCACCGACTCCGCGCTGATGATGAACGTGCTCTCGCATCCCGATACGCGCGATCACATGAGCCTCCCCTATGAGGCCTTCGACTGGCTCAACCTCGATCGCGACGTGAAGGGGCTCCGCTTCGGCCTGATGCTGGAAGCCGGCTGCGGCCTTCCCGTCGATCCGGAAGTGACCGAGGCGGTGAAGGCCGCCGCGAAAACGCTCGAGCAGGCCGGCGCGATCGTCGAGCCGATGAAGCCGTTCCTCACGCGAACGATGCTCGACGGCGTCGATCACTTCTGGCGCATGCGCGCGCGCATCGACCTCATGGCGCTGCCTCCGGCACGCCGCGCCAAGGTGCTTCCCTACATCGCCGGGTGGGCGATGTCGTCGGAAGGACAGACCGGCGAGCAGGTGTTCCAGAACTTCGGCCAGTTCATGGCGATGCGCGCCGCCGCCAACAACGCCTCGCTGGCGTACGACTACGTCCTTTCGCCGACCGCGCCGAACGTGGCCTACGCGGCGGAGCTGCCGAGCCCGACCAACGACTTCCTGAAGCCGCTGGAGCACATCGGCTTCACCGTCGCCTTCAACATGTCGGAGCAGCCGGCGGCCTCGATCAACTGCGGCTACACGAAGTCGGGACTGCCGATCGGCCTGCAGGTCGTCGGACAGCGCTTCGACGATCTCGGCGTGCTCCGCATCTGCCGCGCGTACGAGAAGATCCGCGGACCGCAGAAACCCTGGCCCAGGCTCTAGCCGCGTCGTCGGCGAGAGAACGCTCGCCGTGACGGGCGATCCGAACCTCGCGGACTCCCTCTCGGCTCTGGCGAGCCAGCGCGCGAGCGCGGGCGACATGGCGTCCGCGATGTCCTTGCTTCGCCGTGCGGCGGCGCTCGATCCGGTGCCCTGGACCACTTGGCACAGCCTCGCCACCCTGTATCGCGCGCAACCGGGCGCTCCCTCCGCACTGGCCAGCCAGCGACGCGCTTACGCGCTCGGCGCGACCGGTCCCTTGTGCATGCTCCAGCTGGCGATCCTGGAAGCTCTCGGCGGCAGCGCCGACGCGGCGCGAACGCATCTGGCTGCGGCGCTCGATGCCGCTCCCGACCTGGCGAAGCACGTCCCCAACGACGTCGTCATGGCCACGGTGAGATCGGGAAGGTTCCTGGAATCGGCGATGCTGGCCGAGGATCTCGTGGCCCGATTTCCCGGTCTCGACGGCGCGCCGGAAGCCCTCCACTTCACGCGCGCGCGCCTCGCGAGGACGGCGAGCGAGGTCGCCGCGGTCGTCGCCGGATGGGGGACGAGCCGCGATCGCGCCTTGCATCCGACCGACGCGGAGCGTCGGCGGCGCGCCGCCGGACACGTCCTGATCCGCGGCTGGGGCGCCGGGTTCTGGGCGGAAATGTTCCACGTCGCCAACGTCATGGCCTTCGCGGAAATCACCGGCCGGATTCCCTCTGTCTACTGGGGCGAGGAAGTCCGCTATCGCGGCACCGCGCATGCGAACGCCTGGGATCAGTATTTTGAGCCGCTCTCGCCGGTTGACCGGGCCGAGCTGGAGCGGGCGGCGACAGACGTCCTCCCCCGCTCGTGGAAGCCGGAGACGCTGTTCGGCTCCGACCCCTATCGGCACATCAAGGCACTGAGGGGAAATCCGCTTGGCATGGGTCCGCTGGCGGCGTTGAACAGGTCCGAGTCCCTGATCGTCGCCGACGGCTTCGTCGACATCGGCGACGTCCTCGCATGGACACCGGAAGGCCACCCCTGGACATCGATGCCGACGCTCGACGTCTTCCGCGAGATCTTTGCGCGGTACCGCCTCAAGCCCGAGGTGAACGGCATCGTCTCCGGCCTCGCCTCAAAGCTGCTTTCCGGGCCGACGATCGCGGTCCATGCGCGGTCCCAGAGCCAAGGCAAGAACCTCGAGGCGCTGGAAGGGCGGGAGATCTCGCTGGAGATGTACTTCCCTCAGGTGGACCGCTGGCTCGAGGCCGATCCCGCGGCGAAGCTCTTCATCCTAACCGACAGCGAGGGCGCCATCGCCGCCTTCAGCGAACGCTATGGACTCGCACGTGTCGTCACCCTGGAGCGAGCACGCATACCGGGAACGCAGGACGGCTATGCCGGTCGCGCCCTGCCGCGCTTCAGCGATGTCGGCTTCGACATGAGCATCGACGGCTACGGCCTCGGCCTCGGGGTCCTGGTCGACGCCTACCTGGCTGCCCGATGCGACCGCTTC
>CAZDGR010000194.1:0-8177 GCA_964504845.1 uncultured Rhizobium sp. | reverse complement strand
TTCATGATGCAGCTGCCGGCGACGATGAAGGCCTCGATGCTGCACGACCTCGAGCGCGGGGCGAAGCTGGAGCTCCCCTGGCTTTCGGGTGCCGTCGTCCGCCTCGGTCGCAAGCTCGGCGTGCCGGTCCCGACCCATGAGACGATCGTCGCGGCGCTCAAGCCGCACGCGAACGGGCGCGGCTAGATCTTCACGCTCATACCGCCGTCGACGATGATCGTCGTGCCGGTGACATAGGCGGACGCATTGCCGGCGAGGAAGCAGACCGCGCCGTCGAGCTCGTCGGCCTGGCCCCAGCGCTTAAGCGCAGTGCGCTGCGCGAACCACTCGCGCTTCTCCGGATCGGCGCGGAGCGGCGTGTCCATGTTCTCGGGCGTCATCATGTAGCCGGGCGCGATCGCATTGACCGTCACCCCCTTGGAACCCCATTCGACCGCCATTGCTCTCGTCATGCCTTCGAGCCCGGCCTTGGCGGCGCAGTAGTTGGCATTGGCCTCGCGCGCGATATGGGCGTTGATCGAGGAGATGTTGATGATCCGGCCCCAGCCGCGCCTGATCATGCCGACCGAGGCGCGCTTGGCGAGCCGGAAGCAGGCGTTGAGGTCGACATTGATGATCTCGTCCCACTCGGCGTTGGTCGCCTCGGTCGCGGTCTTGGCGTTTCCGTAGCCGGCATTGTTGACCAGGATGTCGAGGTGGCCGAAGTCCTTCTCGATCCGGTCGATCGCCGCGTCCGCCTTGGCGATGTCGGTGGTGTCGAAGGCCATGCCGCTCGCCTTGCATCCCGCCTTGAGGAGGGTGTCCTTGGTCTGGGCGATGCCGGCCTCGTTGCGGCCGTTGATCACGACATGCGCGCCGCATTTGGCGAGCGCCAGCGCCATGGCGCGTCCGAGACCGCGGGAGGCGCCGGTGACCAGCGCCACCTTGCCGTCGAGGGAAAAGATCTGGGTCACGTCGGGGACTCCTTGGAAGTAGGTCAGCGGCCGGCGAGCAGGGACTTAGCCAGCATGGCGTGGATGCCTTTGTTGCCGTCGACGAGCTGCGTCACGCGCAGGTCGACCGCGAGGCTGGAGAGCATGTAGGCCTCTTCAGGCGAGACGTTCAGCTTCTCGCAGATCATCTTGATCATCTCGCGGAGCGCCTGCTTGGCCGCCTCGTCGAGATCGACGTTGAGGCCCATCGAGATGAAATGCGTCGGCGTCTCGGCGCGCGGGAACTTGAGCTTGAGGTCCTTGCGCACGATCAGCTCGAAGGTGCCCGACACCGCCGTTTCGAGCGCGGTGATCGAGACTTCGCCGTCGCCCTGCACCGCGTGGCCGTCGCCGGTCGAGAACAGGGCACCGGGCACGAACACCGGGAGATACAGCGTCGAGCCGGCGCCGAGCTCCTTGTTGTCGAGGTTGCCGCCGTACTCGCGCGGCACGATGGTGTCGACCTGTCCATAGACCGGCGGCGGCGCCACGCCCATCACGCCGCAGAACGGCTTGAGGGGCACCTTCATGCCCCAGGGCATCTCGGCGACCATCGCCTTGCGGTCGATCGGCAGGTGCCAGATGCGGCGGACCGGGAAGTCTTCCGGCAAGGTTCCTTTCAAGGGCGCGATCACGGTCCAGCCCCAGTCCTGGCGCAACGCCACGTCCTTGATGCGGACCTCCAGCGTGTCTCCGGGCTCGGCACCTTCGACATAGACTGGTCCGGTCAGGATGTGTCCGCCCGGACCCATCTTCACCTTGGCAAGGATCTCCGGATGCTCCGGCAGGATCTTGAACGGCGGCTCCGGCAGCGTCGGCGGTCCGCCCGAGACGCAGTGGATCGTGATGGTGTCGCCCGAGGCAATGCGGGTCACCGGCGGCAGGTCGGATGAGAAGACACCCCAATGGCAGGTGGCGGGCGAGGCGGCGAGCTCGTGGTGGCGGGGCATGGGCGTCTCTGTCGGAAGAGGGCGAGGCGGGAAGGCGATGATACTCGATCGAAAGCCTTGACCATCGAGGAGCTTCGTCCCAAGCATCGGGGAAACCGTCCGAGGATCTCAAGCGAACGTGGCGCCCGCCGAAACCCAAGCCCAGCCCGGGCCGACCTTCATCGTCGCCGACGACCACCCGATGGTCCGCGATGCGCTGAAGACGGCGCTCCGTCAGAGCTTCGAGGGTGCCCGCATCGATACCGCAGCCTCGATGGCCGAGGCGATGGCGCTGCTCGAGCGCGAGGCCGAGATCGACGCGCTGCTCCTTGATCTCGACATGCCGGGCATGGACGGGCTGACGGGCCTGGCGACGGTCAGGGCGACGCATCCGTCGGTGCCGGTCGTCATCGTCTCGGCGACCCGCGACGGTCGGGTGATGCGCCGGGTGATGGACCTCGGTGCCTCGGCATTCATGCCGAAGTCGGCCTCGCTCGAGTCGATCGCCAAGGTGGTGAAGGCGGTGCTCGACGGCGAGGTGCTGGTGCCGCCCGAGGCCGAAGCGGTCGAGGACGATGTGGAAGCGGCCGACTTCGCCCGCCGCGCCGCCCAGCTCACGCCGCAGCAGTGGCGGGTGCTCGCGCTGATGGCGCAGGGCCGGCTCAACAAGCAGATCGCCTACGAGCTCTCGGTCGGCGAACCTACGGTCAAGGCGCATGTGACGACGATCCTGCGAAAGCTCGGCGTCCGTTCGCGCACCCAGGCGGTGATCCTCGCCCGTCACCTGGCGCTCGATCCGACAAAGGAAGCGGTCAAGCCCTGAGGGCTACCTGCTGGTTGCGCCTGCGGCCGCGGAGCAATGCCCTAAGCGCTGCCGGCTTGACCGGCTTCAGCAGGAGGTCGATGCGCTGGCCCCGAGCGCGTGCCCTCAGAGTCGCGTCGCGGTCGGCGGTGATCAGAGCCGCGGCGACCTCGGCGCCCCATTCCCCGCGGATCCGCTCGATGACGGTGAGACCGTCAGGGCCGGCGCCGAGATGATAGTCGACGACCAGCAGATCGGGTGCGCGTCCCTCGTCGGCCAGCGCCGCCAGCGCTTCCTCAGGCCCCGACGCAGTCAGGATCCGGCAGCCCCAGCCGCCCAGCAGCGTCGCCATCGCGTCGCGTACCTGGGCCTCATCGTCGATGCAGAGGACGAATGCGCCGGTATCGAGTGCCGGCAGCATCGGCTGCACCGGAATCGGCGCAGGCCGTGCGGCAGCCTTGGCGGCGAGCGGCACGGTGACCGAGAAGACCGAGCCGCGGCCGGCCTCCGAGCGGAGCGACACCTTGTGTCCGAGCATGCGCGCGATGCGCTCGACGATCGCGAGGCCGAGGCCGAGGCCACGGCCTTCGCCCCGGTCGACGGCGGCCGGGTGCAGCCGGACGAATTCCTGGAACACGAGGTCGCGCTTGTCCTCGGGAATGCCCGGGCCGTTGTCCCAGACCTCGATGCGAAGCGCCTTGCCGGTCCGCCTGCAGCCGAGGAGGACGCGCGGCTTGCGGCCTTCGCCGCCGCCGTAGCGGAGCGCATTGGAGACGAAGTTCTGCAGGATGCGCCGGAGCAGCGCCGGGTCGGTCGAAACCGTCACCGAGGAGGGGATGACGCGAAGGGCGGCACCGCTCTTGGATGCGATCGGCACGAAGGCCGCCGCCACCGAGTCGAGAAGCGGCTGCAGCGCGAAGGCGCGCCTGTCCGGCTTCAACGCGCCGGCGTCCAGCTTCGAGATGTCCAAAAGCGCGTCCAGCAGCGCCTCGACCGCGCCGAGGCCCTGGTCGATCTTGGTGGCGAGGTCGTTCCCGGGCTGGCGATCGGCGAGTGCCGCGGTGAACAGGCGCGCGGCGTGCAGGGGCTGCAGCAGGTCGTGGCTCGCCGCGGCGATGAATCGGGTCTTGCCCAGATTGGCTGCCTCGGCCTCGGCCCGGCTCCGCTCCAGCTCGGCGGTGCGTTCGGCGACGCGGAGCTCCAGCGTCTCCTTCGACTGGCGCAGCACCGCCTCGGCGGCCCGGGCCTGGGTCGTGTCCTGATAGAGGAGGAAGAAGCCGATGACGGCGCCGGCTTCGTCGAAGTGCGGGATGTAGGTACCCTGCGCGACTTCGACATTGGCATCGTTGGTCGGGAACTCGATCTCAAAGGTCTGGTGCTCGCCCCGCAGCACGCCGTCGATATGGGGTTTCAGCCGGCGGTAACGCTCCTCGCCGATCACCTCGACGATGGTGCGGCCTTCGGCCTCGACCGGCGTCACGTTGAGTGCCGCCTGGTAGAGGCGGTTGGTGAAGCGGTAGCGCTCGTCGCGATCGATGTAAGCGATCAGCACCGGCACGTTGTCGGTATAGATACGGATCCGGCGTTCGCTGTCGCGCAAGGCCTCGGCGGCACGCACGCGGGCGGTCACGTCGTGGCAGGTGGCGACGAAGCCGCCGCCCGGCAGCGGATCGAGCCGAATCTCGATCGCGCTCGCATTCGGCCCGCGGCGTTCCAGGACCTGCGAGGTCTCCGGACGCTTCAGCACCTCGGCGAGCGAACCGGCCTGGGCGCCGACCATGACAGTGTCGGGATCGAGGCCGAGGAGCGCCGGGAAGCGCTCGTTCCAGATCTCGAGGCGGCTCTCGCGGTCGAAGGCGGCGATGCCGAGCCCGGCGTGGTCGAGGGCGTTCCGGAGGATGTCAGAGCTGTAGCGGATCGCTTCCGACGCCTCGTCGAGCATGGCGCGCGCGGCACGTGGCGAGATCAGCCGCCGCCGCTCGACCGCGGCCATGATGACGCGCGCGGACGCGGCGCCGATGGTGCCGGAAAGCAGGCGCTCGGCCAGTGCCAGCGCCGCAGGCAAGGTCATGCCGCGATCGGCGAAGGCGCGTTCGGCCCGCTCGGCACCGAGGAATCGGGCGACCAGGTCGCGCAGCTCCGCGATCCGGGACGACGCATCGCCACCGGCATGCGCGAGCCTGGGCGCCTCGGCGCCGAGCACGAAGGCGTCGGCCTGCTCGGCGTCGCGACGCCGGGCGGGGATCAGCAGCGAGCCTGCGATCAGCAGAAGGGTGTTGACGGTGATGCCGACGAGGAAGCCCTGGCCGATGGGGTCGAGCGAGTCGAGAGGGGCGGGCAGGAACGGCGCGAGCGGCGTCGCCAGCTCGGCGCCGCGCGCCTGCTGAAGCGAGGGGATCAGCAGCGCGTAGAGCCAGATCGCGAAGCCGCCGGCGAGGCCGGCGACGACGCCGAAGCGGTTCGCCCGCCGCCAGTACAGCCCGAGGATCAGGCCGGGCATGAAGTTGGCGACAGCGCAGAACGAGATCATGCCGATCGAAGCGAGCGGCAGATAGCCGGCGATGATCCGGTGATAGGCGTAGCCCGCGAGCACGATCACCAGCACCGCGGCGCGTCGCACCAGCAGCACCAGGGGACCAAGGTCGCCCTGGGCCGCGGCGCGGCGGCGCAGCAGCAGCGGCATCACCAGCTCGTTGCCGATCATGCCCGACAGCGCCATGCAGGCGACGATCACCATCGACGTCGCGGCGGAGAGGCCGCCGATGAACACCAGCAGCGAAAGCCAGGCTTCGTTGTCGGACAGCGGCAGGGTCAGCACGAACAGGTCGGGATTGGCGATCCGGGGAAGCAGCAGGAGCCCGCCGGCGGCGATCGGCACCACGAACAGGTTGATCAGCACCAGGTACGCCGGAAAGAGCCAGCGCGCTGTCTTCAGGCTTTCCGGGTGGTCGTGCTCGACCACGGCGACATGGAACTGGCGCGGCAGGCAGAGGAAGGCGCTGGCGGCGAGCAGCGTGGTCACGACCCAGGAGAGATTGGACGCGCTCCCTTCTAGGCGCTTGCCGACTTCCGGCGATGCGGCGATACGGGCGACGAGATCCGCCGGGCCATCGAAGAGTCCGAAGATGACGAATGGCCCGACCGCGAGCAGCGCTACCAGCTTGACCACCGACTCGAAGGCGATCGCCAGCATCATGCCGCGGTGCTGCTCGGCCGCCTGGACGTGGCGGACGCCGAACAGGATGGTGAAGATCGCCATCAGCACGGCGACGATGAAGGACGTGTCGGCGAAAGGCGACGCGCCTGCGCCGGCGAAGCTGGGGCCGGCGATGGCGCCGAAGCTCGAGGACACCGCCTGGAGCTGGAGCGCGATGTAGGGAAGGGCGCCGACCGAGGCGATCAGGGTGGCGCTGACCGCGACCGCGCGGCTCTTGCCGTAGCGCGACCCCAGGAAGTCGGCGATCGAGGTGACGTTGTGGCGCTTGGCCGTGGTGATGATCTTGCGGAGCATCGGGTACCCGGCGAGAACCACCAGCACCGGGCCGACATAGATCAGGATGAAGTCGGGGCCCGAGGTCGCCGCCCGCCCGACCGCGCCGTAGAATGTCCAGGAGGTGCAGTAGATCGCAAGCGACAGGCCATAGACGATCGGCCCGAGCCGGCTCGACGACCAGGCACGCGCGTGCCGGTCGCCGACATAGGCGACGGCGAACAGGAGGCCGAGATAGGCCAGCGACAGGCCGAGGACGACGGTCTCGTGAAGCAGCGGGTTCCCCCTCGAATCCCGTGGCGCCCGGAGCCATTAAGCCGGCTTCGCCGTCCCCTGTCCACGCTCGCAGCCCCTCGGGTAAGGTGGGGCGATGGAAGGAGGTCAAGGATGAAGGACGCAGCGACCCGTGCGAGCCTCGGCAGCTTCGACTACGTGATTGTCGGCGCCGGCTCCGCCGGCTGCGTGCTGGCGAACCGGCTCTCGGTCGATCCCACGATCTCGGTGGCACTGCTGGAGGCGGGCGGGCGCGACAGCTACCTTTGGATCCACGTGCCCGTCGGGTATCTCTATACCCAGAACAATCCCGAGACCGACTGGTGCCTGAAGACCGAGGCGGAGCCGGGGTTGAACGGCCGCGTCCTCAACTATCCGCGCGGCCGCGTGCTCGGCGGCTGCTCCGCGATCAACGGCATGATCTACATGCGCGGCCAGGCGCGCGACTACGACCACTGGCGCCAGCTCGGCAATGCCGGCTGGGCGTGGGAGGACGTGCTTCCCTACTTCAAGCGCTCGCAGCACCAGACGCGCGGCGCCGATGATCATCATGGCAGCGGCGGCGAGTGGATCGTCGACGAGATGCGGCTCTCCTGGGAGATCCTGGACGCGTTCCGCGACGCCGCGGCCGAGGTCGGCATCCCGAAGACCACCGACTTCAACCGCGGCGACAACGAGGGCTGCGGCTACTTCCAGGTCAACCAGCGTCGCGGGGTACGGCTCAGCACGGCTCAGGCGTTCCTCAAGCCGGTGAAGGGCCGGGCCAACCTCAAGGTCTTCACCCATGCCGAGGCCGAGGGGCTGCTGCTCGAGAACGGCCGCGCCACGGGCGTGGCGTTGCGCCATCGCGGCATCCCGATGCGGATCGAGGCGAACGGCGAGGTTATCCTCGCCGCCGGCGCGATCGGCTCGCCCCAGCTGCTTCAGGTCTCCGGCATCGGGCCCGGCGCGGTGCTCGCCGGGAACGGCGTTGCCGTCGCACGCGAGCTCCCTGGAGTCGGCGAGAACCTGCAGGACCACCTGCAGCTTCGTCTCGCCTTCAAGGTCAGCAATACGCGGACCTTGAACGAGCGCGCCGGCAGCCTGCTCGGGCGCATCGGCATGGCGTTCGAGTACGCGCTGTTCCGGCGCGGACCGCTGACCATGGCGCCGAGCCAGCTCGGCGGCTTCGCCAAGAGCGACCCGGCGCTTGAGACCGCCAACCTCGAGTATCACGTGCAACCGCTGAGCCTGGAGCGCTTCGGAGAGCCTCTCCATCCGTTTCCGGCCTTCACCGCCTCGGTCTGCAACCTGCGTCCGGAAAGCCGTGGCCATGTGCGCATCCGGGATGCGGACGCGCGCACACCGCCGGCGATCCAGCCCAACTATCTTTCGACCGAGGGCGACCGGCGCGTCGCCGTCGAGGCGATCCGGCTCACCCGCCGAATTGCAGGATCCAAGGCGCTTGCCAGGTTCTCGCCCGAGGAATTCAAGCCGGGACCGCAGCTGCAGAGCGACGCGGACCTGGCGAAGGCGGCCGGCGATATCGGCACGACGATCTTCCATCCGGTCGGCACCTGCCGGATGGGGTCGGACGGCATGGCGGTCGTCGACGAGCGGCTGCGCGTCCATGGCATCGGCGGTCTTCGCGTCGTCGACGCCTCGGTGATGCCGACGATCACCTCTGGCAACACCAACGCGCCTACTATGATGATCGCCGAGAAGGCCTCCGA
>CAZDGR010000193.1:0-8203 GCA_964504845.1 uncultured Rhizobium sp. | reverse complement strand
CGAGGCGCTCCAGGTCGGAGTAGGTGAGGGCGCGGCCGAGCACGCGCGGGCGCTCGATTTTGCCGTTGTAGTGGCGGACGGCCTTGGGCCCGTCGGACTGGGCGCCGATCCGGAAAGGACGCTCCGAAGGCGAAAGACGGGGCACGCGGTCGAAACGCTGCTGCAGCGGGCCCAGCACGTCGAACTGGAAGAGCTCGACCTCGCGCGTGTAGACGAGCGCGGTGCCGGCCGATGCGTCGACCGCGGCCGCGACGAAGCTCCAGCGCTTCGGGCGCAGCTTCCGCGGCAGCGAGTATGTCTGGCCGCCGACGACGAGCGCGAGGCATCCCTCGGCGTCGATGTGAAGGCCGATGCCGGACGGGCCGTCGGCGGTGCCCATGATCGCCTGCTCGCCCTTCGCAGGAGTCGTGGGCCAGATGAACGCGGCGAGCGTGCAGGTGGAAAGGCGCGTCAGCTTCGGGTGCGCCGGGATCTCGGCGTAGCTGCCGACCGGGATCGGATGGTGCTGGCCGCGATGCTCGCCGTTGAACGGGCACGGCATCGCGTCGAACCTGAATTCCGGCGCGTGCGGTTGCGGAAACGTCTGCGCGCTCAGCAGGCGGACGACGGTCGCCTTGTAGGCCGGCGCCCCGTCGACGCTGACCTTGAACCGGATCGGCTCGCCGACGCGCACGCTGCGGCGATCGGCATATCCCATGACGGCGACCATCGTTCGGACCCCTCTTAAGCGATCGCCAGCTTCCGGCCGGTCATCGCTTCCCAGCGCAGCTTGAATACGTGCCACTCGGCTTCCTCGAGCGAGGTAAATGTCGGCCCGATCAGGATCGGCTTCAGCGGGCGGGTGTCCGACATCTTCGCCAGCGTCCACTCGCGATGCGGCTTCGAGAGCCAGAGGAAATAGCGGCCCTCGATCGGCGTGGTGCGCATCACCGCCAGCAGCTCCTGGAGAGCCGGCGTATGGCCGCCGAACGGCTTCCGCCTGAACTCCTCCGCGAGATCGACCCAGGACGGATCGATCTTGATGGTCAGGTTGCCGCTGCGGTCGCGCATGACTTCTCCCGGCGCTCGATGCGGCCGAGTGTCGGGAGGGGCGGGAAGGCGGTCAACCGGGACCGTCCGGCGGCGAAGCGCCGGCGGCCCGGGTCGAAGGCGACATCAGCTCTTGATGTCGAGCAGAGCCTTCTCGAGCTCGCTGGCGGTCTGGATGACCTTGAGGTTCGCCTCGAAGGCGCGCTGGGCGACGATCTGGTTGGCCTGTTGCTGGCCGAGTTCGACGTTGGGCCGGTCGACCACGCCCTCGGCGTTGGCATCCGGCGCATCGGGCTCGAACTGCTGGATCGAGGTCGGGTCGATCGCGGTCACGGTGGCGCGCACGCCGCCGGCGGCATTGCTGGTCTCGACCACCTGGCCCGGCCGGAAAAGCGGCGTGCCGTCTGCCGCCGCCGTGTCGGCCGAGTCCCTCGGCGCGCCTCGCGACCGCAGGTTCGCGATGTTGGAGGCCGTGACCTCCTCGCGACGGGCTGCGGCGATGGCCCCGGAGAGCGCGTTCGAGATGATGCCGGTCATGCGGGAAGCATACTGCGACGGATCACGCCGGCCTAGCTGTGATGGGTGTCACGGTTAACGCGATCGCTTTGCTCGGAACCCTTCCCCCGCGTACGACGCGAGGGAAGGGGTACGAGGTGGCGAGTAAGACCTACCTCAGGAAATTCTCGATCACGTTCCGCGTGATCTTCGACACCTTGTCGTCGATGAAGATCGAGGCGTTCCAGGCGATCGAGCCGGCGGAGAAGACTTTCCCGCCCGACGGCATCTCGTAATAGACCATGTCGGCGCCGCCATTGTCGGGGTTCTCGCCCTTGGCGAGCTGGACCGTGCCCTTCGGCGTCCAGGGCGTCACCTTGTCGGTCTCATGGCCCGAGGCGCCGCCGGGGCAGCGCATGTGCAGGCTCTTCTCGCCGAACAGGTCGCCGTTCTTCAAGCCCGTGCCGGCGTAGATCCAATGGCTCGCGTCCTTGACGCGATAAGGCGCGCCGGTCATCGCACCGTCGTAGTCGAAGACGACGCCGAGCAGGTTCGACGGGCATTCGACCCGGTCGCGGAAGCGCGGCGTGTACTTGCCGGGTGCGCGCAGCCGGCGTGCGTCGCCGTTGTGGCAGACCACCGCGTCGCCCTCGAAGGTCACCTCGCAGTCGATGCCGTTGCCGCCGAGATAGAGCAGGCGGCCGCCGCGCTCGTGCACCCAGGCCTTCACCTTGAAGTACATCTCGCGCGACCAGTACTCGGGATGGGTCGAGAGGATCAGGATCTTGTAGGAATCGAGGTCGAGCGTGCCTTCGTGCAGCTGGCTCTCGGCCCAGAAGTCGTAGCCGAAGCCTTCGCGCTCGAGCCAGGCGAGGAACCGCCACTCGGCGGGTGCGATGTGGCAGGCCGAGCGGCCCTCGATGATGTTCTCCGGCTTCTCGTCCTCGGGCACGAAGTTGATCGGCTCCGGCCGGTCGAACGACAGCGGCGCGTAGGTCTCCGACTGGTACGTCAGGAAGTTCTTCGCCGTGTAGCGCTGCAGGTCCTGGCGCGCGTTGACCGTCGGCGTCTCCGGCAGCTTGTCGGTGTTGATGTAGTTCGAGCGGCCGCCGAAGGCGTTGTAGACGTTCCAGGTGATGTTGGAGGCGAGCACCGCGATCTTCGCGGTCGGCTTCCTCGGCGCCACGATCCATGGGAACGAGAAGAACAGACCCGACTTGGTCGAGGCGTGGAAGTAGTAGAGCCCGCTCTTCTCGGGCGCCGTCGCGGTCGGGCGGAAGCCGGGGCTGGCATAGCCGGTCTTGCTCCACTGAACGCCGGTCTGGCTGAAGTCGCCATCCGGCGTGATCTGCACCATCGCGCGGGGCCCGTGCTCGTCCCACCAGCCGAGGCCCTCGATCCGCTCCTTCTTGAGCCCATAGCGCCAGAGCTCCATGTGGAAGGCCTCGGGCGAGTGCACGCGGAACTCGGACTTCTCGCCCGACTGCACGTATTTCGGCCACGGATATCCGAGAAGCTGGTCGGCAAGCAGCCGGAAGTGATGCGGCGTGCCGCGCGCGACGGTCATTGTCGTGCGCTTCGATCCGAAGCCGGCCTTCGACAGCACGACCTGGTATTCGCCGGGGGCGATGTCGGCATGAACCGCTCCCGATGCGCGCGACGTCACGGCAACCGAGACGCCATTCCGGATGAACTCGAGCGCGACCCCTTCGATCGCGACATAGCGTTCGTCGCTGACATAGCCGACCAGCATGGTCACTCCTTGGGCTTTCGATAAAGAACGAGGACGAGCGAGGCGATGACGAGGGTCAGCGACGCGATCTCGCGCCAGCCGGTCGGCTCGCCGAGAAGGATCGCGCCGGAGAGCACGCCCAGCACCGGCGTCGCCAGGGTGGCGATCGAGGCGATCGTCACCGGCAGCACCTCGACCAGGCGGAACCAGGCCCAGTAGCCGAAGCAGACCGGGATCGTCGAGGCATAGAGCGCGCCTATGATCACCGGCCAGGAGAGCGTCGAGAGATCGGGCGGCGTCTCGAACAGCGCGCCGGCAAGCTGCACCGGGAAGGCGAAGACGAAGAACCAGGCGGTCGCCACCATCGTCGGCATCGGAAGCTTGATGTACTTGAGCTGGATCGTGCCGAGCGCCCAGGACAGCGCCGCGCACAGCATCAGCCCGATGCCGAGAAGCTGGCGGTCGCCGCGGTCGAGGAAGTCGTCGGGCAGGAGCAGCGCCATACCGCCGGTGCCGAGCAGGAGGGCCGCCATCACGCGCGGGCTGATCTTCTCGCCGAGAACCGGGATCGACAGCAGCGCCGTCATCAGCGGCATCGTGTAGGCGATGATCGCGCCGCGGCCGGACTCGATGTACTGCAGGCTCATTGCCGAGAACACCTGCCAGCCGGCGACGTTGAGCACGCCGGCGAGCGCCAGCTTTCCCCAGAGGCCCGGCGGCGGACGGATGTCGCGTCCGTTGAGCCTGGCGATCGTGAACAGGGCCACGATGCCGAAGGCGGCGCAGAAGGTACGGAACTGCCAGGGCGGGAACCCCTCGACCGCCAGCTTCATCGCCGGCCAGTTGAGGCCCCAGACGATGGTCAGGAACACCAGCACCACCAGCGCATACCGGGTGGAGACGCCGACGGGCGCGGTGGGCGAGGACGAAGTCATGGAGCCGGGGCGGGAGGAACGGGAGCCGTAAGACGCGCCTCGCCCGCCCGGGCGTCAACCGAATTGTGCCCCGCGGCGGTCGCGCGCTGGCGGGTTTGATCACGATTTGTGCTATGGCTCCCCCATGACCCTCCCCAGCCCTTCCGCCGCGCCCTTGCCGCGCCGGATCCTGATTCCGGAGGCGCCGGCGATGGTGCTGAAGGCGGCGGGCGTGGTCTGGCTGAACCCGGAGGGCGATGTCGAAACGGTTGGCCGGAGCGAGGCGCTGAGGCGCTTCGAGTCCGGCCAAAGGCCGTTCCTCTGCCATGCCCGCGCGATCGGGCGCCGGCTCGGACAGGCGGTCGCCGGGCACGACGTGATGGAGCTGTTCGCCTTCGTGCGCCCGGCCCGCTTCGCGCCGCCGACGCCGCGGGGCTTGGCCGAGGCGATGGGACTCGATGCGCCGGAGAGCGCCGAGGCCGAGGCGGCGGCGCTCTATGCGATCGCACGATCGTTGATCACCGAGCTCGCCGACGACCGCGACGTCGAGACCGCGGCGGTCGCCAAGGTGATGGCGGCGGCCGGATGGTCCTGGGGCCCGGCGGTGCTGGCCGCCCTCGGCATCGATCCGTCGGAGCGCGCACACACCGCCGCGCTGGAGGCCTGGCGCCGTCTGCCCGAGTGGCAGGAGCACGCGCCGCCGGCGCCGCCCGGAAGCGAGCCGGTCGATCCCTCGGAAGCGCGCGCGCGCCTCGCACGACTGCTCGGCGACCGCTCGGAGCCGCGCCCGAGTCAGGCCGACTACGCTTCGGCGGTCTCCGCCGCCTTCCTGCCGCGCGAGCGCGAGGACGAGCCGCGCATGGTTTTGGCCGAAGCCGGGACCGGCGTCGGCAAGACGCTGGGATACGTCGCGCCGGCCAGCGTCTGGGCCGAGAAGAACGAGGGCGCGGTCTGGTTCTCCACATACACGCGGAACCTGCAGCACCAGATCGACGGCGAGCTGGATCGCCTCTATCCGATCGCCTCCGACAAGGCGCTCAACGTCGTCATCCGTAAGGGTCGCGAGAACTATCTCTGCCTGCTGAACTTCGAGGAGGCGATCCGCAACCTCCGCACCAATCCGGATAATTCGATCGCATTAGGCCTGCTTGCGCGCTGGGCGGTGGCGACGCGCGACGGCGACATGGTCGGCGGCGACTTCCCCGGATGGCTCGCCGACCTGGTCGGCCGTGGCCGCGCGATGGGTCTCACCGACCGGCGCGGCGAATGCGTGTACTCCGCCTGCACGCATTACCAGAAATGCTTCATCGAACGGGCGCAGCGCCGTTCCCGTCGAGCAAGACTGGTGGTGGCCAACCACGCTCTGGTGATGAACATCGCCGCCTCCGGCGGCATGGCGGACGGCTCGCTTTCCCATCGCCTCGTCTTCGACGAGGGTCACCACGTCTTCGACGCGGCGGATTCGGCGTTCTCGCTGGCGCTGTCGGGACTCGAAGCGGTCGAGCTCAAGCGCTGGGTGCGCGGCCCTGAAGGCAGCCGGCGTGCACGGGGCCGCGGGTTGCAGCGGCGCGTCGAGGACCTCGTCGTCGAGGACGAGGAAGGCAGGCAGGCGCTCGACCAGGCGCTCGAAGCCGCACGCGTGCTGCCGGCCGAAGGCTGGCTGACCCGCATCGCCGAAGGTCAGCCGAGCGGCGTGACCGAAAAATTCCTCGGCCTCTGCCGGCAGCAGGTCTTCGCGCGCGCGACCGAGACCGAGAACGCCTATGGCATCGAGGCCGACGCGCAGCCGCCGATCGAGGGACTTGTCGCGGCGGCGGCGCATCTGAAGCATGCGATGCAGGAGCTTCGCCGGCCGCTGGCGAAGCTGCGCGACCGCCTGAGGGCGCGGCTCGACGACGAGGCGGAGGAGCTCGATACCGCGATGCGCCTCAGGCTCGAAGCGATGGCGCGCACCATCGACCGCCGGATCCAGGGCCTGATCGACGGCTGGATCTCGATGCTGGAGTCGCTCGCCGCGCCCACGCCGCCGGAGTTCGTCGACTGGCTTCAGGTCGACCGCATCGAGGGCCGCGACATCGATGTCGGGCTCCATCGCCACTGGGTCGATCCGACGGTGCCCTTCACCGAGACGGTGCTGAAGCCGGCGCATGGCGTCGTCGTGACCTCGGCGACGCTCCGGGATGCGACGGGCCTGGTCGAGCTCGACTGGGCGGCGGCGGAGTCGTCGTCCGGCGCGCGCCATCTGCCGGCACCGGCGATCATGCGCGCGGCGGTCGCATCGCCCTTCGACTATCCGAAGCAGACGCGGATCTTCGTCGTGACCGACGTCGACAAGAGTGACTTTGCGCAGGTCGCGTCCGCCTATCGCGAGCTGTTCCTGGCATCCGGCGGCGGCGGGCTCGGCCTCTTCACCGCGATCCGGCGGCTTCGCGAGGTGCATCAGCGGATCGCTGCGCCGCTCGAGGAGGCTGGCCTCTCGCTCTACGCCCAGCATGTCGACGGGCTCGACACCGCGACGCTGATCGACATCTTCCGCGCCGAGCACGAGAGCTGCCTGCTCGGCACCGACGCGGTGCGCGACGGCGTCGACGTGCCGGGCCGGTCGTTGAGGCTCATCGTCTTCGACCGGGTGCCCTGGCCCCGGCCGGACATCCTGCACCGGGCCCGCCGGAAGGCCTTCGGCGAGAAGGCCTATGACGAGCGGGTCACCCGTTTCCGCCTCAAGCAGGCCTTCGGCCGGCTGATCCGCCGGGCCGACGACATCGGCGTTTTTGTCATGCTGGACAAGGCCTTACCCTCCAGGCTGGCGGCGGCTTTCCCAGACGGGGTCGAGGTCCAGCGGATCGGGCTGGCAGACGCGGTGCGGGGCACCCGCGAGTTCCTGGCGGCCCCGCGTTAGCTTTGCCGTTAGCTTATTGGCGCCGCTGTTTTGACAGTCGCCGGCCTGCTCGCTACCATTTCTCGTCGGTAGAAAACCTTTCCCGGCGGCCGCCATTGCGGTCGCGGGCCGAAGAGGGTGCCTGAAATGGCGCTGGAGATCGGCCAAGTCGCAGGCGGATTCGGGATCTTCTCGGTCCGCCAGGCCAATCAGGTCCCAGGCGACGCGGCCGCAGCCATCGAGACGGAAGTCGCTGCTCCGCAGGAGCAGGCCCCGCCGCTGACCGGCGTCGCGGGCGTGCAGCCGCTTTCCGGCCAGGCGATCCAGACGCTCCAGGCAGCCGACCCCAGCGCCGATACCGGCGAGGAAGGCGAGAAGGGGGCCGACGGCCAGCCCGGCGGCGACCTTTCGGAAGAGGAAGAGCAGGTCGTCCAGCAGCTGAAGGCGCGCGACCAGGAGGTCCGTGCGCATGAAGCCGCCCACGCCGCCGCCGGCGGGCAGTATGCCGGTGCGCCGACCTACACCTACACCCAGGGGCCCGACGGCCGTCGCTATGCGACCGGCGGCGAGGTCTCGATCGACCTGAGCCCCGGCCGCACGCCGGAAGAGACCGCGCAGAAGGCCGACCAGATCCGCGCCGCCGCGCTCGCGCCGGCCGATCCCTCAGGGCAGGACCGCGCCGTCGCCGCCGCCGCCGCCAAGATGAAGCTCGAGGCGCAGGCCGAGGTGGCGAAGCAGCAGCAGGAAGAGCTCGCGGCGAAGCAGGCCGAGGACAAGGCTGAAGAACCGGCGGTGCCCGGCCAGAAGAAGCCGGAAGAGTCGACGCCGGAGATCGTCGGGCCGAAGCCGGTCGGACAGAAGGACGAGGAAGGTGTTGCGGGCGCGGGCAACGATGCCGCCGGCGGCGACCGCCGCATCGCCGCTGCCGCCAGCGCGTACAGCCGCACCGACGACTCCGTCAGCCGCATCGGCCGCGCCGCCGCCAACGCGTTGTCGCTGGTCGCCTAGACCTTCAAATCTGGACACCCCCCACCCTAACCCTCCCCCACAAAGGGGGAGGGGACATGAGGCGCGTCGGATTCCCTCCCCCCGCGGAGCGTGGGGGAGCGACTGTGTTTTTGGTCAAGCTGGTTTCCAGGGCTGTTTGTCCCTAGC
>CAZDGR010000192.1:0-8266 GCA_964504845.1 uncultured Rhizobium sp. | reverse complement strand
GCGCGCCGGTTGCCCCCGCCCCGCCGGCCGCAACGGAAGAGGGGCCGGTGCCGCAAGGCACCGGCCCTGCCCTTTTCGGGATGGCGCGGGCTGGAACAGCCCGCGCGTCAGTCGTCGCGGTGGGTCCGCTCCAGGCGCTCGTGGCGCTCCTGGGCTTCCAGGCTCAGCGTGGCGATCGGCCTGGCTTCGAGGCGGCGGAGCGAGATCGGCTCGTCGGTCTCCTCGCAGTATCCGTAGTTCCCCTCGATGATCCGCTGCAGAGCCTCGTCGATCTTCGAGATCAGCTTGCGTTCGCGATCGCGGGTGCGGAGCTCGATCGCATGATCGGTCTCCATCGAGGCGCGATCGGCGATGTCGGGCTGCTGCAGGTTTTCTTCGGTCAGATGGCGCAACGTGATGTTGGCCTCCCGCAGCAGCTCCTCGCGCCAGCGCAGAAGCTTCTGGCGGAAGTACTCCCGCTGCAGCGGGTTCATGAACTCTTCTTCGTCAGACGGCCGATAGTGCGGCGGAAGCTGGATCGGCTGAGAACTCTTCGATGCCACGTATGCCCTCTTGCAAAGCCCTACCCTGAAGGCGCGCGGAGCATACAGACGGTGCCATCGGGCATCAAGCGTCCTGCGCACACACCGGCGCACCGCATGCCCTTGAAAAATATGACAATTTTATCAAGCGGGAAGCCGCTCGCGGCTTCCGGACGCCTCAGGCGCTCATGTCCAGCTTGGCCAGCTCGACCCGGGCGCGGAGCTCGATTTCGTCGAGAATCTCGGTGAGGCGCGGGTCCATCACCTGTCCGCGGTGCTGCTTGACGAGGTCGTCAAGGGACTGGAGCCGGTCGCGGGGAATGGCGCCTGTCAGAAGCCCGATCCGGATCTCTTCCAGGCGGTCGAGGATGTCTTCCGCCCGCTGCTTCGCCCGTCCGCCGGAGCGGTCGGTGGCATCGCGGGTCGCGAACAGGGGATCGATGGACTGGGCGGCCCCGGTGGCGCGCGGCGCCTCCGGCTCGTCGGTACCCTCGAGCAGCTTCGAGAACTCGCCCGGCTTCGCCTGGCTCCCCTTGTCGGAGCGGCGAACCGAGGCAGCCTTAGCCGTGCCCGTCGGATCGACTTTCATGGGCCTCCTGCCCGTAACGCCCCCTATATATCGTTACGGAAACAGCCGGAGCAACAAGTTAAACGATTGGGCGCCACCGGGACTTTAGCATAGGTCCCGAAGCGACCCGGCCGGCAAATTCTGCCGGGACGGGGGTACCGAATTACCCCCAGTCCCCTGAAAACCCCTGGAAATCCCGCGTTTCGGGGCTCTTTTCATGGCATGTTTCTCGCATTCATAGGCCTCGCAAGGAGTGCCTCATGACTGCCCGACCGGTGTCCCCGTCCCTGCTGAGCCGCTGTCTCGTCGCGGCCGCCCTCATTCTCGTCCTTCTGGCCCCCGGGACCGGACAGGCCCAGTCGCGCATCAAGGACATCGCCGACTTCGAAGGCATCCGCGACAACATGCTGGTCGGATACGGCCTGGTCGTCGGCCTCAATGGCACCGGCGACTCGCTGCAGAACTCGGTGTTCACCAAGGAAAGCCTGGTGGGCATGCTCGAGCGGCTCGGCGTGAACGCCCGCAACGACAGCCTCCGCACCAAGAACATCGCCGCCGTCATGGTGACGGCGACGCTCCCGCCTTTTGCCCGCCAGGGCACGCGCCTCGATGTGGTGATTTCCACCCTCGGCGATGCCGCCAACCTGATGGGCGGCACGCTTCTGGTGACGCCGCTGGTCGGTGCCGACTCGGAAGTCTACGCGGTGGCCCAGGGCACCGTCGCGGTTTCGGGCTTCTCGGCCCAGGGCCAGGGCCAGTCGATCACCCGCGGCGTGCCGACCGCCGGCCGCATCGCCAACGGCGGCATCGTCGAGCGCGAAGTTCCCTTCCAGCTGGCCCAGCTCGACCTGGTGCGCATCGCGCTCCGCAACCCCGATCTCACCACCGCCCGCCGCGTCGCCCAGGCGATCAACGCCTTCGTCGGCGTTCCGGCGGCGAAGTCGCTCGATCCCGGCACCATCGCGCTGCAAATCCCGGTCAACTACCAGAACGACGTCGTCGGCCTGCTGACCGACGTCGAGCAGCTGCGCGTCGCCCCCGACCAGGTCGCCAAGGTCATCATCGACGAGCAGTCCGGCACCATCGTGATGGGCGAGAACGTCCGCATCTCCACCGTCGCGATCGCCCAGGGCAACCTGACGATCCGCATCACCGAGGCGCCGCAGGTCTCGCAGCCCGAGGCCTTCTCGCAGGGCGGCACGACCCAGGTGGTGCCGCGCACCCAGATCGACGTCGACTCCGGCGAAGGCAAGCGTCTGGGCGTCATGCGCGCCGGCGTCACGCTGCAGGAGCTGGTCGACGGCCTGAACGCGCTCGGCGTCAGCCCACGCGACATGATCTCGATCCTCCAGTCGATCAAGGCCGCAGGTGCGCTGCAGGCCGAGATCGTCCTGATGTAAGGGCAACGCCGATGGCCACCACATCCTCCCTCTCCTCGATCGGCATGGACGCGCAGACGCTGAACGCGACGCGCCCGACCAAGTCGTTCAACCTGAACAACCCGAAGGACATGGCCCAGCTGAAGAAGGTCGGCCAGGACTTCGAGGCGCAGTTCCTCTCGCAGATGATCGGCCACATGTTCTCGGGCATCAAAGCCGACGGCCTGTTCGGCGGCGGCAATGCCGAGGAGATGTTCCGCTCGCTGCTCACCGACGAGTACGGCAAGTCGGTCGCCAGGTCCGGCGGCATCGGCATCGCCGACCAGGTCGTCCGCTCCGTCATGCTTCAGTTCCAGGAGGCCAACCAGAAATGACCAATCCCGCCGCCCGGCTCAACGAGCTCGTCGTCGTCCTCGAGCGCCTGCAGACGGTGATGTCCCAGGAGACCGAGCTGCTGCGCCGCGTGAAGGTGACCGAGTCCGCGCCCTTCGCGCAGGAGAAGCAGCGCCTGGCCGAGGTCTACTCGCAGCTCCACCAGCAGATGGTCGAGGACCCGACCCCGCTCTCGATCCTGAACGAAAGCCAGCGCCAGGGCCTTCGCGAGATTCTGGCCCGCTTCAAGAAGACCACGGAAGAGAACGAGCGCGCGGTGAAGGCCTGCAAGACGGTCAGCGAGCGCGTGATCCAGACCGTGATCGACGCGGTCAAGCAGAAGCGCGTCGAGCATGCGAGCTACGGCTCGAACGGCGTCATCGGCACCGGCTGGAAAGAGAACAAGGCGGTCTCGCTCGCCTACGACAAGCACGTGTGACGACGCTGGCGTCTTGCCGGAATTCCGGTTAGGGCACCCGCCATCCTCTTCCAAGACCTACGTCGCCGCGCGGCACATCGCTGCGCGGCTGAAGCTTGTCGGGGTGGATAACAATCTCGAAACGGTCAGCATCACGCGTGGCGCGGCCCCTTCGCGTGCCTTCACCATACGAGCGCACCGGGGCCGGACGGCGCCTGAATGCCGACATGAGAACCTCCGGCAGACGGATGCGCCCATTCAGCACGCAAGCCTCGGCGGAACGCCGATGACAACGGTCGGGGATGACGACGAGGTGTTTCGGCGCACCGAGCGTTCTTGCCACGAGCATGGATACGCAAGTCGCCAGTCAGGAGGATGAGCGGCAAGCGCTTCCGGGAGATCGAAGTTCTTGTCAGTGATGCGGATACGGAATTAACGGACGAGCTCCGGGCTCGCCGCAACACCGGACGCTCCGGGATCGCAACTCAATCGCCTCTCGCAACCTGGCGCGCGTCGTCGACTCACGCGAACGCAAGGTCTAGCAAGTCGAGCCGGTCTCGCTCTGGCGTACGAGGTCACACGCAGACGCCGCGCGCAAAACCCGATCGCGCGGGCTCAAAAAACGTCCAGGAATTGGAACAACGACAGCCATCCGGGTCTCTTTGGGGCGAGAACCCGTGCGGTCGCAGAGGATTCAGTTTACGGGCCTGCTGCCCGTCAGGCGGTCACTCGAACCCGTTCAGTCCCCTGGGCGCTGCCGGTATCGGCCGGGGCCGATTCCGGGGCGTCGGAGCTTACGGTCGACTCGCTGCCCTTCGCCGGCGATTCCGCCGCACGCCGAGGCTCTGCCGTCGCACCCGGAGCCACATCCTTCGGAGCGTTGTCGCGATAGAGCTTCACGACCTTTTCCGACGGATACTGCCGGGTGACGTTGCCGGTCTCGGAATCACGGAACTGGAAGACCAGTACCCGAGCTGCCTTGTCGAACCGGAAGACGGGGCTGAAATAGGGCTCCTGCGGCTTCTCTGCCGTCACCGCAGGCGCAGGCGTCTGCGCGGCTTCGCTGCGAGCGAAACCGGCGGAACGTCCGACCGACCCTGTCAAAGCTGCGATCTGCATCGCGGCCAAAACCCCTTTCTAGCTCTTTTACTATAGGAGCGAGATTGAGGTTTGTCCAGACCCCCGATAACAGATCGTTCACGTCGGGGCGGCCTGGGGCGGCCGCGATCCTAGATAACTGCTTAGATGAAGTTCGACAACGTCAGGTCCTTGAGGACCGACGTCACCTGGAAGCTCGAGCTCAGCTGCGACTGCAGGCCCTGGAGCTTGGTGATCGCCTCGTAGGGATCCGCGTCCTCGAGCCTCCCGAGCTCGCCGTCGAGCAGGGTCAGCCGCTGCTCGTGCTGCAGGTCGACGTCCTTCAGCCGGTTCTCGATTGCGCCGATCGTGCCGAGGGCGGCACGGAGCCCGTTGAAGGCCGGCGTCGTGCTGGTGGGGATGCCCGCCGGCGCCGTCAGGTTCGAGCCTTCGAGCGACTGGTCGATGCGGAAGCTCGCCGCATCCATCAGGCTGAAGAACGCGGTCGACTGGGCCGCGCTGTAGGTGGTCGTGGCGAAAGTGAACAGGCCCTGCATCAGGGCGGCGACCGAGTTGTCGTCGCCGCGGAACGTGTAGCCGACGTCGGTCGCTTCGTCGATGCGGACGGTCAACGCGTTGGTGAAGGGCGGGGTGTTCGAGTAGGTGGCGTTGTCGCCATTGTAGGGATAGGTGTTGGGCGCGGTGCCGGTATAGGCGGCAGCGCTCGGCGTCAGCGTCGTCACCACTGCGTTGAACGCCGTGGTCGCGCCGTTGGTGACGTAGTTGGTGCCGGCGGTGACGTTGATGACGTCGCTGAGCACCCGGAGCGGCGTACCGGCGGTCGCGGTATCGCCCGGGTTCACCATCGGCGGCGTCGAGATCAGCCGGCCGGAAAAGAGATAGCGCCCCTCGTAGGAGCTGTTGAGGAGCTGGTTGATCTCCTTGATCGCCGACTGGGCTTCCTGCTGGAAGACCGTGCGCACGGTCGGATCGGTGTCCATGTACGTGCGGTTCTGCAGGTACTTGGAACGGAACTCGGTGGCGATCTCGGTGATCCGCGTCATCGCCTTGTCCACCACGCCGATGCGGGCCTGGGTCGAGGCGATGGTGTCGCGATAGTTCTGGATCTGCTCCTTCTGGCGATGGAAGTCGAGCGTCATCCGGGAGGTCGAGCCGAGCCCCGAATAGACGTCCGTCTTCTTGCCGGACGCGATCTGCAGCTGGAGCTTGTCCAGCTGGCTCTGGATGTTGCGGACGTTCGTCTGCAGAAGCAGGTTCTGCGAGAGCGTCGCGACGCTGTTGATACCGCCGGCCATGGCGTTTCTCCTTTAGTCCGCTTAACCGGCGAGACGCAGCAGATCGTCGAACATCTGCGTCACCGTCGTCATCACGCGGGCCGATGCCGAGTAGGAGTTCTGCAGCTGGATCATCCGGCTCAGTTCCTCGTCGACGTTGACGCCGCTCTGGTCGCGAAGCCGCTCCTTCAGAGCATCGGTAACCGTGATCTGGTCGTCCTCGGCCGCCTTGTAGGTGGCCGTCTGGGTCGCCTGGAAGCCGGTGAAGGCGTTGGCGGCGGCCTCGACCGTGTTCGAGGTGCCGAGCGAGACGGCGGCCGCATAGGTCTGCGCCGTCTCGAACATGGTCAGCACGGAGCGAAGCTGGGTCTGGTCGCCGCGGAAGGTGCTCTCGGTCGCGACCGCGGTCGAGTTGGTGCCGTCGCGCAGGCGCCAGAGATTGCCCGCCGTATTGAAGATCGGGTTGGTGATGATCCGGACGGAATAGCCGACGATATTGGCGGCCGTGTTGGTGAAGGCCGCCTTCGGTGGGCCGGCGGCCGCGGCGGTGTCGGAGAAGATGGTGATGGCGGTGCCGGCGAAGCCGGTACCGGTGCCTTCGAAGGCAAGCGTGAGCCGCGCCGCCTGCTCGTCGAGCTGGGCCTGGGCCTGCGGCAGGATGGTGTCGCGGAGCGAAATCAACCCCGCCAGGCGCCCGCGCGTGATCGAGCTGGTGATGTCGAGCGCAGTGCCGCCGGCGGGGTTCGGGATCGTGATGCCGTTCAGCGTCGCGCTGAAGCCGGCCGCCGGAGCGGTCGAATAGACGTCGGAGGCGACGATCGTGCCCTTCTGGGTGAAGCTCGCGGTCGTGTTGCTCTGGTCGAGCAGGAAGCGGCTCGACTCGGTGAGGATCGCCAAGCGTCCATCGGCGCGGACGAAGGTCTGGATCCCCATCTCCTTGGCGAGATCGGCGACCTGCTTGTCGCGCTGATCCTCGAGGTCGGCGCTGGAGATGCCGCTGTTGCGGTTCTTGGCGATCTCGGTGTTCAGGCTGTTGATGTTCGTCAAAGCCGTGTTGACGTTGGCGACCGAGTTGGCGATCTCCTGCTCGACCTGGGTGCGGAACGCCTGGATGTTGGTCGACAGATTGGAGAAGGTCTGCGCGAGCGCGGTCGCCTTGTTGAGGACGTCGGTCTGGGACGCGACGTTGTCGGGATGATTGGTCAGGTCCTCGAAGGCGCTGCGCATCGAGGACATGCGGCCGCCGAGCGAGATCTCGTCGCCGGGCTGGCCGTACAGCTTCTCGAGGCGGCCGAGGAACTCGTTGATGGCGCCGAGGCGCGCGGTGCGCGAGCTCGCGTCGCGGGCGTCGCGCTGCAGATAAAGGTCGACCTCGCGCGTGACCGCCGGCAGCTGCACGCCCTGGCCCACGCCGCCGACGACGTTCGGCAGCTGGTTCTGGATCTTGCGCGTATAGAACTCGGAATTGGCGTTGCCGACGTTCCGCGACACCGTCTCGATTCCCGCCTGGCCGGCGCGCAGGCCGGACAAGGAGTTCGCAAGCGACGTATTCAGCGAGTTGAGCGGCGACAGTGCCATGTCGGCGGTTCCAGACGTGGTTCGCCCGGGTTGGGCGAGCTTCTAGAAGCAATGGCCGTGCCACAGACGACGCTCATAACCTATTGATAAACAAAAAATATTTAACCCAGAAAGAGGCCGGGATCGCCCTGGACCGGCAAGGATGGGCCGTTCGCCCGGCAAGTTTTGCCGACGGGCCGAGACCAGGGGTTACTGTGTTTTTCCCCTACGGTGCTGCCAACCCCGATGTTATTTTCCCTTTTCATGAGAGCCTGTTGGCTCTTGGGATGGCGCGAGGATTGCAAGTTTACGCGCCCAGAGAGCCGAAGCTCACCCGACCGGAAGTGATCCATGGCCGAGAAAGTCGACATCCTGTTTATCAATCCGGGCGAGCCGGCTCAGATTTATCAAGGCCTTGGTGACGAATTCAGCGCCATCGAGCCGCCGGTCTTCGCCGGCCTCTTCTCCACCTACGCGCGCAAGCGCGGCGCCTCCGTCGCGATCATCGACGGTCCGGCCGAGCGGCTGAACTCGGCCCAGGTCGCCGAGCGAGTCGCCAAGGACTACGACCCGACCCTCGTGGTGGTGGTCGTCTACGGCTTCCAGCCCTCCGCCTCGACCCAGAACATGACGGCCGCCGGCCGCGTCGCGCAGCTGATCCACTCCCATGACCCGTCGATCAAGATCATGATGACGGGCACCCACCTGGCCGCCCTGCCCGAGCAGTCGATGCGGGAAGAGGCGATCGACTTCGTCTGCGATCGCGAAGGCCCGGTCACCATCTACAAGACCATGCAGGCGCTGAAGGCCGGCGAGACCGACTTCTCCAAGATCCCGTCGCTGTGGTGGAAGAAGGACGGCCAGGTCATGGCTCCGGCCGAGCACGAGGCCCTGCTGGTCGATCTGGACCAGGAGATGCCCGGCATCGCCTGGGACATGATGGATCCCCGCAACTACCGCTCCCACAACTGGCATTCCTTCGACCACATCCACGAGCGCACGCCCTATGCGGCGATCCACACCTCGCTCGGCTGTCCTTACAAGTGCTCGTTCTGCTGCATCAACGCGCCGTTCGGGAA
>CAZDGR010000191.1:0-8284 GCA_964504845.1 uncultured Rhizobium sp. | reverse complement strand
CCCGGGAAGCCGGCGACGGCGAGATAGGGAAGGGCGAGGCCGAGGCCGAGCGCCAGGAAGATCGCGTAGATCTCACCGGCTCCGCGCGACAGGGCGAAGGCGATCGCGGTGCCGAGGAACGGCGCCGAGCAGGGCGTGGCAAGAAGCGTCGCGAGCGCGCCGGTGAGAAAGTGTCCGGTAAGTCCCGGCGCATCTGCGCTGCTCACCACGCTCGCGAGACGCGACGGCAGCACCACCTCGAACAGGCCCCAGAGGTTGGCGGCGAACAACGTCACCACGACGATCATGAAGACGATGAACAGAGGTTCCTGGAACTGCATGCCCCAGCCGACGGTGGCGCCGGCCGCCTTCAACGCGACCGCACCCGAGGCGAGCAGGGCGAACGAGGCGAGGATGCCGGCGGACGAGGCGAGGAAGGCGCGCCGCGTCGCCGAACGTTCCGCGCCGCCATGTCCGACGATGCCGAGCAGCTTGATCGACAGCACCGGCAGCACGCAGGGCATCAGGTTCAGGATGAAGCCGCCGAGCAATGCTGTCAGGAGCGCGATCAGCAGTCCGCTGTCGCCGACCATTCTGGCACCCTGCTCGGGCGTGACCTTGGTCTCGAGCGCACGGTCGCCGTCGGTGACGGTGAGCATGAGCGGCGTGCCGGCCAGCAGCGTCTCCGGCATCAAGAAGGCCGGGACGACGAAGCGCGCGGACCGTCCGCCGTCGCGGGGCTCGATCTGAGGCTTGCCGAAGGAAAGCCCTGCCGGTCCCTCGATCAGCAGGTCGGGACGGACGAACGGCGTGTCCGACCGCGCCGTGACCGTCAGGCGCTGCGACTGGCCTCTGCCGGTGGCGAGGGCGTCTTCCACCGCGAGCCCGGCCGCGGTCGTCGGCGAGGGGACGCGGACGTTGAAGCGGTCGATCAGGTGTGCGGCCTCGCTCGGCCGCGCCGGCCCCGCCGGAAGATCGAGCTTGAGCGCCGTCGTGATCGGAACGCAGATGTCCTTGCAGACGAGATAGTCGACGCTCGCTTCGAGCTTGAGCGCCTCGCCCGGTTTCTCGGGTCGCGCGGTGATCGGCAGCACGACCTCGCGCTCGTAGCCGAAGGTCTCGAGGCCGAAGAGGCTGAAGCGCTCAGGGATCGGCCAGCGGATCTCCGCGTCGGCGAGATTGCTCGACCCGCTCCAGTCGATGCGCGCGGGCAAACCCGCATCGCCGGGCGAGCGCCAATAGGTCTTCCATCCTTTGGGCAAGGTGATGTGCAGACCAAGCGTTACGCGAGCGAGCGAGCCGGTCGCTTCGACCGCACTGATCAGCGTCGCGGTGCCCAGTTCTGCCGGAACCGGATTCGACTCGGACGCATGCGGAAGTTGCGGGAAGACCAGCAACCCGAGCGCGATCACGAGCAGTCGAGCGATTTTGCCTGAGGGCATGTCGTCCTATATAGTCGGTCCGGTCGCAGCGCAAAGCGTCACATTCACGTGGCTACCCTGCGATTGAGGTGAGCAATATGGCGCGCAGCAAGGAAGGGAGCGACAAACCGGAACGGCCGAAGCAGCCGGCGAAGAAAGCGCCGTCCGAATCGCGCTCCGCCGCAAAGGTGCTCCCGACCGACGCCGAGTTCGTTTCCGACATGTCGCCCAAGAGCGGCAAGCAGGAAGGTTACCTCGCCGGGCAGCTTCTCGTCGCCATGCCCAACATGCGGGACCCGCGCTTCGAGCGCACGGTCATCTACATGTGCGTTCACAATGCCGAAGGCGCCATGGGCCTCGTCATCAACAAGTCGGTCGGCTCGCTCACCTTTCCGCAGCTCCTGCGCCAGCTCGGCATCCCCAAGGAAGGAGCCATCGACCGCCGCGTGCATTTCGGCGGGCCGGTCGAGATGGGCCGGGGCTTCGTGCTGCATACCGACGAGTACGAGCAGGAAAGCACGGTCAAGGTGAAGCCCGGCTATGCCGTCACCGCGACCATCGACATCCTGAAGGCGATCGCCGAGGGGGGCGGACCGAAGCAGGCTCTGCTGGCGCTGGGCTATGCCGGCTGGGCACCGGGCCAGCTAGACGGCGAGATCCAGGCGAACGGCTGGCTGCATGCGCCGGCGGATCTCGGCATCGTCTTCGACGACGAGCTCGACACCAAATGGACTCGGGCGATCAGCAAGATCGGCATCGATCTCGCGCTTCTGTCCGGCGAGGCCGGCCACGCCTAATTCTGAGAATCCTCTCCCGCGAAGCGGGGGAGGGCAAAGTGGGGGCGAGCGATGCGAAGCGTCGCGAGGTCGCCCGACACCGTGATCTGAAACTTCCGAAATTCTCGCTGCGCTCGCCCCCGCCCCAACCCTCCCCCGCGTACAACGCGGGAGAGGGGCACGAGGGGGGGGAATCAGACCAGCTTCTCGGCGATCTGGACGGCGTTCAGCGCAGCCCCTTTGAGGAGCTGGTCGCCGGCCACGAACATGTTGATCGAGTGGCCGGTCGGGTCGCTGATGTCCTGGCGGATGCGGCCGACCAGGATGTCGCCCTGGCCGGAAGCGTCCTTCGGCATCGGGAAGTAGTTCTTCACCGGATCGTCGACGATCTTAACGCCTGGGGCATCGCTGAGGATCTCGTGGACATCCTTCGGGCTGATCGGCCGCTCGCATTCGATGGTCAGCGCCTCGCAATGCGCCCGGAGCACCGGCACGCGCACGCAGGTGGCCGAGATGCGGATGTCGGGATCGCCGAAGATCTTCCGCGTCTCCTTCACCATCTTCATCTCCTCCTCGTTGTACCCGTTGGCCGGGTCGATCTTGGAGTTATGGCTGAAGAGGTTGAAGGCGTAGGGATGCGGCAGGACCGTGTTCTTGTAGGTCTCGCCCTTGATGTAGGCCTCGGTCGAGGCGCGGAGCTCTTCCATCGCCGCGGCACCCGCACCCGACGCCGCCTGGTAGGTCGACGCGATCAGGCGCTTGATCCGGTTCTTCTTGTGGATCGGCCAGAGCGGCGTGATGGCGATGATGGTCGAGCAGTTCGGGTTGGCGATGATGCCCTTGTGCTTGGCGATCGCGTCCGGGTTGATCTCCGGAATCACCAGCGGCACGTTCGGGTCCATCCTGAAGGCCGAGGAGTTGTCGACCGCGATCGCGCCGGCCCTGGCGGCGACCGGGCAGAGCTCGCGGCTGATCGAGCCGCCGGCCGAGAAGAGCGCGATGTCGATGCCCTTGAAGCTCTCCGGGGTCAGCTCCTGGATGGTGATGTCGGTGCCCTTGAACTTCATCTTTTTGCCTTTGGACCGGGCCGAGGCAAGCAGACGGAGTTCAGACATGGGGAAGTTGCGCTCCTCCAGGCACTGGAGGAACTCGACCCCCACGGCGCCGGTGGCTCCAACCACCGCGACATTGGGCGACGACGACATCGGAAATCCTTTCCCTAGATGAGGTTAGCCGCCGGAAAGCCGGCGGCGGGACGGACATTTGCCGCGCCGCAGCAAGCTCTGTCAACGCCGGAAATGCCGCAGTTGAGCCCGGAATCGTCGATCCCGCGGCCTTTTCGCCCGGGTGGTGCTAGAAAGCCCCGCCCAAGGATGACGACCGCCCTCGCGACCCGCCCCGATCGCCCGCTCACCGGCATCGCCCTGATGCTGACGTCGATGGCGATGTACATGATCACCGACACGGTCGCGAAGTACCTGACCGACGAGGTCCACCCGGTCCAGATCGTCTGGTCGCGCTACATCTTCTACGTCCTCTACCTGACCCCTGTCGTGATCTGGTACGGCGTCGGCCGGGCTTTCGCGACCAATCACAAGGTGGCCCATGTCGGGCGGTCGGCGGCGATGCTGCTGTCGGGTACCTGTTTCACGATCTCGCTCGCCCATCTCGACCTCGCCTTCGCGATAACGGTCGCCTTCGTCTCGCCGCTGTTCGTGACGGCACTGTCGATGATCTTCCTCGGCGAGAAGGTCGGGATCAGGCGCTGGTTGGCGGTGCTGGTCGGTTTCCTCGGCGTCCTGATCGTGATCCGGCCCGGCGCCAGCTTCTCGCCCTGGTCGCTGCTGCCGATGCTCTCGGCCTTCCTCTGGGCGATCAGCCTGATCCTGACCCGGCGCACCGGCCACGACCATCCGCTGCCCACGCTGGTCTACACGACGATCGTGGGCCTGATCGGCTCCTCGCTGATGGTGATCCCTTACTGGGGCGAGGCCTCCTGGATCGCCTGGGCGATGATGGCGGCGATCGCCGGCTGGAACCTGATCGCGCTGACCGTAATGATCCGGGCTTTCTCCTATGCGCCGGCCTCGACTCTGGCGCCGTTCAGCTACAGCCAGATGATCTGGTCGACGATCCTCGGATGGCTGGTGTTCAGCCACATCCCCGATCTCTGGACCTATGTCGGCGGCGGCATCGTGGTCGCCAGCGGCATCTACATCTGGCATCGCGAGCGGGTCCGGGCCCGCTCGCAACCGGCCTGACGGGCTGGTATATCCGGACACCCACCTTCGACGGATTTCCTCTGCATGAGCGCGCTCAAGGAACGGAACGGCGGCCAGATCCTGGTCGATCAGCTGAAGATCCACGGGGTCGACACCGCCTTCGGCGTTCCCGGCGAGAGCTATCTCGCGGTGCTGGACGCGCTGCATGACGCGAACTCGATCAAGTTCGTGATCTGCCGCCAGGAAGGCGGGGCGGCGATGATGGCCGAGGCCTACGGCAAGATGACCGGCAAGCCCGGCATCTGCATGGTCACCCGCGGCCCGGGCGCGACCAACGCCTCGTCCGGCGTGCATGTGGGATTCCAGGACTCGACGCCGATGATCCTGTTCATCGGCCAGGTCGGCCTGGACGCGATCGAGCGCGAAGCGTTCCAGGAGATCGACTACCGCCGGATGTACGGCCAGATGGCCAAGTGGGTGGCGCAGATCGACGATCCGGCGCGCATCCCCGAATACCTGAGCCGCGCCTTCCATACCGCGACGTCGGGCCGCCCCGTCCCGGTGGTGCTGGCGCTGCCTGAGGACATGCTGACAGCGAAAGCGACCGTCGCCGACGCGGAGCCCTATCGCGCAGCCGAACCGCATCCCGGCCCCGAGGCGATGGGCGAGATCCGCTCGATGCTGGCCAAGGCGAAGAAGCCTTTCGTGATCCTCGGCGGCTCGGTCTGGGACGAGTCAGCATGCGCGAACATCAGGGCCTTCGCCGAGAGGAACAAGCTGCCGATCGGAACCTCGTTCCGCCGCGCCGACCGCTTCGACAACCTGCATCCCAACTATGCCGGCGACGTCGGCATCGGCCCGAACCCGAAGCTGGCCGAACGCATCAAGGCGGCAGACCTGCTGCTCGTGGTCGGCGCGCGCCTCGGCGAGATGACGACCGGTGGCTACACCCTCTTCGGTATCCCGACGCCGAGCCAAGCCATGGTCCATGTCCATCCGGACCCGGAGGAACTGGGCCGCGTCTATGCGCCGAAACTGGCGGTGAACGCGGGCGTGAAAGCCATGGCCGCGGCGCTGGCGCGGATGGAGCCGGTCGATGCCTCGGCCTGGGCAGGCGCTGCCGACCAGGCCCACGCCGACTACCTCGCCTACACCAAACCGGTGAAATGTCCCGGCGACGTGCAGATGGCCGAGATCATCTCGTGGCTCGATGAGTCTTTGCCGGAGGACACGATCTACACCAACGGCGCCGGCAACTTCGCGACCTGGCTCCATCGCTTCCATCGCTACCGCAGGCTCGGCACCGAACTGGCGCCGACCTCGGGCTCGATGGGGTACGGCCTGCCGGCGGCGGTCGCCGCCAAGATCCGCTACCCGAACCGCACGGTGGTCTGCGTCGCCGGCGACGGCGACATCCAGATGACCATCAACGAGCTGGGTACCGCCCAGCAGGCCGGCGCCGCTCCGATCGTCATCGTCGTCAACAACGGCATGTACGGCACGATCCGCATGCATCAGGAGCGCGAGTATCCGGATCGCGTCTCAGGCACCGACCTGGTGAACCCGGACTTCGCCCAGATCGGCCGTGCCTATGGCGGCATCGGCGAGACGGTGACCAGGACCGAGGAGTTCAAGCCTGCCTTCGAGCGCGCCCGGGCCTCGGGCAAGCTCGCGGTGATCGAGCTCAGGCTGCATCCGGAGGCACTGACCATCCGGGCCTCCTTGAGCGAGATCCGCAACCAGGCGAAGGCGAAGCGCTAGGCGTGGCGCTGGCGCTGACCCTTCTCGGCGATTCCTGTTCGGGCGTACCCGGCCAGAGGTTCGAGGCCAATCTCGCGCGGATCGTCTCGCGCATCCTCGATCGGAACGCGCCGGCCGACGCGCTTCTCTATCTCGGCGATCATGTCGAGGGGTACACCGACGACGAGGCCAGGCTCCACGCGCAATGGAGCCATTTCCTCGACAGGGAGTTCCGCCCTCTCGACGAGCTCCATCCGCGTGTGCTGCACCTTGCCGGCAACCACGACGCCAATACCCCGATCAGCGCCGCACTCTGCGAGGCGCGCATGCCGTTTCCGGCCGGGGCGCGGCAGAGGAAGGGGCTCAACTACGTCGTCGGCATCGGCGATGCCGAGATCGTCGCGATCTCGACCTGCGATCTCGCCAACCGCGGTTTCGCGGCGGTCGACATGGATTGGCTCGCGGGAGCGCTGCAAAGCCTCTCGGCGCCGATCCGGCTCGTCGCCGGCCACTACCCCTTCCATCCGGTAAACGGCTACGAGGAAGTTCCCAAGTGGGTCTTCCCGGCGGATCAGCGGGCGCGGGCCTGGCAGCTGTTCCGGGAAGCTGGCGTCCTGGTCTATCTCTGCAGCCACATCATCGCTTTCGACTTCCAGGTGCATGACGACATCGTGCAGCTCTGCAGCGGCGGGGCGGGCACCGAGTTCGGTCCCGACGGCGTGATGGGCAATGGCGAGTTCCGCCACTTCGTGACCTGCACGATCTCGCCCGAGCGGTTCGCCTTCGAGGCGATCGACGAGAACGGCCGTCCGCGCGAAACGGGCAGCCATTCGTTCGCCGCCAGGAGCCGGTTGCCTTCGGCTGCCGGGTCTCGCTAGGCTCGCTTTCTTCGCAGGGAGATCCGACAATGTGCGACACCATGGTGGCCGCGGGCGGCCAGTCGAACGACGGCGCGGTGCTTTTCGGCAAGAACAGCGATCGAGAGCGGAACGAGGCGCAGTTCCTCGACGCGCTGCCGGCGAAGACATACCGCAAGGGTATCAAGGTCAAGCTGACCCATGTCGAGATCGACCAGGCGCAAGAGACGCATGCGGTGCTGCTCTCGAAGCCGTTCTGGATCTGGGGAGCCGAGATCGGCGCCAACGAGCACGGCGTGGTGATCGGCAACGAGGCGGTCTACGGCAAGAGGATGCCGTCGCCGAAGCCGGGCGTCATCGGCATGGACTATCTCCGCCTCGGCCTCGAGCGCGGTGCCACCGCCGAGGAGGCGCTCGACGTCGTCACGCGGCTGCTCGCCAAGCACGGCCAGAGCGGCAATTGCGGGCATCTGAAGCAGCGCACCTACCACAACTCCTTCATCATCGCCGATCAGACCGGCGCCTGGGTGCTGGAGACGATCGGCAAGGATTGGGTCGCCGAGCATGTCGACGGCGTGCGTACGATCTCGAACGCACTTTCGATCGAGAAGGATTACGACAAGATCAGCGACGGCTTCAAAGCCAAGGTCGGCAACAAGGGCGTCGCCAGCACGATGACGAATCCGCGCCGCGACAAGCTCTCCCAGGGCAAGGAGCGTTGCGCGCGCTCGACGGCCGTGCTCGGCAACCGCCGCGGCCGGCTCGACGTGCATTCGGTGATGGCGGCGCTCCGCGACCATGGACCGGAGGAGCGCGGCTGGCATCCCGACCAGACGACGATGAAGGCGATCTGCATGCATGCAGCCTGGGGCAACAATGGCGGCCAGACCACCGGCGCGATGGCGAGCTGGCTCAAGAAGGGGCGCCAGCCAGTGCATTGGGTGACGGGCTCCGCCGCGCCCTGCCTGTCGATCTTCAAGCCGGTCTTCGTCGACCTGGGATTGCCGGTGAAGGAGAAGCAGCCGACCGGCAAGTTCGACGCGAAGACCCGCTGGTGGAAGCACGAGCAGCTTCACCGCAGCATCATCGACGATTTCGAGGTGCGCTCCGCCGCGATATCCGGCGAGCGAGACGCGCTGGAGAAGGATTTCGCCAGGCGCATCGCCAAGGTGACCGGTGCCGACGCCGAGACCCGCCGCGCGACGGTCGAGGCCTGCTGGGAAGAGGCGGATGCCGCCGAAGCCCGTTGGGCTGAGAGCGTCCCGGCGATGGAATGCCAGGCCAAGCCG
>CAZDGR010000190.1:0-8313 GCA_964504845.1 uncultured Rhizobium sp. | reverse complement strand
TTGCATGTGTTAGGCATGCCGCCAGCGTTCGTTCTGAGCCAGGATCAAACTCTCAGGTTGATCGAAGCATCCCAAGGCCGAAGCCCCAGAACGCCCCTCAATTGGAGCCATTTCCTGTCATTACGCGTCAGAGACACGCGAGACAGCAATTGGCCCTTAAAGGCCCGCCGCCCACGCATCCCTTCCATTCATATCCACTTGTCAAAGAGCGAGCCCGGCGTCGGTCGGCTTCGTCTGCCGCTCACCGCCGGGCGAGGCGCGGCTTGTACGCCCGTGTCAGAGGAGTGTCAAACCGATTTTCGGCCCTGTGGAAAAAGAATCTGTAGGGGGTCTTTTCCCTGGGACGACGCTGCATCTAGGGGCTCGGAAATGCGGCGCCGCAGCGGACCGAAGCCGCGGCGCCGTGATTCGAGAGAGTCCTAGTCCGCAGCCTCGGCGAGCTCGCCCGCGATGACGAGCCCGTCCTTGGCCCCGGAGACCGGGACCGTGTCCCCGTCCTTGATCCGGCCGGCGAGGATCATCTGCGCCAGCGGGTTCTGCAGCTGGCGCTGGATCACCCGCTTCAGCGGCCGGGCGCCGTAGACCGGATCGTATCCGGCCTCCGCCAGCCAGGCCTTCGCCGACGCATCGACGCCGAGCCCGATCTTGCGATCGACCAGCAGCTTCTCCAGCCGCTTCAGCTGGATCTCGACGATGCCGCCCATGTCGTCGCGCGAGAGGCGACGGAACAGCAGGATCTCGTCGAGCCGGTTCAGGAACTCGGGCCGGAAGGCGCGGCGCACGATCTCCATCACCTGCGGGCGCGCATTCTCCGACGGCTCGCCGTCGGGAAGATTGGCGAGCGCATCGCTGCCGAGGTTCGAGGTCAGCACGATCAGCGTGTTGCGGAAGTCGACCGTGCGGCCCTGGCCGTCGGTGAGCCTGCCGTCGTCGAGCACCTGCAGCAGCACGTTGAAGACGTCCGGATGCGCCTTCTCGACCTCGTCGAACAGGATCACCTGGTAGGGACGCCGCCGCACCGCTTCGGTGAGCGCGCCGCCCTCGTCGTAGCCGACATAGCCGGGAGGCGCGCCGATCAGGCGGCTGACCGCGTGCTTCTCCATGTACTCGGACATGTCGATGCGGACCATCGCCTGCTCGTCGTCGAACAGGAACTCGGCGAGCGCCTTGGTGAGCTCGGTCTTGCCGACGCCGGTGGGGCCCAAGAACAGGAACGAGCCGATCGGCCGGTTCGGATCCTGAAGGCCCGCCCGCGCGCGGCGAACCGCGTTGGCGACCGCGACGATCGGCTCGCTCTGGCCGATTACGCGCGAGCCCAGGCGATCCTCCATCTTCAGCAGCTTCTCGCGCTCGCCGGCCAGCATCTTGTCGACCGGGATGCCGGTCCAGCGCGAGACGACGCCGGCGATGTGGCTCTCGGTCACCGCCTCGTTCACGAGATGGCGCTTGCCGTCCTCCGGGCCTGCGATCTTCTTCTCGAGGTCGGGGATGACGCCGTACTTGAGCTCGCCCGCCTTGGCGAGATCGCCCTTGCGCTGCGCGACCTCGAGCTCGCTCCGCGCCTGGTCGAGCTGCTCCTTGAGCTTCTGGGTGTCGGAGACGCGGTCCTTCTCGGCCTTCCACTCGGATGTGAGGTCCTCGCTCTTCGCTTCCAGGTCGACGAGCTCGTCCTCGAGCTTCTCGAGCCGGTCGCGCGACGCGCGGTCGCTCTCCTTCTTCAGCGCTTCGCGCTCGATCTTGAGCTGGATGATGCGCCGGTCGAGCTCGTCCAGGTCCTCGGGCTTGGAGTCGACCTCCATGCGCAGCCGGCTCGCCGCCTCGTCGACCAGGTCGATCGCCTTGTCGGGCAGGAAGCGGTCGGCGATGTAGCGGTTCGACAGCGTCGCGGCCGAGACGATCGCCGCGTCCGTGATGCGGACGCCGTGATGGACCTCGTACTTCTCCTTGAGCCCGCGCAGGATCGAGATCGTGTCCTCGACCGTCGGCTCGGCGACGAAGACCGGCTGGAAGCGCCGGGCCAGCGCCGCATCCTTCTCGATGTGCTTGCGATACTCGTCGAGCGTGGTCGCGCCGACGCAATGCAGCTCGCCGCGCGCCAGCGCCGGCTTCAGCAGGTTGGACGCGTCCATCGCGCCGTCGGCCTTGCCGGCACCGACCAGCGTGTGCAGCTCGTCGATGAACAGGATGATCTCGCCGGCAGCGGCGGAAATCTCCTGCAGCACGGCCTTCAGCCGTTCCTCGAACTCGCCGCGGTACTTCGCACCCGCGATCAATGCGCCGAGGTCGAGCGAGAGCAGGCTCTTCTTCTTCAGGCTCTCCGGCACGTCGCCGTTGACGATGCGGAGCGCCAGGCCCTCGACGATCGCGGTCTTGCCGACGCCGGGCTCGCCGATCAGCACCGGGTTGTTCTTGGTCCGGCGCGAGAGCACCTGGATCGTGCGGCGGATTTCCTCGTCGCGGCCGATGACCGGATCGAGCTTGCCGTCGCGCGCCGACTGGGTGAGGTCACGCGCGTACTTCTTCAGCGCGTCGTAGCCGGACTCGGCACCGGCGGTGTCGGCTTTCCGACCCTTGCGGATGTCGTTGATCGCGCTGTTGAGCTTCTGCGCGGTCAGGCCCGCATCCTTGAGGATGCGCTGCGACGGCGTGCCTTCGGCCATCAGGAGGGCCAGCAGCAGGCGCTCGACCGTGACGAAGCTGTCGCCGGCCTTGTCGGCAATCTGGGTCGCCTGCTCGAACAGGCGCGCGGTCTCGGGCGTCAGATAGAGCTGGCCCGCGCCGGTGCCCTTGACCTGCGGAATCTTCGCAAGCTCGGCCTCGACGCCCTGCTTGATGCGGTCGACATCGGCGCCGGCGGCCTTCGCCAGGTTCGCCGCCATGCCTTCCTTGTCGTCGATGATCACCTTGAGCATGTGCTCAGGTGCGAAGCGCTGATGGTCGCGCGCGAGCGCCATGGCCTGTCCGGCCTGGACGAAGCCCTTTACGCGATCGCTTAGTTTCTCGAGATCCATGCCTGATTACCTCCGTTCGCCGCCCGAAATCGGCTCGGCGTGTCTCCGGCCGCCTGATGGCGCACCGGCCGAGTCAAATATGGGCTTGGCAAAAAGCCCCACAAGAGGAGGGGGTTGCCCGGGACGCCCTGCGGGCGCATGCTGCAGCGCAACATGACCGACGCCCCCTCCCGCGTCGCCGCGCTCTATCGCTATCCGGTCAAAGGCCTGAGCCCGGAAGCGCTGGAGTCCGTCGACCTCGCCCCGTCCCACGGCTTTCCCGACGACCGGCGGTTCGCCGTCGCGCTCGGGACCACGACCTACGACCAGACCGAGCCGGTCTGGCAGCCCAAATCGGCCTTCTTCCAGCTTGCCCGCCACGAGCGCCTGGCGCTGCTCGACAGCCGATACGACTCGGCGACCGAGATGCTGACGCTGGCCCGCGGCGGAAAGACGATCGCTCAAGGGAAGGCAACCGATCCACAAGGACGCGCCATCGTCGGCGAGTTCCTCGCGGCCTTCCTTGATTCAGGTCAAGGGCGGCCGCGCCTCGTGGAAGGACCGAAGATCGGCCTCGCCGATTGCGGCGAGGCGGTTGTCTCGATCATCGGAATGGCGAGCATCGCCGACCTCGCCCGCGTCGTCGGCAGGCCGGTCGAGCGGCTGCGCTTCCGCGCCAACCTCTATGTCGAGGGAACGCGCGCCTGGGAGGAGCTCGGCTGGGTCGACCGCGAGATCGCGATCGGCGGGGTGCGGCTGAAGGTGGTCGACCGCATCGGTCGCTGTGCCGCCACCAACGTCGACCCGGCGACCGCCGAGCGCGACATGAACCTGCCGAACGCGCTTCAGCGCGCATTCGGCCACGCCGACATGGGCGTCTATGCGAAGGTGATCGGGGGCGGGCGCATCGCCCTCGGCGACGCGCTCCGCAACGACTAGCTAGATCAGCTCACCGGCTCGGCCGGCGGCGGTGCGACGAACGGCTGGCTGTTGCCATTGCCGGTGTCGACGCCTTCATCCATGTCCGGCCCGCCCATCGGATCGCGCGATCCGTTGGTCGGCAGGCCCGGCTGCTGCTGCCCGTTCGGGAACGGCTGTCCGGGCTGCCCGCCCTGTGCCTGCGTGTTGGCAAGGTCGGCGGCGATGATCCGGTAATAGTGCTCGGCGTGCTGGAAGTAGTTCTCCGCCGCGACCCGGTCGCCGGAGGACTGCGCGTCGCGCGCGAGCTGAAGATACTTCTCGTGCACCTGATAGGCGTTGCCGCGGATGCGGACGTCAGGGCCGTTGGAGTCGAAGGTCTGCAGCCGCAGCGGCAGGTGATGCTTCCGCGGGCCGGACATGCCGCCCCCGCCGCCGCCGTTGCCGCGCCCGCGCGACCTCTTCGGATGTGGTCCTTGTCTCATGGTGCCTTACGTTCACCCTATTTCCTGTCGAGGCCGCTCGCGCACACCTGCCGCGAGTCCGCATCAGCGGACTTGGGTCTGAACGGCGGTGGATCGGTTGTCTGGCGCCCCCCTCGGGCGCGCGAGCCTCAGCTCGACGACATGGTGACCCTAGTGGGGATTGCCACAATTTCCAACAAGAATTTTTATGGAACCGGATGGCCCAGGACGAGGCATCGCTCGACGCCGGCGAGGTCCTGCCGGCGCTCAAGAGCCCGCAGACCAGCCGCTTCCATGATGCCGGCAATCGCCGCGACCTGACCCTTGCCGAGCTCGACTACCGCGCGTCCCTGCGGTGCCAGGAGACGCAAGATCGCCGGCGCCAATGCCCGGTACGCGTCGAGCCCATCGGTGCCGCCATCGAGCGCCCTGAGCGGATCGAAGCTCGCCACCTCGGGCGACAACCCGGCGATTTCGCTCGATGGAATATAGGGCGGGTTGCTCAGGATCAGGTCGAAAGTTCCGACCAGGCCCTTATCCCAGTCGCCGGTCTGGAAGTGGGCACGCTCCGAGAGTTCCAGCGTGCGCGCATTGGCGCGCGCGACCGCGACCGCTTCCTCGGCGATGTCGATGCCGAGCCCGACCCATTTCGGTCGCTCGCTCAAGACCGACAGCAGGAGACATCCGGTGCCGGTTCCGAGGTCGAGCACGCGTCGGCGCGGCTCGGGCTCGAACTGGGCCAGCGCCGCCTCGACCAGCGTCTCGCTGTCGGGCCTCGGATCGAGCGTCGCCAGCGAGATCGCGAAATCGAGGCTCCAGAACTCGCGGCGGCCGAGGATGCGGCTCACCGGCTCGCGCCGCGCCCGGCGGTCGACCAGCCGGTCGAACGCGGTTTCGACGCCTGCCGCGAGCTCGCGGCCCGGATCGAGCAGCACGGCGGAGGCCGACATGCCGTCGACCGAGGCCAGCAGGAGACGCGCATCGAGGCGCGCGGTCTCCACGCCGGCCTCGGCGAGACGTCGGGTCGCCCGCGACAGTGCCTCCTCGACGATCATTCGAGCGCGGCCAGCCGTTCGGCTTCGTTCTCGGCGGTCAACGCGTCTACGAACTCGTCGAGCGCCTCGCCGGTCATCACCTTCTCGATCTTGTAGAGCGTCAGGTTGATGCGATGGTCGCTGACCCGCCCTTGCGGAAAGTTGTAGGTGCGGATGCGTTCCGAGCGGTCGCCGGTACCGACCTGGCTCTTGCGCGCGGCGGAGCGCTCGGCATCGAGGCGGTCGCGCTCGGCCTGATAGAGGCGGGCGCGCAGGATCTTCAGCGCCTTCGCCTTGTTGCGGTGCTGCGACTTCTCGTCCTGCTGGGCGACGGCGATGCCGGTCGGGATATGCGTGACGCGGACGGCCGAGTCCGTGGTGTTGACCGACTGCCCGCCCGGACCGCTGGAACGGTAGACGTCGAAACGGAGGTCCTTCTCCTCGATATGGATGTCGACCTCCTCGGCTTCGGGCAGCACCGCCACGGTCGCGGTCGAGGTGTGGATGCGTCCCTGGGTCTCTGTCGCCGGCACGCGCTGGACGCGATGGACGCCGGATTCGTACTTGAGCCGCGCGAAGACGTTGCGCCCGATGATCGAGGCGGTCGCCTCGCGGAAGCCGCCGAGCGGCGTCTCCGACATCTCCATCGTCTCGAACTTCCAGCCTTTGGCCTGGGCATAGCGCTGGTACATGCGGAAGAGCTCGGAGGCGAACAGCGCCGCCTCGTCTCCGCCGGTGCCGGCGCGCACCTCGAGGATCGCGTTCTTCTCGTCGGCCTCGTCCTTCGGCAGCAGCATCACCTGCACCGAGCGCTCGAGCTTCGGCAGCTTCGCCGCCAGCTCGGATCTCTCGGTCTCGGCGAGCGCCTTCATCTCCCTGTCGGTCGCGGGATCGGCCAGCATCGCATCGAGGTCGGCCGCCTCGGCGCGCGCCCTCTTCCACTCCTCGATGCCGGCGACGATCGGGCCGAGATCGGAGTACTCCTTCGACTGCCTGGCGAAGGAATCGCCGACGACGCCGGAGGCGAGGGTCTCGCCCAGCTCCCTGTGCCGCCGCACCACCGACTCGAGCTTCTCCTCGAGGCTCATCCTTCCTCCTCGTCGTCGCCGAAGAGACGCCTCAGCGCCGCCTCGGCCCCTTCCTCGCCCTCGTCCGCCGCGATCCGCCTGAGGCGTTCGGACGGCTCGTGCAGCAGCCGGTTGATCACCAGCTCGGTCGCCCGACCCGCATCGCCGGTCTCCGCCAGCGCCCGGTTGCGCGCCGCCTCGAAGCGCCCTCTCAGCCGCATCACCGCCGAGACGCCGCGCCGTTCCGCCCGGCCGGCACGGAACCGGCCGATCTCCTCGGCGAGGATCGCACGCGCCCGATCGACTTCGGCCTCGCGGCCGGCCCGGCCTTCGGCCGCGACCCGCTCCAGGTCGTCGAGATCGTAGACGAATGCCCCGTCGAGGGTTTCGACCCTGGGCTCGACGTCGCGCGGCACCGCGGCATCGGCGAGGAAGATCGGCTTCCGGCGCCTCGCCTTCAACGCCTGCTCGACCGCTTCGCGGGTCACCACGTAGCGCCCATCGCCCTGCCCCGCAACCACGATGTCGGCGCCCGCCAGCAGGCGCGGCAGATCGGCGACCTCGCCGACATGCGCGGAGAGGCGCTGCGCAAGGGCCTCCGCACGTCGCCTGCGGGCGGCGACGCAGACGACATTGCGAAGGCCCGCGGCTCGAAGCTGCTCGACCAGCAGCGCCACCATGTCGCCCGGACCGATCGCGAGCGCGGTCGTCCGTGCGAGATCGCCGTGGAGATCGCGGCAGAGACGGGCGCAGGCGGCCGCCATCGAGACCGGTCCTTCGGCGATCCTGGTCTCGGTCCGCACGCGCTTGGCCGCGGCGTAGGCGGCGTCCAGGATCGGCGCCAGGCCGGCATCGGCGTGACCCAGATCCTGGGCGAGGCGATGCGCGGCCTTGAGCTGGCCCAGGACCTGCGGCTCCCCGACGATCTGGCTGTCGAGCGCCGACGCGACGGCGAAGAGGTAGTCCTCGGCCTCGTCGCCGACGAGACGGAGCCCGGCGGGAAGGTCGGCGGAAGGCTGGCCCGCGGCCGCGGCGAGCAGCGGCAGCGCGGCGACGTCGCTGCCGTCGGCGAGCCCGGCGACGACGGTGCGATCGCAGGTCGACAGCACCAGCGCCTCGGCGAAGCCGCCGCTCCGGAAGCGCGACAGCAGGCCGGGCAAGGCCGCGTCGTCGATCTGCAGCCGATCGCGGAGATCGGCGGGCGCGGTCCGGTGATCGATGCCGGCGACGACCAGTCTGAGAGAAGCCATCGGCGCCGGTTGAGCCGCTACTCGGCGGCGGTGCGGGCGGCGGCGTCCTTGTCGCGGGCGATCTCAGCCGCCTTGGCTTCGACCAGCTCGACGAGGTGGTCGACGATCGCCTTGTCCTTGAGCCGGTGATGCGGCTGGCCCGCGATGTAGACCTGATGCGTGCCGTTGCCGCCGCCGGTGAAGCCGATGTCGGTCTCGCGCGCCTCGCCCGGCCCATTGACGACGCAGCCGATCACCGAGACGGTCATCGGCGTCATGATGTGCTGAAGCCGCTCCTCCAGCACCTCGACGGTCTTGATCACGTCGAACTGCTGGCGCGCGCAGGACGGGCAGGCGATCACGGTGACGCCGCGGCGGCGAAGGCCCAGCGACTTCAGCATGTCGAAGCCGACCTTCACCTCCTCGACCGGGTCGGCCGAAAGCGAGACGCGCAGCGTGTCGCCGATGCCGCTCCACAGCAGCATGCCGAGGCCGATCGACGACTTGACCGTGCCCATGCGAAGCCCGCCGGCCTCGGTGACGCCGATATGCAACGGGTAGTCGCAGGCCTCGGCGAGGCCCTGGTACGCGGCGACCGCGAGGAAGACGTC
>CAZDGR010000189.1:0-8320 GCA_964504845.1 uncultured Rhizobium sp. | reverse complement strand
CCTCCAGACCGGCGACGTCAAAACCGCACTACGACGGCTCCAGCAGCACCTCGTCGTCGATCCAGCCGATGCGGACGCCACGAACCTGCTCGGTATGGCGCAACTGGACCTGATCGATCTCCGCGCCTTTACGACGGCCCCCGCCGCCGTCTACCGCTCGCTCGCGCTCGTGCCGAACGACCCTGCCTTCCTTCACAATCTCGGCTTGGCCCTGCTTCGCGCCGGTCAATTGTCGCTGTCCCGCCGCGCGCTTCGACGGTCTCTCGCCCTGGTGCCGGACTTCGTCAGTTGCCATCTCGACCTCGGCAACACCGCCGCGCGTCACGGCGACTATCGGGAAGCGCACCGATCCTACGACCGTGCCTTGGCTCTCGTGCCCGACCATGTGTCGGCCCGTCAGAACCGGGGCTGGGCGCGGTTGGCGCTAGGCGACTTCGAGAACGGTTTTCGCGACTACGCCTGGCGCTGGCAATTGCCGCCCTTCGCCGCCCTGAAAGCCGGCTTGCCAGGACGTCCCTGGAACGGCGAGCCGTTCGCCGGCACCTTGCTCCTCATTGCCGAGCAGGGCTTCGGAGACACCCTGCAATTCTGCAGATTCGCGCGAGAAGCCAGCCAGCACGTCACACGCGTCGTGCTGGAGGTGCAGCCTCAGCTCACGAGGCTGATCAGCCGGAGCCTCCCGACAGTCGAGGTCGTCGGCAGACATCCGGAGTTTCCTCGTCCGGACAGGCGCCCGCGCCACGATCGCTATGCGGCCTTGCTGGATCTGCCGGCGCTTCTCGGCATGTCTGTCCGGGACATTCCGGGCGATACGCCCTACCTCTTTCCGGAAGCGGAGAAAACAGCAGCCTGGGCGGCACGCCTGGATGCAATCTCGAAAGGCAGATCCCGGATCGGACTCGCTTGGTCGGGCAATCCGCGCGCCGATGACCGGGCCGCCGCCGAAGTCGATCACCGCCGCTCCGTCCCGTTCTCGGCATTCAGGACTCTTCTTGAAGTTCCCAACCTGACTTTCATCTCGCTGCAGACAGGCGCGGCGGCTGTTGACGTGTCGCACGACCGGTCCCTGCTTGATCTGTCTGCCGAGTTGCACGACTTCGACGACACCGCAGCCGTCGTCGCGAACCTTGATCTCGTCGTCACTGTGGATACGGCGGTGGCGCATCTTGCGGGCGCGCTGGGCAAGCCGGTCTGGGTCTTGTCCCGCCTCGACAATTGCTGGCGGTGGCTGACCGAACGCTCCGACAGCCCCTGGTACCCGACCATGCGCCTGTTCCGTCAGTCCGCTCCAGACAACTGGTCGAACGTACTATCCTTGATCCGGGATTCCCTTCCAACCTTCCGGAAGGAGCCCTATTCTTGAACCGCAGCGCTTGAGCTGCCGAGCTTTCCATGTGTCCGCCTGCAATGCCTTGCAGCAGGTCCAGGCGTCGACGACCCGCGGTACCGCGTGCTGGACGCGCCTCCTAGGGACGACCCACTCGACCGAAGGCCGTTCGACGCTCAGAAGAGAGAGCGAACCCGTTCCATGAACCGCCGTGTCTCGGCCCGCTGTTGCGCGGTTGCCGCCAGCAGTCGCGCACGACACTCCCTTGGCGAGGCGAGCGTCCGGTCGACGGATGCCACGAGCTCCTCGGCAAAGACCGATCCGAAGATGTCGACCGCGATGTCGCCGAGCCCGACATTCCTGAGGAACGTCGCCATCCGCCCCTGTGAAGAAAGCACCACCAGCGGAACGCCAAGGCCGATCGACGGCGACATGGCGTGCACGCGCATGGCGAGCACCAGATCAGCCTTGGCATAGCGCCCGTAGAACCGGCGCGCCCCGGAGACTCGCGCCAGACCCGTGGTGATTACATGCTGATGCGCGATCCGCGGCGGCAGGCGCTCGAATATCTCGCCGATCATGCGGAAATCGTCGAGATAATGCGGAGCCAGGATCAGGTTGGCGTCGTGGCGCTCGGCGAGGTGCACCAGCGCCTTCACGATGCCGTCGAGAACAGCCGCCTTACGTCCGCCCGAGTAACGCTCGGCCTCGTCCTCGTTGTTGACCGCCAGCACGACATTGAGACGACCGGGCAGGATCTCCGGGTCCGGGCCACCCTCGGGCTCGATGAACAAGCCTGTGTCGGCGACCTCGGAGAGGCGTTCGCTCGGGATGCCGAGCAGGTTCGAAAGCCACTCGCGGGTGCCGTCGTTTCGAAGCCCCAGGATCATCCGCGGATGATCGAGGATGAAGCCCATCACCTCGGCGAGCCGATCCTGGTGGTGAAAAGGCTGGCCCTTCCAGTGACGATACGAGAGTCCGAAGAGCACGACCGGCTTTTCGATCTCACGCCAAAGCGCGAGCGGGAGGTCGAGCCTGAAGCCGGCATTGCGGAGATAGGCGCGGCCATTGATTGCGACCGCACCATTGACGATCAGCCCTTCGCTGCGATTGACCATCTCGACGAAGGTCCGATCGAAGGCGAGCTTCTCGAAAGTGTAATCGTCCCAGGCGGCGCGTGTGAGCCTGGCCTGGGGCAGATCCTCGGCGAACACCCGTTCGAGGCCCCAGATCAGCGCACCGTTCCCGACATTGGTCGAGTTGGTGTTGGCGAGATGGATGAGGTTCAAGGCCACGCCACCTCGCACCAGATCATGCGATCAGAAATCCTTCACCCGGCGGAGCTTGGCGATGATCGGCTCCTCGCTTGCGTAGACTCGCTTCACGCCGTCGCCGCGAACGGTCGGCCAGATGCGGATGTACTTGCTGATCAGCTCCATGCCGCGCGGCTCGATGCTGGCGCTCTGATCGCTTCCCCACATCGAGCGGTCGAGCGTGATGTGGCGCTCCACCGCGCAAGCGCCGAAGCCGACCACCGCCATCACCGTCGGGATGATGTCGGGCTCGTGCCCGCTGTAGCCGACCGGCACGCCATATCGCTTTCTCAATGTCTCGATGACGGCGAGGTTGAGTTCGCTGTGCTTGGCCGGATAGGTCGAGGTCGTGTGCATCAGCACCAGCGGCGTGTCGCCGAGCGTCTTCACCGCCTCGTCGATCTGCGGCAGCGTGCTCATGCCGGTCGAGAGGATCACCGGTCGTCCCGCCCGGCGAAGTCGAGTCAGCAGGCCTCTGTCGGTCAGGCTGGCTGACGCCACCTTGTGGCAGGGCGGCGAGAATGCCTCGAGGAAATCGACGCTGGCCTCGTCCCAGGGAGAGGCAAACCAGAGAATGCCGCGCTCCCGGCAATGGGCTTCGATGTCGCGGTACTGCGCCTGCCCGAATTCCAGGCCGCGCTTCAGCTCGCCGTTGGTGGTGCCGAACGGGGACTCGCGCGGACGCTCCAGCTCTTCCGCCGAGTAGACCACATCGACGGTCCGCTTCTGGAACTTGACCGCGTGGAACTCATGCTCGACGGCCAGGTCCACCAGCTTCTTGGCCAGTGCGACATCGCCGTTGTGGTTGATGCCGATCTCGCCGATCAGGAACGGCGGCTGCCCCTCGCCCACCTTGTGCGGGCCGATCTGGACAATCTTGCTCATCAATCTTCCTTGGGCGCTGAGGACGGCAGCCTTAGGTCACCAGACCGAGCGGCCGCCGTCGATGACGATGTTCTGTCCGGTCATATACCGCGAAGCGTCCGAACAGAGAAACTGAACTGCGCTCCGGTACTCCTGACGAGTCGCCATCCGGCCCAGCGGGATCAGCGACGACAACCGCTGGACGAAGGCCTCGTCCTGGCCGGTGAAGATCCCGCCAGGCGAAAGCGCGTTCGCCCGAACGCCCTTGTCGGCCCAGTAGGTCGCGACATAGCGGGTCAGGCCTATCAGCCCGGCCTTGATCACCGAATAGGTCACCGGCTTCACCGGCTGCGCCGCCGCATCGACCCCATCCTTGCGATAAAGCCGCTGGTCAGGGGCGATCACCGACAGGTCCGAGGCGATGTTCAGAATGACGCCGCGGCCGCGCGCCGCCATCGCCGCACCGAAGGTCTGCGTGCAAAGGAAGGCCCCGGTGAGTCCGACCGCAACCTCCTGCTGCCACGCCTGGAGCCTGAGCGTCTCGAGGCGCGAGAGATTGGCCCCGCCGCCAGGCCCGACCTTGGCGTCGATCGCCGCGTTGTTGACCAGAATCTCGATCGTCTCGTTAGCGAGCTCGGCAGCGACCGACTGGACTGAGTCCGGATCGGCGACATTCATCACCCGCCATAGCACCCTGCCCGCCCCGTAACGATCGGCCAGCGGTCGGGCAGCCTGTTCCAGACGCGTCGCGTCGATGTCGGTCAGGACAACCTTGGCTCCGATCTCCAGCAGGGCCTCCGCGTGCTCCGGCCCGAACAGGCCGGCGGCCCCGGTGACAAGCGCCGTGCGGCCGGCCAGGGAAAAGGCATCGGGAAGCTGGCTCATGCTCTGAGGATCGAGACCTGCGCACCCGAGGCGAGCGAGCGGAGCGCTGCCATGCAGGTGCGATGTGTCGCGAGCGCGGCGTCGAGAAACGGCGTCGGATCTCGCTCGCCGCGCACGCAGGCCATGAACTCCGCCACCTCTGTCTCGAACATCTGGTTGCGATGCCAGCTCGCGAAGGTCGTGACGTCTCGTCCCGCGGGGGTCGCGAGAACGAGTTCGCGCTGATGATAGTCGAACTCGATCGAACCGGCATCGCCGACGATCTTGTAACGCCGGCGCGGCGGCCGCTGCAGGAAGTCGAGATGAACGTGCATCGGAACCCTGCGGCCGCCGTGCAAGCCGGTGAAAAGCATGGTCGCTACATCCTCGACCCCGAGCAGCTCGAGATCGCTGAGATGCCCGCCGACCGAAAGCACCGAATGCGGCGTCCCGAAGAGCCAGCACATCGCATCGATCTCGTGACTAAGGCATAGGATGGCCCCACCGCCCTGGTCTCGTCGGGCCATATGCGTCTCGCGATAGTCCTCATAGGCGTGCATGGTCGGCAGGTACTCGCCGAATTCGATGTCAACGGCACAGACCCGCCCGATCGCTCCCTCTTCGATCCGGCTCCGGATCAGCGCGAGCGCCGGGTGATGGCGGAGCTGGTAGCCGACCGCGAGGGTCAGGCGACGCGCCGCCGCGGCCCCCGCAAGATCGGCGACCCCGTCGTCCGTATGGCTCAACGGCTTCTCGATGAAGACGTGACAGCCGGCATCGACCGCCCGTCGGGCACTCTCTACATGCATCGAGATCGGATTGGTGATGAAGGCGGCCGCCGGGCCCCAGGCGAAGGCATCCTCCAGCCGCGAGAAGCTGCGAACGCCCCAATGCTCTGCCGGGTCGACGCCCTCGATGACACTGAGGTCGTCATTGATCACCAACTTCCGTCCCCATTGGCGAAACGCGCCCAGCTCGACCCCATCACCCAGGACCTGCTTCAGTATTCGCGCGTGGCGTTGACCGATAGAGCCGAGTCCGAACAGCAGAACCTTCATGACGGATGCCTGACCTCGCGGGACGGCGCCGCAGTGGACGGCTCGTCGAGCGCCCGCAGCAGGCGTTCCGCCTCATCGATCGAGTCCTCGTAGTCTATGTCCTGGTTCGGCTCGTCGATGACGAACGGCAGGATGCGCCGCCCGGTAGTGGAGCGCTGCTCCAGGACCACACGCGCCCAAACGACATCGACATACCCGTCCTGCCAGTAAACCGGCGGCAAATCCTGACGCGGCTGATTGTACGGCTCCGCTACGCCGGCAAGGCTTGCGATCGGCTCCATGAGGCCATCCACGCCGATCCGCCACATCTTGTAAGGCGTCTGCTCGGCAAGCGAGACACTTCGCACCGAGTCAATATCAGGCCGCGCAATCAATGCGTCGATCGCCCGATCGATGGTCGCAATCCGCCGCACCGGCATGGTCGGCCGCAGGTTGACGATCACCGCCGGCCGATAGTTCTCGGCGGCCGCGAGCGCACGCAATGCATGCTCGTGATACTGGATGTCGGTCGAGCGATCGCCCGCCAGCTCCGCCGGCCGCATGAAGGGCGTCTCCGCACCCCACCGGCGCGCCACCTCGGCAATCTCCTGGTCGTCGGTTGTGACCACGATCCGATTGATGCGGCTCGACCGTCGGGCCTGCTCGATCGACCAAGCGATCAAGGGACGGCCGCCGACCGTCCGCACGTTCTTGCGCGGCACCGACTTGGATCCGCCCCGCGCCGGGATCAGCGCCAGGACCTCGGGCAACGCCGCCATGACTATTCGCCCATGTCGAGGCCGAAGATGTGCTCGGCCATCTCGCGCGCTGCACCCTCGCCGCCCCTCGCCGCCAATGTGTGGCGAGCGATCTCTCGGATTCTCGGATGCGCATCGGCAACGGCGATCGCCGTACCGACCTTGCGCATGGCAGCAAGGTCGTTCAGGTCGTTCCCGACATACACGATCCGATCCGGCCGCACGCCGAGCTCACCGCAAAGCGTCACGATGGCCGCAGCCTTGTCTCCGCACCCAGTGATCGCCTGGACCTGCAGCTTCGCCGCCCGCGCCGCGACGACGGGATTCCTTTCGGTAGAGAGGATGATTGTCCTGATCGCATGCCGCCGAAATGCATCGAAGGCGAGCCCGTCGGCACGGGTACACCAGACCGCTTCGGTTCCGTCGGAAAGCACCAGGACGCGGTTGTCGGTCAGGACGCCGTCGAAGTCGAAGACCAAGAGATCGACGTCGCGTCGGTCGAGCGAGAACGCCATTGCGGTCACGCCTTCCTCGTTCCGGGAAGCGGGTCGATGCCTTGACCGGGCACGATCATTGCCAGCTCGGTCTCGGCGTAGCGGCCAAGATCGTCAAGGCCGGCGCGCCACCCCTCCCAGATACGGGCGCTGGCGTCAGGGCTACGGCTGCTGTTCACCAGATCGGCCGCAAAGACCGTCAGCTTCTCGAATTCGCCGCCGATCAGGCGCCGAGGCCCGATCCCGTCATCGTCCGCCGCGCTTCGGATACAGAGCGACACGGCATTGGCACGGTCGAGGAACTCCTCACGAGATCCGATCGGCTGGCGAGCGACCCGTACGATGTCGCTCACGAACCTGGTGACGAACGACCGTTCGCGCCTCAAGGCTTGGTCGAGGTCTTCTGGAGAGGCCTCCACGGGCCGAAACCGTTGAGCGATCCCTGCCAGGACCCCTGCCCGGTCGGTGTTGAAGTCCGCTTCCGACAGGTCGGCGATGCGTCGATCCTCGCTGCCCCAGATCCGGGCACCGCGGCCACAGTGAATGAACTTCGCACCCTCGTCATGGATGAAGGCGTCGAAGGCGCGAAGCGACCGATAGAAAATGTCGTTGGTGAGGATGCGCCCGCCTTCATTATCGGCGACTTCGATTTCCGACGTCGGATAGAAGGATCGAAGCACGTCCCCGCCGGGAAGATGCGCGAAGCTCGGGTGGAACGCCGCCCTCTTTTCGTCGAAGTACAGGCTCTTGCGCGAATGCTGTACGGCCGCGTCGTAGTATCCAAGATCGACGCCGAAGGCAAAGATGCGGCGAAATCCGAGCACATGCGCCAACGCCGCCGCGGCATTGGTCACCGTCGGTGCCCCATGAGTCAGCGCCATGCCCAGGGCGCGGAACATCCAGGCCGCGAAGTTTCCCGATCTCAAGAACATCAGCCGCCGGTCGAACAGGTCAAACGAAGGAGGATAATAGCCGTTCGAAGAGACCAACGTTGTCGACCGGAAGACCTCGGGCGTTTCCACGGCGCTGGCCAGCGCATAACGTCCTGATGACGTCTCGAGCTCGATATGGAAGTCTGGAATGATGCCGGCTCGAAGCAGCGGCGTCATTCCGGTGCCACATGAGAAGATGATCGCGCGGTCACGCGCACGCTCGATCAGCGGCAGCGCCTCATCCAGGGAAGGACCGGAGCCCACTAGGATCAGGTCGCCATCCAATGACCGCGGCCGGCGATCGGCAAGAATGCCGTGAGTCCGGGGCAGGTTCGCCAAGGTATGGACGAGCTGCCGGCGCTCGTCGACGAAGAAGCCAGGCGCCTTGTTCAGCATGCGGACATGCTCGGCGAGCACGAGCTTCAGCTGTTCGAAATGCGGGTGGTCGTAATGCTGCACCCAGCGGCCGCGGTCGAAGTTGATCGCCGGAACACGCTCTAGCCATGCCTTTGCCTTCTGGCACGTCGCCTCTCCCCCACCCCCGGAAATGACCATCAGGTCCCGGCCGGCAGCCGCCATTTTTCCAATCAGGCGCCGCCAGGGGATCGTGAAGCTTGCGCAGTACAGCAGTTGAGGCTGCGGCTCGACGATGAGCACGTAGCGTGGATCGAGCTGGTCGATCAGCAGTTCCACATGAGGACCAAGGCCGAGCCCGGCGAGAAAGAGAATGC
>CAZDGR010000188.1:0-8425 GCA_964504845.1 uncultured Rhizobium sp. | reverse complement strand
ACCCCGGCAAGCGCCCGATGATGGGCGAGGCCGCCAGACGTCACGCAGACATTGTCATCGTCACCGACGACAACCCGCGCAGCGAGGATCCGGCGAAGATCCGCGCCCAGGTGATGGTCGGCTGCCCGGATGCCCGCGAGATCGGCGACCGCGCGAGCGCGATCCGCGAGGCAATCCGTGCGTTGGAGCCGGAGGACGCGCTGGTCGTCGCCGGCAAGGGCCACGAGCAGGGCCAGATCGTCGGCAGCCGGACGATCCCTTTCGACGACGCGACGGTCAGCCGCGAAGCGGTGGCCGAGATCGAGCGCTCCGCGGGGGTGCTCGCTTGAGCGCCGCCATGGTCCAGATGCCCGCGTTGTGGACGTCGGCCGAGGCGGCTGCGGCTACCGGCGGCCGCGCCGAAGGCGCGCCCTGGATCGCGACCGGCATCGCCCTCGACAGCCGCAACGTCGCCTCCGGCGACCTGTTCGTCGCGCTCAAGGGCGAGACCACCGACGGCCATGCCTACCTCGCCGACGCCTTCAAGCGCGGCGCCGTGGCGGCAATGGTCCATGAGATCCCGGCGGCGCGCCCGATGCGGCCGCTGCTGGTCGTTCCCGACACGATGGCCGGGCTGATGGCGCTGGCCTCGCGCGCCCGCGACCGTGCCCGCCCGAAGGTGATCGCGGTCACCGGCTCGGTCGGCAAGACCGGCACCAAGGAAGCGCTCAAGCTGGCGCTGGCAGCGCATGGCAGCACCTACGCCAGCGCCGGCAACCTCAACAGCTCGACCGGCGCGCCGCTGGCGCTCGCCCGCATGCCGGCCGATGCCGTCTATTCGGTGCTCGAGATGGGCATGAACCGGGCAGGCGAGATCGGCCCCAACTCGCGCGTGGCGCGACCGCACGGCGCGATCGTCACCACGGTCGAGCCGGTGCACCTGCAGTTCTTCCCCTCGGTCGAGGCGATCGCGGATGCCAAGGCCGAGGTCTTCGAAGGCTTCGCTCCCGGCGCCTTCGCCGTCCTCAACCGCGACAACCCGCATTTCGAGCGGCTAGCCGCCAAGGCCCGCGCCCACGGCGCCGACCGGATCATCGGATTCGGCGCGCACACGCTCGCCGAAGCGCGCCTGATCGACGTCGGCTTGAGCGAGTCCGAGTCGACCGTGGTCGCCGAGATCCTCGGCAAGCGGATCGTCTACCGGCTTCCGGTTCCGGGCCGGCACTGGGCGATGAACACGCTGGCCGTGCTGGGCGCGGTCGCGGCGCTGGGATTGCCGCTCGAGCCGTCGCTCGCGGCGCTGACCCGCCTTTCGGTCCTCAAGGGACGCGGCCTCCGCCAGACCGTTCGTCTCGCCGACGGCGGCAGCTTCGAGCTGATCGACGACAGCTACAACGCGAGCCCGGTCTCGGTCGCCGGCGCGCTGGACATCCTCGGTCGCATCCATCCGCCGTCGCGCGGCCGGCGGATCGCGATCCTCGGCGACATGCGCGAGCTCGGCGACGCCGGCCCCGGCCTCCATGCCGGACTCGCTCCGTCGGTCACCGCGAACCATGTCGACAAGCTATTCCTGGTCGGTCCGCTGATGCGGCACCTCGTCGAGGCGTTGCCCGCCGGGATCGTCGTGGCCCACACCCAGGCGAGCGCCGAGATGGCGCCGATCGCCGCCGCCGCCGTGCGCGACGGCGACGTCGTCACGGTCAAGGGTTCGCTCGGCACCAACATGGCCCCGATCGTGGCCGCGCTCTCCGCCCGTGGCGGCGTGGACGGAGGGAGATAGGAAACCGTGCTCTATCTTCTGCTTCTGTCGCTGGTCGACCAGTTCACGCCGTTGAACCTGATCCGTTACCTGACCTTCCGCGCCGGCGCGGCGCTGGTCACCGCGCTGTTCATCGCCTTCATCCTCGGGCCGCCGGTGATCCGCTGGCTCAAGTCTAAGCAAGGCCGGGGCCAGCCCATCCGCAGTGACGGGCCCGAGAGCCATCTGCTCACCAAGAAGGGCACGCCGACGATGGGCGGCGTCCTGATCCTGATCGCAATGTTCTTCTCGACCCTGCTCTGGGCCGATCTCACCAACGCCTATGTCTGGGCGGTGATGCTGGTGACGGGCGGCTTCGGCCTGGTCGGCTTCGCCGACGACTACATGAAGCTGACCCGCCGCTCGTCAGGCGGGCTTCCAGGCAAGATCAAGCTCGCCGCAACCGTGCTGTTCGCGGTGGCGGCCGCTGCGATCATCGTCCTTTACACCCGCGAGCCGCTGGCGACCTCGCTGGCGATCCCGTTCTTCAAGTCGGCGCTGCTGCCGCTGGGGTGGCTGTTCGTTCCGTTCGCCGTGCTGGTGATGGTCGGGGCGTCGCATTCGGTCAACCTGACCGACGGTCTCGACGGTCTCGCGATAGGTCCGGTGATCATCGCCGCCGGCTGCTTCGCGCTGATCGCCTACCTCGCCGGCAACTCTGTCTTCGCCAATTATCTCCAGATCAACCACGTGCCGGGTTCGGGTGAGCTGGCGATCATCTGCGGTGCACTGGTCGGCGCCGGCCTCGGATTCCTCTGGTTCAACGCACCGCCCGCCATGGTGTTCATGGGCGACACCGGGTCGCTGGCCCTCGGCGGCGCGCTCGGCGCCATCGCCGTCGTCGCCAAGCACGAGCTGGTGCTGGCGATCATCGGCGGGCTCTTCGTGCTCGAGACCGTCTCGGTGATGGTCCAGGTCGCCTCGTTCAAGCTGACCGGCAAGCGCGTCTTCCGCATGGCACCGCTCCACCACCACTTCGAGAAGAAGGGCTGGGCCGAGCCGACCATCGTCATCCGCTTCTGGATCATCGCGATCATCCTCGCCGTCGCCGGCCTCTCAACCCTGAAGATCCGGTAGGCATGACCGCAGCGATCCGCATCCCCAGCGTCGCTAAGGAGAAGGTGGGCGTGCTCGGCCTCGCCCGCTCCGGACTCGCCGCGGCCGAGACGTTCCGCGACTCCGGCGCCGAGGTCTGGGCCTGGGACGACGATCCGGCCAAGCGCGCCCGCGCCGAGGCCATGGGCATCGTCTGCCGCGATCTGGGCGCCAGCGATCTCGGCGGCTTCCTCGCCCTCGTGATGAGCCCCGGCATCCCGCATACCCATCCTAAGCCGCATCCGGCCGCGGCCAATGCCAAGGCCGCGGGCGTGCCGCTGCTATCCGACATCGAGTTCCTCGGCCGCGCCTGTCCGCAGGCGCGCTACATCGGCATCACCGGCACCAATGGCAAGTCGACGACGACGACCTTGATCGGCCACCTGCTCCGGGAAGCCGGGATCGAGGTCCAGGTCGGCGGCAATCTCGGCGTACCCGCGCTGTCGCTGGCGCCGCTCGGCAAGGGCGGCGTCTACGTGCTGGAGATGTCGTCATACCAGCTCGAGCTGATCCAGCGGCTGGTCTTCGACGTCGCCATCCTGCTCAACCTCACGCCCGACCATCTCGAGCGTCATGGCGGCATGGACGGGTACATTGCCGCCAAGCGCCGGATCTTCGAGCGTCAGGACAGCGAGGACACGGCGATCGTCGCCCTCGACGACGCCGACTCGGAAGCGATCTACGACGACCTCGTCGAGCGCGGCCAGCAGCAGGTGACGCCGATCTCGGCGACACGGCTGGTCTCCGGCGGCGTCTATGTCGAGGACGGCTTGCTCACCGACGACACCGGCGGCTGGAGCCACCCGATCATCGACCTTAATCTCGCCCCTGCGCTGCCCGGCCGCCACAACTGGCAGAACGCCGCCGCCGCCTTCGCCGCGGGCAAGGTGTTCGACATCGGCAGCCGCTCGCTCGCCAAGTCGATGGTGACGTATCCCGGTCTCGCTCATCGCCAGGAGCGGATCGCGGTGATCGACGGCATCACCTATATCAACGACTCCAAGGCGACCAACGCGGACGCCGCCGCCAAGGCGCTCGCCTGCTACGAGTCGGTCTACTGGATCGCCGGCGGCAAGGCCAAGGACGGCGGCATCGAGTCCCTTGCGTCGTACTTCGGCGATCTACGCCATGTCTTCCTGATCGGCGAGGCCGCCGACGACTTCGCACGCACGCTCGACGGCAAGGCGCCCTACACGCGCTCCGGCGATCTCGCCTCGGCGGTCGCAGCCGCTTCCGCCAAGGCAAAGGCGGAAGGCCTCGGCAACGCGATCGTGCTGCTGTCGCCCGCCTGCGCGTCCTTCGACCAGTTCGCCGACTTCGAGGCGCGCGGCGAAGCGTTCCGCAAGATCGTCGAAGCGCTGCCGGGAGCACGTGCATGACCACGATCTCGCGCACCGATACCAGCGTGCTCGGCCGGTGGTGGTGGACCGTCGACCGCTGGGCGCTGGCCGCGATCGCGGCTATCGCCTTCGTCGGCGTCATCATGATCCTGGCGGCGAGCCCGGCCGTGGCCCAGCGGCTCCACCTCGACGGCTTCTACTTCGTCCGCCGCCAGTTCGCGCTGCTGCTGCCGGCACTGGCGCTGATGATCGGCGTCTCGCTGCTCAACCCGATCCAGATCCGTCGCCTCGCGGTCCTCGGGCTCGGTATCGGCATCGGATTCCTGGTTCTCACCTTCTTCCACGGCGTCGAGATCAAGGGCGCCAGGCGCTGGATCTCGCTCGGATCGTTCTCGCTGCAGCCGTCAGAATTCGTGAAACCCTGCTTCGCCGTGGTCTCCGCCTGGATGCTGGCCGAGCAGAAGAAGGGCGAGGGCGTTCCCGGCAACCTGATCTCGGCGGCACTCTTCCTGATGCTGGCGTCGCTGCTGCTGCTGCAGCCCGACCTCGGCATGGCCGTGGTGGTTTCGGCGATCTGGTTCGCTCAGCTGTTCCTGGCGGGACTCCCGATCTTCTGGGTCGTGGCGCTGGTGATCCTCGGCGTCGGCGGCATCGGCGGCGCGTACCTGATGCTGCCGCATGTGGCGAGCCGCATCGACCGCTTCCTCGACAAGTCGGCCGGCGACTCCTTCCAGGTCAGCCGCTCGCTCGAGGCATTCCGCAACGGCGGCCTCTGGGGCCGCGGTCCCGGCGAAGGGATGGTCAAGGACGTGATTCCCGACGTGCATGCCGACTTCATCTTCGCCGTCGCCGGCGAGGAGTACGGCCTCTTCGTCTGCCTGCTGATCGTCGGGCTCTTCGCCTTCGTCGTCGTGCGCGGGCTGCTGCGCCTGCGCTCCGACTCGAACCTGTTCGTGATCCTGGCCTCGACCGGTCTCCTGGTTCAGTTCGGGCTGCAGGCCTTCATCAACATGGCCTCGTCGCTCCACCTGATGCCGACCAAGGGCATGACGCTTCCTTTCATCTCCTACGGCGGCTCGTCGCTGCTGGCGCTTGCGCTCGGCGTCGGAATGATGCTGTCGCTGACCCGCCGCCGTGTCGGCCAGGGAGCCGGATCATGACCCGCCCGCTGGTCGTGCTCGCTGCCGGCGGCACCGGCGGCCACATGTTCCCGGCCGCAGCCCTTGCCCAGGCGCTGTCGCGTCGCGGGCTTGCAATCGCCCTGGTCACCGATCGTCGCGGCGGCGCCTTCGCGCTCCCGGACGGCGACCTCGCCGTCCATCGTGTGCGCGCCGCCGCCATGGCCGGCGCCTCCTTCGCGGCCAAGGCCAAGGCCGGCATCCAACTCCTGGTCGGCACGGCGCAGGCGTGGCTGCTGCTGCGTCGGCTCAAGCCCTCGATCGTCGTCGGCTTCGGCGGATATGCGTCGATCCCGGCCGTGATGGCCGCCCATCGCCTCGGCCTGCCGATCGTGCTGCACGAGCAGAACGCCGTGGTCGGCCGCGCCAATCGCCTCGTAGCACCCTACGCCCGTCGCATCGCCACCGGCTTTGCCGAGGTCGAAGGCATCGCCGCGGCAGATCGGCCCAAGCTCGCGCATACCGGCAATCCGGTCCGCCCCGAGATCATCGCGCTCGCCTCGCAGCCCTATCCGGCCCTCGCCGCCGACGGCGGCCTCACCATGCTGGTGACCGGCGGCAGCCAGGGCGCCAGCCTGTTCTCGCGCGTCATTCCCGAGGCGATCCGCCTCCTGCCGGAAGGCATGCGCCGTCGCCTGAAGCTGGTCCAGCAGGTGCGCGCCGACGATCTCGATGCGGTTCGCGCCGCCTACGCCTCGATCGGCTTCGAGGCCGAGCTCTCGCCCTTCTTCGCCGACCTTCCGCTGCGTCTCGCTGCAGCTCACTTGGCGATCGGCCGTGCCGGGGCCTCGACCATCGCCGAGACGGCGGTCGCCGGCCGGCCCGCGATCCTGGTGCCCTATGCCGCCGCGACCGACGACCATCAGACCAAGAATGCGCGCGCGCTGGAGAACGCCGGCGCCGCGATCGTGATGCCCGAGGCGGCATTCACCGCCGAGGCGCTGGCCGCCCGCCTGCAGCCTCTGCTGGCACTGCCCGGCAAGCTCCGCTCGATGGCGTCGGCCGCGCGCACCGTCGGCATCGTGGACGCGGCCGAGCGTCTCGCCGACCTGGTGCTGGCGACCGCGCCCGCCAACGGCAACGACTCTGCCAAGGCGTCCGGAAGGAGCGCCGCATGAGGGCTCTTCCGCTCAGCATCGGCACGATCCATTTCATCGGCATCGGCGGCATCGGCATGAGCGGCATCGCCGAGGTGCTGAAGAATCTGGGATACACCGTCCAGGGCTCCGACCAGTCGGAAAGCGCCAACGTCAAGCGGCTGCGCGAGTCCGGCATCGACGTCGCCGTCGGCCACCGCGCCGAGAATCTCGGCGACGCCGCGGTCGTCGTCTACTCTTCGGCGGTCAAGCCGGACAATCCCGAAGTCCTCGCCGCCCGCGCGCGGATGATCCCGGTCGTCCGCCGCGCCGAGATGCTGGGCGAGCTGATGCGGCTCAAGTGGTCGATCGCGGTCGGCGGCACGCACGGCAAGACCACCACCAGCACGATGATCGCACATCTGGTGGAGACCGCCGGTCTCGATCCGACGGCGATCATCGGCGGCATCGTCAACACCTACGGCACCAACGCCCGCATGGGCTCCGGCGAGTGGCTGGTGGCGGAGGCCGACGAGTCCGACGGCACCTTCGTCAAGCTGCCGGCGACGATCGCGGTGGTCACCAACATCGACCCCGAGCACATGGAATTCTACGGGACCTTCGACAAGGTCCAGCAGGCGTTCGAGACCTTCGTCGGCAACGTCCCGTTCTACGGCTTCGCCGCGCTCTGCATCGACCATCCGGTGGTGCAGGCGATGATCCCGAAGGTCGGCGACCGCAAGATCGTGACCTACGGCCTCTCGCCGCAGGCGGAAGTCCGCGGCGTCGACGTGCAGATTGGCCCTGCCGGTGCGCGCTTCAGCGTCGTCGTCACCGACCGCCTGCGTGGCGAGCGGCGGACGATGACCGACATGACGCTGCCGATGTACGGCATGCACAACGTGCAGAACGCGCTCGCCGCGGTCGCCGTCGGCCACGAGATGGGCCTGGATGAGAAGGTGATGCGGAAGGCGCTCTCGACCTTCGCCGGCGTCAAGCGCCGCTTCACCAAGACCGGTGAGGTCGACGGCGTCGTCGTGATCGACGACTACGGCCACCATCCGGTCGAGATCACGGCCGTCTTGAAGGCGGCGCGCACGGCATGCCCCGAGGGCCGCCTCGTCGCCGTGGTGCAGCCGCACCGCTACACCCGGCTTCACAGCCTGTTCGAGGAATTCTGTGCCTGCTTCAACGACGCCGACACGGTGATCGTCGCCGACGTCTATGCCGCGGGCGAGCAGCCGATCGAAGGCGCCACGCGCGATGCGCTGGTCGCCGGATTGCAGCAGCGCGGCCATCGCAACGTCGTGCCGCTGCCCTCGCCCGACGCGCTGGCCGGGATCGTCGACGGCCTGATCAAGCCCGGCGACATGGTCGTCTGCCTAGGCGCCGGCTCGATCACGACCTGGGCGAACGCGCTGCCTGCCCAGCTCGCCGCCTTGAGGAAGAGCCGATGATGGCACTCAGGACGACGTCAGATCGCCTGGTCGACCGCCTGCCGAAGGTGCGCGGCCGCCTTGCGGAGAACGCGCCCTTGGGTCCGCTCACCTGGTTCCGCGTCGGCGGACCGGCCGACGTGCTGTTCCGCCCGGCCGACGCCGAGGACCTGGCGCAGTTCATCGCCGGCACGCCGGCCGACGTGCCCGTCACCGTGATCGGCGTCGGATCCAACCTGCTGGTCCGGGACGGCGGCATCCGCGGCGTCGTGATCCGCCTTGGCCGCGGCTTCGCCGACGTGATGCAGGCGGGCGACACGGTCGAAGCCGGCGCCGGTGCTCTCGACCTCAACGTGGCACTCTCGGCCCAGGGCTGGGGTGTCGCCGGCCTCGAGTTCATGTCCGGCATCCCTGGCACCGTCGGCGGCGCGCTCCGCATGAATGCCGGCGCCTATGGCCGCGAGATGGTCGACGTGACGATCGCCGCCGAGGTGGTCGACGACAAGGGCACGCTCAAGCGCCT
>CAZDGR010000187.1:0-8454 GCA_964504845.1 uncultured Rhizobium sp. | reverse complement strand
GAGAAAGGCTTCCTCGATCTGGCCGTGCCGGAATACCTGTCCTACCGCGGCATGGTCGTGGCGCAGATGAGCCTGCAGGTGGGGTCGAAGGAGGTGGTGACCGGCAGCTTCTCGTTCATGGGGCTCAATCACGCGACGTCCACCAGCGAGCTCGGCTCGCCGGAGGCGGCGGGTACCGCCGGCGTGATGACGGCATCGGCCAATGTCGGCCGCATCGCCGAGGGCGGCGCCAGCCTCGGCACGCCGAACTTCGTCAAGTCGGTCTCGATCGACCTTCAGAACAATCTGCGCGAGATCGATGCCGTCGGCACGCTCGGCCTCGTCGATGTCGGCGTCGGCAAGCTGGGCCTGACCGGCAAGATGTCGACCTATTTCGGCTCGACCGCGCTCTATCAGAAGTATCTCGGCGGCACCGAGACCAGCCTGGTGCTGCGTCTGCAGAAGGACGGCCAGGCGATCGTGATCACCCTGCCGCGCGTCAAGTTCGAGAAGGGCACGGTGGTGGCGCAGGGCGAGAACCAGGACGTGATGGCGGAACTGGATTTCCGCGCGCTTCGGGACTCGGCTACCGGCGCGACCATTCAGATCGATCGCGTGGAGGAGTAGCCGATGACCAGCCCCTACGTCCTCTTCTCCACCGACACCGCACTCGAGTCCGGCGGCATTGCTCTCGACTACGGATCCTTCCGCATCCGGATCGCGCGTGCCGGCGGCGCCAACCGCAAGTTCGCGCAGGTCCTGGAAGCGAAGCTCAAGCCCCATCGCCGCCAGATCCAGACCGAGACCCTGGCCGACGAGGTCGCGCACCGGCTGATCGTCGAGGCCTATGCCGAGGCGGTGATCCTCGGATGGGACGGCGTCGTCGACGCGGCGGGCCAGGCGCTGCCGTTCACGCGCGACAACGCGGTCCGGCTGATGACCGACTTGCCGGACCTGTTCCGCGACGTGCAGGAGCAGGCGACCAAAGCGGCGCTGTTCCGCCGCCAGGCCCAGGAGGCGGACGAAAAAAACTGAGAACCCATCTCCGTCATCGCCTCACGCAGGGCCGGGTCGCCTCCTGGCTCGCCGAGGCGGCGGCGGAGACGGGAGCCAGGATGCCGGCAATGGCGGATTCGGGGCCCGGGCTGCTACCGGGCCTCGCGCTGTTCCTCCAGGCCTTCGAGGATCTGAGCCCGAGCCGGCCGTCGTCCGGCTTCGGCCTCGGCGCGATCCCGTTCGAGGCGATCGACCGCTATGCGCGGCGCTTCGGCGTCGACGACGCGGAAGACTTCGACGACCTCTGCCGCTTCGTCCGCGCCCTCGACGACGAGTATCTCGCCTGGGCCGCAGCCGAGAGCGAGCGACGCACCTCTTCCTGAACGGATTCCCTCATGAGCTGGATGGATCGCGTCTCGGCGATGCCGTCGCGGAAGTCGTCGCGCGCGGGCGCGGCGGTGGCCGCGATCGGCCTGGCGCCGGCGCGCTGGACGCCGCGCCGCTACGACCGCTTGGCCGAGGAAGGCTATCGCAAGAACGTCGTCGCCTATCGCTGCGTGCGCGAGGTCGCCCGCGCCTGCGCCTCGGTGCCGTGGCTGCTCTACAAGGGCAGCCGCGAGCTCGATACGCATCCACTGCTCGACCTGCTGCGCCGCCCGAACCCGCGCCAGTCGGGGCCGGAACTGATCGAGGCCGCGATCGGCCATCTGCTGCTCTCCGGCAACGCCTATCTCGAAGTGGTGCGGCCCGACGACGACGCACCGCGCGAGCTCTATGCGCTGCGTCCCGACCGCATGCGGATCGTGCCAGACGTCTCTGGCGTGCCCCGCGCCTATCGCTACGAGGTCGAGGGCCGCAGCGTCGACTGGCCGGTCGATCCGATCTCCGGCGTCTCCGACGTGCTGCACGTGCGCGACTTCCATCCGCTCGACGACTGGTACGGCCTCTCGCCGATCGAGGCCGCTGCGGCGGCGATCGATCAGCACAATGCCGCGGCCGAGCACAATGCGGCGCTGCTGCAGAACGGCGCGCGTCCCTCCGGCGCTCTGGTCTTCCGCACCGATCCGGGTCCCGACGGCATCCGCCGTGTCGAGGAGGCGCTGCTCGACCGTACCCAAGGTCCGAAGCAGGCGGGCCGCCCGCTGGTCCTCGGCGGCGACGTCGACTGGAAAGAGCTGGGCTTCTCGCCCAAGGACATGGACTTCGCCGAGCTCAAGGCTCAGGCCGCCCGCGAGATCGCCGCCGCCTTCGGCGTGCCGCATCTCCTGGTCGTGTCAGGCGAGGCGACCTACTCGAACCGCGCCGATGCCCGATTGGAGCTTTGGGAGCACACGGTGATCCCGCTGCTCGACCGCGTGTCCTCGGCGCTCTCGACCTGGCTCGGTCCGATGTTCGGCGAGAACCTTCGCCTCGCCCAGGACCTCGACGAGGTCCCGGCGCTGGCGCCGCGCCGCCGCCTCAAATGGCAGCAGATCCAGGCCGCCGACTTCCTGACCCTCAACGAGAAGCGCGAGGCGCTGGGGTATGCGGTGGTCGAAGACGCCGGAGCGCAGGGACGGAAAAATTCCGAGGATTTCGAACGCGTCCATGGCTATCCCCAGCCGCGCAAGCCCGGCGGCGGAACAGGAGGAGGGAGATGGGCTTCGCCAGGGCCCACTCTTCGACCACTGCCCACGCAATGGGGAACAATTCCTCTCCTGTTGGATCCCTTTTGTCGTGAGGAGATCTTGGCAGCGTTCAAGGATTGCGGAATCAATTTTGGGAAGGGGTCGCCAAGGATCTATGGCCGCATCAAGGAGAACTGCTGGAGAGGGCTGGTCAGCCAACGTTGTGGTGGCAATAGCGTCAAAAGTGCTATAGAACAAAAAGGCAACTCTTGCGGGTGCGCTATGCCGGAATTCGACGATTCCCCGTACTGGCCCGGTGAAGGCGAGTGGGCGGAGATCGACCGGCTCGCCAACGGTCTGCTGCATGCAGAGTTGGTGGCCTATATGACCGAGCGCCTCGCCGAGGACCCCGGCAGGTGGCAGGCGGTTCGGTATCGCGCCAATGCGAAGCACGCGATGGGCGACATCGAAGGAGCCAGGGCGGACTTTGAAGATCTGGTCCGGCGTGCGACGCAATGGCTCGAGAACGATCCCGAAGACAGAATGCGAGGGCTTCGAGCCGAGGCATACGAAGCAATGGGCGACGTCGCGTCGGCGCGGGCGGATTGGCTGGTGCTGGTCGAGCAGCAGACCGCGAAAATCGCCGCCGAGCCTGGCAATTGGCATCACTGGTATGAGCGGTCTCAGACCCACTGCGCGTTGGACGATCATCGGGCGGCCTACGATGATCTCACGCGCGTCATCGAGCTCAAGCCGGACATCAGCAACCCATACAGCGACCGGGCAGAGGTCCTGATTGAGCTCGGCCGTTTCGCTGAAGCTCTGGCCGACGCCGACCGCGCAAAAGAGGCGTGGTGGTCGGAGCCGTCCAATCACCACGATCTGCAACGAGTCGAATGCTACATCGGACTTGGCGACGCAGCGGCTGCCCGCGCGTGCTTGAGCGCGCTTCCTGAGCCGCTCAGCACCGTCCAGAAAGAATGCGTCGAGCGTCAGCTCGCAGAATGCGCCGAGATCGAGCGCAAGGCCGCTCGCGCCTAGTTCCGCCCACGTCGTAATTCGTCGCATCCGCTGACGAGGCACCGGAGATCGAGTCGCGATCTCGCGGACGGAGAATCCATGACCGCAGACGTCGTCCTCACCCTCGGCCTCGAGGCCGGGCCGGCGGAAGCCGGCGCGCGCGTGATCCGCCGGGCGCTCGACCAGGTCGGCGGCGCCGCCGCATCCGCCTCCGGCACGGTCCAGGGCCTCCGGCGCATGCTGGAGACGATCAGCGCCGACCGTGCCGTCGGCGAGCTGAAGCGCCTGGAATCCGCGACCCGCGCTGCCGGCGTCGCGCATGCCGGCCTCGGCAAGGCGGCGTCGCAGTCGCTCGGCGCCAGCCTCGATCTCGGTCGCCGCCTCTCGGCCTATGTCCGCGACCAGGTGCGCGACCACGACACGCTCCGCGACATCCTGCGCCGCACGCGCGAGGATCTCGCCGCGTCGAAGCGGACCACCGACGATCTCGGCCGCTCGATCCAGGGCATCGCCCGGACGCTCGTGTCGGGCTTCGGCCGCGGCCGGGGCGTCGCCGGCGGCTTCGAGCAGACGCTGCAGAGGCTGGCGCCCCAGGTGCTGCGGCTGGTGTTTCCTTCCACCTTCGGACGGGGCGGGCGGAGTGCCGCGGGCGGGTTCGGCCCGATGGCGGGGCTCGGCGGATCGGGCCGCGGCGGCGGATTCCCGGGCTTAGGCGGTTTCGGCGGCGGCGATCTCTCGGGCTTCCTCGCCGACGCGTTCCCCTCGCTGTTCGGGGTGACGCCGACCGCCATCGGCATGGCGGGAACCAGCGCCGCCGCCGAAGGGCTGCTGGTGCAGAGCGTGGCCGGTCCGCTTGCCGGCATCGCGCCGTTCCTGCCGATCGCGGCGATGGCCTTGCCGTTCATCCTCGGCAGCCTGTTCTCGAAGAAGCCGACGGTCGGCCCCAACGCCAACGCGACGGTCGGGCGGCTCGCTTCCGGCGAGCTCGGCATCGTCGACCGCGGCGCCGACAACGGCGGCAGCGTCGAGGCGGCGGTCGAGCTGGCCGAGACCTCGATCAAGGCGCTGACCAAGACGTTGCGCCAGATCGGCGCGACACTCTCGGACACGAGCTCGGTCGCCGGGCTGCAGGTCGGCTACTTCAAGGGCAAGTTCTTCGTCGACGACACGCGCCTCGGCGGCGCCGCGACCTATGAGCGCAATCAGTTCGAGAATGCCGAGGCGGCGGTCGCCGACTTCGTTCGGCGCGCGCTGAACAACGCCGACCTCACCGGCATCGGCGATGCGATGCGGAAGACCCTCGAGAACACCAAGGCACGAAGCTTCGAGGAGCTCGGCCGGCACATCGACTTCGCCCGGGACTACGAGCGCGACTTCAAGCCGATGGAGGCCGGCGCCGCGCAGATCGAGGTCCTGACCAAGCGCTTTGACGATCTCCGCGACACCGCGATCGAGCTCGGCCTCGAGGTCGCTAGGGTCGACCAGGCCTTCGCCCGCGAGCGGCTGAAGCTGGCTCAGGAATTCGACCGCGAGATCGCGGCCGGCATCCTCGACCGCACGGCCCAGGGATTCCGCCGGCTGACCGAGGACGCGAGAGCGCGGCTGGAGCAGGCGCGCGCGCTCGGCGCCGATCTGGCCGCCGTCGATCGCGCCGGCTACTACGAGAAGCGGGCGCTGCTGATGCGGCTGGGCGAGGAGGAAAGGAAGCTCTATCTCGGCCTGCTCGACGTCGCCGAGCGGGCGGCCTTCGCCGTCACCGAGAGCCTGTCGAAGATGGGCACGGAGTCGCAGAAGCTCGAAGGCGCGCTGTCGAGCGCGATCGTCGCCAGCCGCCAGGCGGCGGGCAGCTATCGCCAGCTCGGCGAGAGCCTGCGCGATACCGCGACCTCGATCCGGCTCTCCGAGCTCAGCCTGCTCTCGACAGCCGACAGGTTCGCGGCCGCACGCGACCAGTTCGAAGAGGCTCGCGAGGCGGCGGTGACCGGTGACCAGGACGCGGCGCGCCGGCTCGGCGGCCTCGCCCGCTCGACGCTCGAGATGGGCCGACAGTTCTACGGCTCGAGCCCCGAATACGCGGCGCTCTATCAGGAGGTCGTCGGATCGCTCGGCGACACGGCGGCGATCCAGGACGGCATCGCCTTCCAGCTTGACGCGCACACGGTGCTGCTCGACGCCCAGCTCCAGGTGCTGAAGGAGATCGACAAGCGCCTGGCGAAGAGCGACGAGGCCTCCGGTGCCCTCGACTATCTCGACCTGGCGCTGACGCGCCAGGGCGCGCTCGGCGACTACGACAGGGCGGTGCTGGGCGCGCAGCTGGATCGTCTTGCGGCGTTGCTGCCGAACCTCGATCCGGACGACGACTACCTGGGCCGGCTCCGCCAGTCGGCGAGCGACGGCAGTCTCAGCCTCGACGAGGCCGAGGCCAATGCGGGGATCGTCGACGCGCTTCGCCTCGATGCGTTCGAGGAGCTTCGTCGCCAGGTCGGGGTGGATTCCGATGCCGTCCAGGCTTTCAACACGCTGAAGACCGCGATCGGCGATTCCGCGCGGACCTCGTTGACGCTGGCGCAGCGGCTCAGGTCGCTGGGCGGCGTCTTCGAGGATCTGAAGGGAATCCTCGGCGGCGCGCAGAGCACGATCGTCGATCCGGCCGCCCTGCAGGCGCTGGTCGGCAACCTTGCCGGACTGATCAAGGACGTCGGCGCCGTCGTCCCGGGCGACGCCACCGCGGCGGTGACGGCGATCGGCAATCTCGTTCGCGACCTTCCGGCCGCCGTCAGCGACGTGTCGCGGATCGACCTGGACAAGGTTTCCGCCGGCCTCGGCGACATCGGCGATGCGATCGAGGCCCTCGGCGCCAATGGCGCGATCGCCCGCCTGCCCGGCGATCTGCAGGAGCAGGAGACGGCGTTCCGGTCGATTGGCGACTACCTGGACAGGGCCGGTCTGGCGCCGGCCATCGATGCCGTCGTTTCCAGCCTCGACGGGCTTGCCTCCGACAGCGGGGCGCTCGGCGCGCTCCGCGGCGCGTTCGCCGGGCTGGCGGCGCCGACCGAGACCATGGTCAAGGCGATCCAGGACTTCGACGCGGCAATCGCCGACCTGATCAAGACCATCGGCGCCGGCAGCCTCATCGGCGGGCCGCGCCTGCCGGAGATCGATCGTGCCTCGCTGAGCGGAACGGGGGTGGCGCAGTTCGACACGCTGGCCGGGCGGGTGCGCGGCTACATGGAACGTGGCGGCCAAGCCGGGTTCGGCGAGGCTCAGCTCAAGGCGGGGCCGTCCTGGTCATGGGCAGTCGCCGAACGCGACCGGATCATTCAGTCGCTGACCACGGTCGGCGACGCCGAGACCCTGCTCGATCGCTACTATGGCGGCCAGCGCCAGATCGTCTCCAACGCCGACGACCAGGGCGCCAACAACCTGGTGCTGCGTCTCCAGGCGCTCGGCGGTGGGGCCCCGGTCGACCCCTACAAGCCGCTCGGTCCCATCGTCCGCGCCTTTCTCTCGGCGCATCCCGACTACGGGCCCGAGGGCGAAACGCGCATCCATGCTCCAGGCGAGCCGGGGGCCCGCAACCTCATCGCGCAGGCGCCCGACCATCTGGTGCCGTGGCGGGCCAAGTACATGGACTGGTGGTCTCGTCAGCCCGAGCTGAACATCGACGCCTTCGCCGCCGGCGGCGTCGTCTCGCGACCGACGCTGTTCGGCTTCGGCGACCGCTTAGGCTTGATGGGCGAGGCGGGACATGAGGCGATCCTGCCGCTCCGCCGCGGTCGCGACGGCCGGCTCGGCGTCGCGGCCAACGGCAATGCGATCGATCCCGGCCTTCTCTCCGACCTCGTCGCCGAGGTGCGCGCGCTTCGCAGCGAGGTCGCCGATCTTCGCCGCCAGCAGGCGGGCGAGCATCGCGAGGCGATCGGGCAAGGCGCGCTGTTCGCACAGCGTCTGGGCGGCCGGCGCGCCGCGGGTGGGCGCACTTGACTCAGTTCGACGAACTTCTCGCCGATCCCTTCGCGCCGAAGGCCTATCTGGCGACGATCCGGCCTTGCGCCTTCGTCGCGGCAGAGATTGCCGCCGATGCGGGGACCAACCGGCTGACCGCGGCGCCCGGCACTTTTCTCGGACTGCTGCCTGGCGATTGGCTGAGGCTCGGCGGCTTCGACGCCGAGGCCAATCAGGGATGGGCCATGGTCGCGGCCATCGAGCCCGGCGATCTCGAGCATCCCGACCGCACGCCTGGCGCTGGCTGGATCGAGCTCGACTGGATCGCGCTCGACGACGAGCCGCCGAGCTTCCGGCGTCTTGCCGGCGAGGTGGTCCGCTACTACTCCAGCCACGGCCACGTGACGCGTCCCGGCGACGAGCCTTCCGACACCTGGTACGAGCCGAGGATCGAGAATGCGTTGACCTTCACCCGGGCGCTGATCGATGGCGACCGCATCGGCGGTCGTTCGACTCCCGGGTTCGGCGATGTGACGCTCCGCAACGACGACGGCGCCCTCGATCCGATGCGGGGATGGGGTTGGGCCGGCCGTGCGATCCGCATCGAGCTCGGCGGGCCCGGATTCGCCCGCGACCAGTTCGGCGTGATCTTCGACGGCCTCACCGAAACCGTGGCCTTCGACGATGCGACGCTCCGCATTCAGGTCTCCGACCTGCAGGCGCTGATCGAGCAGCCGCTGTGGTCGGCGAGATACCTCGGCACCGGCGGACGCGAAGGCGGCGTCGATCTGAAAGGCCGGCAGCGGCCGCTGTGCTGGGGGCGCGTGCGCAACATCGAGCCGGTGCCGGTGGGCATCGTCGAGGGCCGACTTCTCTATCAGCTCCACGACGGCCCGGTTGCCGCCTA
>CAZDGR010000186.1:0-8561 GCA_964504845.1 uncultured Rhizobium sp. | reverse complement strand
TCGGCGTGCGCCCGGTCGCCTCGGCGAAGGCGAGGCCGAGCACGGTGTGCCAGACATCGGCCCAGAAGCCGGCGCCCCAGGCGCGGATCACGAGGAAATGCTCGCGTCCGTCGGGCGGCGGCTGCAGCCGCCGGGCGGCGTTGGCGTGGCGGGCGGCGTGGTCGAAGAGACCGAGCTCGGCGCCGATCGTCGCCAGCATCCGATGGGTTTCCGCGCTCGCATGCCCGGCGGCATGGAGCCGCCGCAGCAGCCGGTTGGCGCGCGAATGGTCGCCCTCGCGGAGCGCCCGGTCCGCCCGGCGCATGGTTTCCTCGATCAGGCGCGCGTCGTAGGTCATCAACTCGTCGGGTTCCACCAGGGCGACGGATCGGAATAGCGGCGAAGCTGCCCGGCCAGCGCCGCATAGCCTGGGCGGAACAGCGTCACCGACCCGGGCAGCCAGTCCCTGAGCCTGGCGATGGCCTGCGAAAGACCAGAGGCGCTATCGCCGACAAAGGCATCGCAGCGTGTCGCGAGGAAGGTATCGATCAAGACCTCTCGCGCCAGCGTCACACCGTCATGGCGTTGCTGAAGCTCGACCGACTGCTCTTCGACACGCGCCACCCGCGTGACCTCGCGGCAGGAAAGGCGGTCGCCGTAGCGTTCGCGGAAATAGATCACCGCCGGCGTGAAGTCGGTCGTCAGGTAGACGCCTGCATCGGGGTGGGACGCCAGATAGCGGTCGACCGCCTCGGCAAAGAGCTCCGGCCCGAGTCCCTTGCGATCGGGCGTTTCGGTCATGATCTTCTGGTAGCTCTGGGTGCGGTAGTGCATCGCGATGGTCGGCCGTCGACCGATCATCGCCGCCTCGGCACGATCGAGCTCTTCTTCGAGGTCGTGTGTGAGCCGAAGGTGTCGCCGGTAGAGCCGTCCCAGCTCGGCCTCGGCGTCGGTCGCGAGCGGATGTCCGGGTGCGAACCACGGCGCGAGGTCTTCGAGCTCGGTGAAGAAGTCGAATACGGCTATGTGCTCCGGACGGTTCAGCAGATAGATCCCGGATAGCGAGCTCCACTCGCCGTCGTCCTTGTTGACGCGGAGCGCCCGCAGGTTGGTGCCCGTCCACTTCGGCGGAAAGATCGACAGTCCCTCGATTTCGGCGGTCGCGATCGTATGCGGCGAAATCGGCTCGAAGTAGAGAGGCCATGCGTTCTCGATGCCGGCGCGGCGATAGCGGCACTCGAGGCCCCAATGGACGATAGGCGTGCGCCCGCTCGCCTCGGCGAGCGCGAGACCATGGATCGTGTGCAGCACGTCGGCCCAGAAACCCGCTCCCCAGGCGCGGATGACGAGGAAGCGCTCGCGCCGGTCCGAGGGCTGGATCAGCCGGCGCGCGGCCTCCATGTGGCGTCGCGCCTGATCGAAGAAGCCGAGCTTCAGCGAGATGATCGCCAGCATCTGGTGGCTGGCGGCATCGGCATGCCCAGCGGCATGGAGCCGCTGCAGCAGCCGATTGGCGCGCGACAGGTCGCCTTCGTGCAGCGCCTGCTGGGCGTGGGCCAGCGTCAGCCGGATCAGGGAGGGGGCATAGGCCATGCGTGCAGCGAGGATAAGGGACTCTCCGCCGGCTTGAAACGGAAAGCCCTGTCTTGAAACGGGAAAGCCTGCCGGCCACCTGTGATAGACTCGTTTGCGAATCGACCATGCCCGGCAACTGCCAATTCTCGATGGCCGTCCATATCGCGGCGCTGCTCGCCCTTTCGGGCGAAGAGCCCAAGACGTCGGCCGAGATCGCACATTCGATCGACACCAACCCGGTGGTCGTCCGCCGAATCGTCGCGTCGCTGGCCCGGGCCGGCCTGGTGACCGCGCGTCGCGGCGCTTCGGGCGGATCGACCCTGGCGCGGCCGGCAGAGCGCATCACGCTCCATGACCTGCGGGCTGCGGTCGAAGCGCCGGAGCCGTTTGCGATCCACGACCATCCCAGCACCTGCTGTCCGGTCGGCCGCAACATCGAGCGCGTGCTGTCGGGCGTGCTCGGCCGTGCCGAGGCAGCGCTGGTGCGCGAGCTCAAGCGCACCTCGCTGGCCGAGGTGGTGACCGACCTCAGCTCGGAAGCGGCTTAAGTCTTCTCGAAGAACGCGAGCTGGGCGTAGCCGGCGGCGAAGGTGGCGGTTTCAACGCGTCCCACACAGGTAGCGGCGAGACCGTCGAGGTATCCGCCGAGCCCGTCGATCGGGTTCACGTCGAACAGCCGGAGCCAGGCGCGCAAGCCGTGCTTCAGCGGCCGGGGCCAGCCCTTCTGGTCGCCGAAATCGACGATGGCGATCGTGCCGCCAGGGCGCAGCGCCGTGAGCGCCTGGCCGAGAGCGCCCCGCCAGTCAGGGAACATCGACAGCGCGTAGGAGAAGACGATGCGGTCGAACGGCCGGTCGAGGCCGAACTGCGCGGCCGGATCCAGCGCCTCGGCGAGGCCGCGGGCGAGACGTGCGCGCGTGCGCGGCCTCGCCCGTTCGAGCATGGCGGCCGAGGCGTCGAGGCCGAAGAGACGGAGCGTCGGATCCCGGCGCTCGAGCCGCGCCAGGTTGCGCCCGGTGCCGCAGCCGACCTCGCAGACGACGTCGCCGCGCCTGAGCGGCATGGTCTCCAGAAGGCGGTCGCGGCCGAGCAGGTAATGCTTGCGCGTCAGGTCGTAGAACCGGACTTGCGGCCGGTACATCCGCTCCATGCGGACAAGCGCGTCGCTCACGGCGTCACGCCGCCCAGCGATAGAGGTGGAAGCCGCCGTAGATGGCCGAGCGGTCCTGCTCGTGCAGCCTCTTGCTGGTCTCGGCGTCGTAGCGCCAGGGCTTGATCAGGTCGCCGGTCAGCGCCGACTCGAGCGGCGAGGCGGACCCCGCGGTGCGGAAGATCACGCGCGCGCCCGGCCTGGCCGTCCGCCAGATCTGCCGCCACAGGAGCTGCAGCTGCTCCGTCGTCATCCAGTCCTGGGCATCGAGCAGCACGTAGCGGTCGTAGCTGGCGTTGGGCGCGGATGTCAGGAGGGCGGTCATCGAGCCGGCATGGGTGGCGACCCGCTGGGTCCTCGACTTGATCGCCTCGTAGCGGTCCGCCTTCAGGAACTCGGGCACCGCCTGCATTGCGTCCAGGTCGTAGCGGCCGCCGAAGGCGATCCAGGCGAACGGGTTGTCCGCAATCGGGAAGCCGGTCGCCAGCCGCTCCAGCCGCGACTTCCACACATCGACGATCGAGCCGTTGGATTCGGCCGCCAGCGCCTCGTACTGCGCCGGAGGGATCCCGAGGCTGTAGAAGGAGATCGGCAGCTTGCAGATCAGCCTGGCGAGCCGGGTCTCGAATACGGACGCCATCTCTTCCGAGAAGATCTGCTTCTGCTGCCCGAGGCTGACCGCGTCGAGGATCCGCTCCGGCCGGCAGTTCATATGATGGCAGAGCCAGTGCAGCACACCGATGAAGCGCCCGGTGGCGCCGCGGCGATGCAGGCCTTGAGCGAACAGGCGGATGCGGGCACCGCCGATCGGACGGCGGTTCTCCCAGAAGGCGCGGGTGGCACGATCGAGATGCGGCGCGATGTGCTCGCGATAGAGCGCGACATTGTCGGCGCGGTCCGCGGCGCCGAGGAAACGCACCGCCGCGGCATGGTCGGGCAGATGGCGCATCGCCGCGACCTTGAGGCGGGTCAGCGACAGATGCGCCTTGTTGAGATCGACCACGTCGATCGAGGCGGGGTCGTCGGCGAGATAGGCGAGCGCGTTGCAGCCGGCCGAGCCGATCGCGACGATGCGGCTCTCGGGCGTCAAGGCCATTGCCTCGCGGTCGACCTGCGGGTCTTCCCAGATTTGCGTGTAGACGAGGCGCGCGAACCACAGCGTGAACAGGCGCTCGAGCAGGCCGGAGGTCGAGGCGATCGGGCTCCGATGCACGGCGCGCCGGAGCGCAAGCGAGGTCATGGGTCGGGTCCTTAAGGAGTCGCGCGCTCGGTCATCGGCGCGAGGTTGACGAGGAACTGACGCGCCGCCGCTTCCCAGGAATAGGCGAGCGCGTGGGTGCGGCAGGCCTCTGGATCGCCGTTGAGCGCGCGGCGGACGGCAGCGCCCAGGTCTTCGTCGAGCGCCCCGACCTTCTGGTCGGTGATCACGTCGCGGGGACCGGTGACCGGGAATGCGGCGACCGGCACGCCCGAGGCGAGCGCTTCCAGCAGGACCAGGCCGAATGTGTCGGTGCGGCTTGGGAAGACGAAGCAGTCGGCGCCGGCGAAGTGGGCGGCGAGCTTCCCGTTGTCGAGGAAGCCCAGGAACTTCGCATCGGGATAGGCCGCCTTGAGCGAGTCCAGCGCCGGCCCGCGGCCGATCACCACCTTGGTGCCCGGCGTGTCGAGGGCGAGGAAAGCCTCGATGTTCTTCTCGATCGCGACGCGGCCGGCATAGAGCAGGATCGGCCGGGGAAAGCTGTAGATGTCCTTCGACTGCGGCCGGAAGAGATCGACGTCGACGCCGCGCGACCAGCGCACGAGATTCTTGAAGCCGCGGGCGGCCAGCGTCTCGTCCAGGCTCGGCGTCGCCACCATCACCGCGCTCGAAGCGGCGTGGAATCGCCGCAGGATGCCGTAGGTCCAGGAGAGCGGGATCCGGGCTCGCGCATGCACGTATTCGGGGAACTGGGTGTGGTAGGCGGTGGTGAAGGCGTAACCGCGCTTGAGGCAGATGCCGCGCGCGGCCTTCCCCAGCGGGCCTTCGGTCGCGATGTGGATCGCATCCGGCCTGAAGGCGTCGATCGCCTTGGCGACGCCGGGCTTCGGCCACCAGGCGATGCGGATCTCGGGATAGCTCGGCAGCGGGAAGGTGCGGAAGCGCTCAGGGCCTACGACCTCGACCGTGTGGCCCATTTTTTCCAGCTCGCGCATGGTGTGCGCGATGGTGCGGACGACGCCGTTGACCTGCGGCTTCCACGCATCCGAGACGATCAGGATGCGTCTGGCGTCGGTCATGCGAAGGACAGTTGCCTGACCTCGGCCCAGCTCAGTATCTCGAGCCGGCCGTCGGCATGCTCGACGAGAGCGGTGCAGCTCTCCACCCAGTCGCCGTCGTTGCAGTAGGTGATGCCGTCCATGTCGCGGATCTCGGCCTTGTGGATGTGGCCGCAGACGACGCCGTCGACCCGGCGCCGCCGCGCCTCCTCGGCGACCGCCTCCTCGAAGCGGCCGATATACTCGACCGCGTTCTTGACCCGATGCTTCAGGTACGCCGACAGCGACCAGTAGGGATAGCCCAGCCGCCGGCGGATCGTGTTGAACCAGGCATTCATCGCCAAGCTCATCGCGTAGGCCGAGTCGCCGAGCACCGCCAGCCAGCGGGCGTAGCGCACGACCGTGTCGAACTTATCGCCGTGGAGCACGAGGAAGCGCCGGCCGTCGGCCAGCGTATGGATCGCCTCCTCCTCGACCTCGATGCCCCCGAAGGGATTCCCGAGGTATTCGCGGAAGATCTCGTCGTGGTTGCCCGGAATGAAGACGACGCGTGTGCCCTTGCGCGCCTTCCGCAGCAGCTTCTGCACGACGTCGTTGTGCGGCTGCACCCAGTACCAGGACCGGCGCATCCGCCAGATGTCGATGATGTCGCCGACCAGGTAGAGGGTGTCGGACTCGTTGTGCTTCAGGAAATCGAGAAGGAAGTCGGCCTTGCAGCCGCGCGTGCCCAGGTGAATGTCGGAAATCCAGATCGTCCGGTACCGAGCCGGCTCGTTCGAGTCGCTGGGCGGGATCGCATTCATGAATCGCCGGCTCGCCTGGACTTGGGGGCTAACTCTTGCGAAGTCGGAGCAATCATCTACAGGATGTAGTTGGTATCGAACAGTGAATTGTTTATAACAGTGCCGGCGCTACTTACCTTGGCAAGTATTACTGAAAGATCATCGTTTTGTTTCACTTCGAAGACTATGGCCGAGTCCTGACGATCTTGAACCCGGCAGCCGGCCGCAGGCGGCGTTTCGCCGAAGCGATGAGCGCCTGGTCCGCCGCCGGGCGCACCACGGCCGTGGTCGAGACCCAGAGACGCGGCGATGCCGAACGGCTGGCGCGCGACGCGGCGGCCTCGGGCGTCGGACTGGTTCTGGTCGGCGGCGGCGACGGGACGGTGAACGAGGTCATCAACGGCCTGGCCGATTCGCCGCGACCGCCGGCGCTCGGCGTGCTGCCGCTCGGAACCGCCAACGTGCTGGCGCGCGAGCTCGGGCTGCCGCTCGGTCCGGCCGCGGCGGCGACCGCGCTGGCGACGGCGCGCAGCCGCGAGGTTCATCTCGGGCTCGTCAACGGACGCCGCTTCGTGATGATGGCCGGCGTCGGCTTCGACGCGCAGGTCGTGGCGGCCGTGGACCCGGAAGCGAAGCGCCGTTTCGGCCGTCTCGCCTATGCTGCGACGACCGCCGATCTCTGGGCGAGGGGACGCAACACGCGCTATCGCCTGCAGACCGGCGACACCGCGCTCGAGGTGGGATCGGTGATCGTCGCCAACGGCCGCCACTATGCCGGCGGTTTCGTCGCTTGCCCGACGGCCGATCTCTCGCGGCCCGAGCTGTCGCTCTGCCTCCTCAACTCGTCGACCCGCCCGCAGGTCCTGGCGACGGCGCTGGCGCTCGGCATCGGCCGGATCGGCTGGGCGCCCGGTGTCAGCCATCTGAGCGCACCGATGCTGCATGTCGACGGACCCGCAGACGAACCGGTGCAGGCCGACGGCGACATCGTGGGCACGCTGCCGGCGACCTTCTCGGTCGCGCCCGAGACTCTGAAGATGCTGGCGGCCTAGAACGTCGCCCAGCCGGGCTTCACCGGCGTCAGCTTCGCCTCGCCGGCAGTGAGCTTCTGGCCTTCGGCCAGCGCCTTCTCCACCGCCTCGAGGCGAAGCAGCGCGAGGCCGCGCCCGTCTTGCCCAGAGCGCATCTCGCCGGCTTCCTTGCCGTCGAGGACGATCTCGGTGCCGAAGGCCGGCAACGGTCCCTCGATCTCGACCGGCATCAGGCGCTTGCGAACGAGGCCGCGATACTTGGTGCGTGCTGTCAGCTCCTGGCCGACATAGCAGCCCTTGTCCCAGTCGATGCCCTTGAGCTCGTCGAAGCCGTTCTCGAGCAGGATCGCCTTCTCGACCGGCAGGTCGCGGCTGCCGTCGGGAAGGCCATTGGCGATGCGGACGGCGTGGTAGTCCTCGGGCTCGGCGCGGACGCAGCCGAGCGCGATCAGCGGATCCTCGCCGAGGCCGCCATGCATCAGGAAGCGGGTGCCCATCTCCTTAAGGCGCGGATCGAGATAGGCGATGCCGCCGGCGTATTCGCGTGCCTGGCCGGGCTCGGTCAGCTCCAGCTTGTCTGCGACCGTCGGGCCGAACGCGGCGAAGATCCGATACTCGTCGCTGACATTTGCGAGCATGACCTTGGAGCGGAGCTTGTAGAGCGAGAGACGCTTCCTCAGATCCTCGGCGCGGCTGCGCTCGCAGTCGAGCGCGAGCATCTCCCCCATGTCGATCACGAAGAAGTCGTGCAGGAACTTGCCCTGCGCGGTGAGGAAGGCGGCGTAGAGCGTGTGGCCCGGAGAGACCTTGGCCGCGTCGTTGGAGATCAGCCCTTGAAGGAAGGCGACCCGGTCCTCGCCGGCGATGGTGACGAGGCCGCGCTCCTCGAGGAAGACGTAGCGGTCCATGGGGATCTCCTGGCGTGACGCCCTATCAAGTGGCCCGGCCGGCTCTGCTTTGCAAGCGAGACGAGAGGGCCCTATAAGCCCGGGCGATGGCGGCCTCCCTCCTGTTCGTCACTTCGACCCGGCTCGGCGATGCGGTGCTGTCGACCGGCGTGTTGAGCCACTGCCTCGAACGGCTGCCCGGTGCCCGGGTGACAATCGCGGCCGGGCCGGTCGCGGCACCGATCTTTCGGCGCGTTCCGGGGCTGGAGCGGGTGCACGTCATGGCCAAGCGGCCGATGGGCGGCCATTGGCTCGATCTCTGGGCGCGATCGGTTGTCCGGCCGTGGACCCGGGTTGTCGACCTGCGGGGCTCGGCGCTGGCCTGGCTCGTGCTCGCCTCCGACCGTCTCGTCCTCGGCAAGGGCCGTCGCGAGGAGCATCGCATCGAGGAGCTCGGCCGCCTTGTCGGCTGCGGCGATACGCCGCCGGCACCGAAGCTCTGGATGGGGCCCGAGGAGCGCGGGCTCGCGGCGCGGTTGATCCCCGACGGCGCGCCGGTCCTGGCCCTGGGGCCGGCGGCGAACTGGCGAGCGAAGACCTGGCGGGCCGGGCGCTTCGCCGAGCTCGCCTCCCGATTGACGCGCGCGGGCATCCTGCAGAATGCCCGCGTCGTCGTGCTCGGCGCTGCCGGCGAAGAGGCGGCCGTCCGGCCGGTGCTCGACTCCCTTCCGGAAGAACGGCGCATCGACCTGGCCGGGCGGATCGACCCTCTGGTGGCGGTGTCCGGGGTTGACGAGGACGCCCTGATAGCCGATCTCGGCGACGCCGACCCCGCCACGGTGGTCACCACACTGGCCCGAGCCAAGGCCGAGGCGGTGAGCCGCGTTCTCGACGACGGTGT
>CAZDGR010000185.1:0-8623 GCA_964504845.1 uncultured Rhizobium sp. | reverse complement strand
CTCGGCGGGGAAGTTCGGCAGGCTGGCGAGCAGCATGTCGAGCTCGACGCCGGCGGCCTTGTCATCGGCTTCGAGGGCCGGCACGCGCTCCTTGATCTGGGCGATCTCGGCCATCAGCGCGTCGGCGTTGCCGCCCTCGCGCTTGAGCTTGCCGATCTCCTTGGACGCCTCGTTGCGGCGGGCCTGAAGCGTCTGTAGCTCGGTCTGTGCCTTCCGGCGCCGCTCGTCGATCTGTAGCAGGCGCGACGACGACGCCTCGAGCCCGCGGCGCTGGAGCGCCCGGTCGAAGGCGGCGGGGTCGTCGCGAAGCTGCTTGATGTCGAGCATGGCCTGGGACCGTTGACGAATTGGGCGCTCGTTATAAGCGCCGCGCCGCTAACGGTCTAGGCCGACTCCGCCCCCTGGGCGGCCTCTTCCTCAGCCTCGCGCCGGGCCTTCTGCTTCTCGATCATCCGGGCGCAGACGATTGATATCTCGTAGAGGATGACGATCGGCACGGCGAGACCGACCTGGCTGATCACGTCGGGCGGGGTCAGGATCGCGGCGGCGACGAAGGCGAGAACGATCGCGTAGCGCCGCTTCTCGGCCAGCCCCTTGGCGGTGACCATGCCGACCCGGGCCATCAGGGTCAGGAGCACCGGCAGCTCGAAGGCGAGGCCGAAAGCGAAGATCAGCTGCATCACCAGCGACAGGTACTGGTCGACCTTGGCCTCGAGCTGGATCGGAAGCTCGCCCGGCCCGCCCGGGCTCTCGAACGAGAGGAAGAACTTCCAGGCCATCGGGATGATGAAATAGTAGACGAGCGCGCCGCCCATGAAGAACAGCACCGGCGTCGCCACCAGGAACGGCAGGAACGCCTTCCGTTCCTGGCGATAGAGACCGGGCGCGATGAACATCCAGATCTGGCCGGCGACGATCGGGAACGAAACGAAGGCGGCGGCGAAGAACGCGACCTTGAGGTACGTGAAGAACGCCTCGTGCAGCGCGGTGTAGATCAGCCGCCGGCTCTCGCCGTGGAAGGCCTCGGCCAGCGGGTGGGTCAGGAAGGCGAAGATATGCTCGGCGATCGCATAGCACCCGATGAAGCAGAGGATGAAGGCAATGAACGCCTTGATCATGCGTCCGCGCAGCTCGATCAGGTGATCGAGCAGCGGCATCTTGGAGTCGTCGATATCGCCCTTCTGGTCGGTCATCGGGATCTAGGCGGCGGCCGGCGGCTTGGGAGCAGCCGGATCGGCGGCAGCGACCGTCTCCGCTCCTGGAGGAGGCACCGTCTCCGTCGGCGTCGTGGCCAGCGAAGCCGTCTCGACTGGGGCGACCGGCGACGGCGGCCCGAGCGGCTCGGTGCTGCTGACCACCGGTTCGGAGAAGGTCTGGGGCGCCTGCAGCGCTGCCTCGATCTCGCCGGTCGGATCGACCGACTTCTTCACGTCGCCGATCGCGTTGTCGGCGATCTTGGTCACGTCGTCGACCAGGCCCGTCGCCGTCTGCTCGACCTGCTTTCGCACATCGGCGAGCTCGGCCTCGCGCACCATCTCGTCGACGCCGCGCTGGAACTCGCCGGCCATCTCGCGGGCCTTCTTGACCCACGACGCCACGGTGCGGATCGCATTGGGCAGATCCTTCGGCCCAATGACGACCACCGCCACCGCGGCGATGACCATGATTTCCTGCCAGCTGACGTCGAGCATGCGAGGTCGATCCCGCCCTTAAGCCCGAAGGCCGGGCTTACCCCTCCGGATCAGGCGCGCGGGGTCTGCTGGGCCCCGCCGGCCGTCGTGGTCGCCTGCGGTTGAGCCTGGGCCTGGGTGTTGATCTGGCCGGCCGCCGGCGCGGGCTGACCGTCCTTGTTGGCCTCGGCGCCTTCCTCGTTCAGGCCCTTCTTGAAGGACCTCAGGCCCTTGCCGAAATCGCCCATCAGCTTCGAGATCTTGCCGCCGCCGCCGAAAAGAATGAGCACGACGGCCAGGACGATCAACCAGTGCCAGATGCTGAAGCTACCCATGGAAAATGCTCCTGTTCCCTGCCGTGCCTTAAAGCGCGCGGATCATGACAAATGCACCCCGCGCCAGCAACCGGCCGGCGTTCTCCCCTTGATCTACTAAGTACGCTCAGTCGGCCGGAAATACAAACGCCTGGGCCGGATCGAGGGCGATTGTGACCTGGGTGCCGGGGGCCGGCTGATGCAGTCCCCAGATCCGGGCCCGGAGCCGCTGGCCGTCGTCGAGCGCCAGCACCAGGCGGGTCGAGCGGCCGAGCGGATGGGCGCTGACGACTCGCGCCGGCACGCCGGTACCTCCCGAGAGATCCACCCTGAGGGCCTCGGGCCGAACCGCCACCTCGGCCCGACGGCCGCTCGGTAGCCGGGTAGGAACGACGCCGAGACGGGTCGCCACCTGGCCGCCATCGGCCTGGCCCGAGAGCCGGTTCACTTCGCCGAAGAAGGCGGCGACGAACAGGGACGTCGGGTGGCGATAGAGATCGATCGGCGTGCCTTCCTGGACGATCCGCCCTTCCCGCATCATCGCGATGCGGTCGGCCATGAACATCGCCTCCTCGGCGTCATGGGTGACCATCAGGGTCGCGGTCCCGCTCTTGCGGAGCGCTTCCAGGGTCACGTCCCTCACCTGCTCGCGAAGCCTGGTGTCGAGGCCCGAGAACGGCTCGTCGAGCAGCAGCAGCTTCGGCTTCGGCGCCAGCGCGCGGGCGAGCGCCACCCGCTGCTGCTCGCCGCCTGAGAGCATGTGCGGGAAGGACTGCTCGGCATGGGCGAGGCCGACATCGCCGAGCGCCGCCATGATCTGCGCGCGCCGCGCGTCCTGATCGGCCGAGCGGATTCCGAAACCGACGTTGTTGCAGATCGTCAGGTGCGGGAAGAGCGCGAAGTCCTGGAAAACCAGGCCGACGTTGCGGCTCTCCGGCGGCACATGGGCTCCGGGCGATCCGACGACGGCGCCGTCGATCGCGACCTGTCCCGCCTGCACTTCCTCGAGTCCGGCGGCGAGGCGGAGCACGGTGCTCTTGCCGCAGCCGGAGGGGCCCAGCAGGCAAACCACCTCGCCAGGCGCGACCGAAAGCGTGAGATCGGCGACGGCGCGGACCTTGCCGTAGTCGTGGGTGACGCCGGTCAGCGAGAGCGCGGGCGCGGTCACAGCGTATGCCCCGGGCGGCTGCGGCCGACCTGTCGCGCGAGCAGGATCACAGGCCCCAGGCCGGCCGCAAGGATCGCCAGTGCGGGCGCAGCGGTCTGGGCCAGCTGCTCGTTGCGCGCGAGGTCGTAGGCGTAGATCGCCAGCGTGTCGAAGTTGAAAGGCCTCAAGATCAGCGTCGCCGGCAGCTCCTTGATCACGTCGACGAAGACCAGCAGCGCCGCGGCAAGAAGGCTCGGCCGCAGAAGCGGCAGATGCACGGATGCGAGGATCTCGAGCGGGCGGCGTCCGAGCACGCGGCCGGCATCGTCCATGCTGCGCCCGACCTTGGCGAGGCTGGCCTCGGCGGCGTTGAACGAGATCGCGAGGAAGCGGACCAGGTAGGCGAAGGTGACGGCGACGATGGTGCCGGAGAGGATGAGCCCGGTCGAGACGCCGAAAGTCGCTTTCGCCCAGGCGTCGATCGTGCGGTCGATCGCGGCGAACGGCAGCATCACGCCGACCGCGATCACCGCTCCCGGCACCGCGTAGCCGGTGCTTGCGAGCCTGACCAGCGTCCTGACCATCGGTGTCGGCCGAAGGCGTGCGCCATAGGCCAGCACCAGCGAGAGCGCGACCGCGAGCACGGCGGCGACGGCGCCGAGGGTGACGCTGTGAAAAGTGAGCTTGAGGAAGCGGGCGTCGAACCCCAACGCCTGGGACCGGATCGCCCACCAGATCAGCACGCCGAGCGGCACGACGAATCCCAGCACGATCGGCAGCGTGCAGGCGATGACGGCGAGCGCGGACTTGATCCCCTTCAGCTTCAGGCTCGGAAGGGCGCGGTAGCGGATCGAGGTCTGGTGATAGCGGGCGTCGCCCCGCGACCAGCGCTCGGCCAGCAGCAGCGCCAGCACGAAGATCAGCAGCACGGCCGCGAGCTGCGCCGCAGCCGCGGGCTGCCCCATGCCGAACCAGGTGCGGAAGATGCCGGCGGTAAAGGTGTCGACCGCGAGATGCTGGACCGCGCCCAGGTCGTTCAGCGTCTCCATCAGCGCCAGCGCCACGCCGGCCACCAGCGCCGGCCGCGCCAGCGGCAGACCCACCCGGAAGAAGCGCCGCCACGGGCCGGCGCCAAGCGTGCGGCTCGCCTCCAGCACGCAGACCGACTGCTCGGTGAAGGCGGCGCGCGCCAGCAGGTAGACGTAGGGGTAGAGAACGAAGGTCATCACCGCGATGCCGCCGCCGAGCGAACGGATCTCGGGGAACCAGTAGTCGCCGTGGCGCCAGCCGAACAGCGCGCGGAGGCCCGACTGCACCGGGCCCGCATAGTCCATCATCCCGCCATAGGTGTAGGCGATCACGTAGCTGGGCACGGCCATCGGCAGCAGCAGCGCCCACTGGAAGAGATCGCGGCCGGGGAAGCGGTGCAGCGTCACCAGCCAGGCAGTACCTGCGCCAACGATCAGCGTGCCGAGGCCGACGCCGACCATCATCCAGAACGTGGTCGCGAGGTAGCGCGGCAGCACCGTCGAGGCGAGATGGCGCCAGATGTCGCCGGTCGGGACGAAGACATAGGAGAGGACGACGAGCGCCGGGACCGCGATCACCGCGGCGATCGCCGCGGTCGCCAGCGTCCAGCCGTCGAGCCTGAGGCGACGAAGCAAACGGGGCGGTGGCTGGACGAGATCGGTCAAGGCGGGTCCGAGCGGTGGCGGCCCACCATTCTGTTGCGGTTCATTCGCAGGCGCAAATGAAGGCGACCGCGCGAACTGTCGCAGCCTTCAGCGGCGATCCAGGAACGCCGTCACCAGGTCGATCCAGAACGGATCGGGATCGCCGAACATCTCGTGCCCGCCGCCGTTGGAGAGCAGCTTCTCGTCGCTCTCCAGCGCCTTGGCCTTGGAAAAGGCGAGCTGGCAGCTCTCGGCCTGCGGGTCGGTCTTCTCCCAGAGGTGCAGCACGCGGCCGGTCATCTGGTCGGCGGCCTGGGTGGCGAAGCGCTCGTAGCGCTCGTCGAGGCCGCAGCCCGCGAGCACGACGTAGGAGAGATCCGGGTCGCGGATCCGTGCCGCGGCCACCAGGGCCGCAGTGCCGCCGACGTCGTAGCCCATGACGGCAATCCTGGGCGCGGCGACGCCGCCGGCCATCAGCTTTCGGATCTGCTCGCCGGCCCGGCGCGCAAGGTCGAACGGATCGGGATTGGGATTGCGGCGCTCGGTCAGCACCTCGAATCCGCGATGGGCGAAAGCATTGGCGACCGGTTCGCCCGGTGCCGGTCCCTGGATGAAGATCAGGTAGCGCGCGCTCGGATCGATCCGGTCCGGCACGTCGGTGCGGACCTGGCCGGCTTCGGCCATGCCGGTAAGCGCCAGGAGAGCGAGGAGAAGCGCTGCGGCTCTGCCCCCTCTCCGCATCGGCTATTCCGTCGTCGATCGCTTGGGCGGGGATTCGTCCTTCTCGCCCTTCTCGTCGTCTTCTTCGTCTTCGTCTTCGTCTTCGTCGTCGAGGTCGTCATCCTCTTCAACGTCATCCTCGTCGTCGTCTTCGTCAGGTTCTTCGTCACCGCCGGCGGCGGGTTCCTCGGCCGCAGCCTCGGCACCCCGCGCCTCGTCCTCCTCGTCTTCGAGCTGCGCCTGGCGGCGTTCCTCGCGGGTGCGGGCGTCTTCCTCGTCGCGCTCCTTCTCGGCTTCAGCCTCGACCGCGTCGGCCTCCTCCTGGCGCATCGCCATGGTGATGCCGCCGCGATGGTCGAGCAGGCCCGCGGCGCGAAGCTCATCGAGGTTCGGCAGATCCTCGATCCGGTCGAGGCCGAAGTGCTCGAGGAACTCGTCGGTGGTGACCCAGGTGACGGGCCTGCCGGGCGCCTGGCGGCGGCCTTTCGGCTTGATCCAGGTCGCCTCCATCAGCATGTCGAGCGTGCCCTTGCTGAGCGCGACGCCGCGCACCTGCTCGACCTCGGCGCGGGTGATCGGCTGGTGATAGGCGATGATCGCCAGCGTCTCGACGGCGGCGCGCGACAGCTTCCGCTGCACCTGTTGCTCGGGGCTCAAGGCGGCTGCGAGATCCGGCGCGGTGCGGAACGCCCACTTGCCGGAGATCTTGGTCAGCGTGACGCCGCGGCCGTCATACATCGTCTCGATCTCGGCCAGGACCGGCGCCAGATCAGCGCCTTCGGGCAGGCGCTGGGCGAGATCCTCCTCGGAGACCGGGTGGGAGGCCGCGAACAGGACGGCTTCGATCAGGCGGGCGGCGGGCGACGGCTCGGTCATCAATTGCTCGAAGGCTTGGCGGCGCGGAAGAAAACCGGGCCGAAGGGTTCGGTTTGCTTGATCTCGATCACGCCGCTCTTCGCGAGCTCGAGGCTCGCGATCAGGGTCGCGGCGATCGCCGAGCGGGTGACGATGCCGCCCGGCTTCAGCGCCTCCGGAAGGAAGGCGTTCATGCTCTGCCAGTCGACCATGCGGCCGACCATCGCCTCGAGCCGCTTGATCGCGTCCTCGACCGCATGCAGCTCGGTCGGCGCGATATGGAGCACTTGCGTCTCCTCGCGAGACTTGTGATCGCCATAGGCGGACAGCAGCTCATAGAGCGTGACGTCGAAGACGGTCTTCTTGCGCACCCGGACGTCGATGGTTTCGCCGCGCGGGAAGGTGTCGCGGCCGAGGCGCGGGCGCGCCATCAGCTTGACCGCCATCTGCTGCATCGCTTCCAGACGCTGCAGCTGGAAGGCCAGCGCCTCGGCCAGCTGTTCGCCCGACGGCTCGTCGTCGGCCGGCGGATCCGGCAGCAGGAGACGCGACTTGAGATAGGCGAGCCATGCCGCCATCACCAGGTAGTCGGCGGCCAGCTCGAGCCGTACGCGGCGGGCGGCCTGGATGAACACCAGGTACTGCTCGACCAGCGCCAGGATCGAGATCTTCTTGAGGTCGACCTTTTGCTCGCGGGCGAGCGTCAGGAGGACATCGATCGGGCCTTCGTAGCCGTCGACGTCGACCAGCAAGCGTTCCCCATCGGGAACCTCGTCTTTCTGATCTTCGAAGGTTTCGACGGCAGTGGTCATTCGAGCCCGGCCAGCGTGGCGATCACGCGCAACAGATACTCGACCGGGGCCTCGATGAGCCAGGGTGAAATCGACAGATTTATCCCCAGCTGGCGGCCGATCAGCGGCAGCAGGAACAGCACGCCGATGACCAGGAAGATGCCGACCCGCTCGAGCTTGGCGAGTTGGAAGGCGAGCGGCCGGGGAAGGACGCCGACCAGCACCCTGCCCCCGTCCAGGGGCGGAACCGGCAGCATGTTGAAGACGGCCAGCACTAGGTTGAGGATGACGGCGTTCTCCAGGTTCTCGGACGCCCACGGGCCGACATAGTCCGGCAGGTCGCCGACGACGTGAAAAGCCAGCGCGCAGACGAAGGCAATCAGCAGGTTCATGCCCGGCCCGGCCGCGGCAACCATGATCATGCCAAGGCGCGGCGGGTTGAGGCGCCAGAAATTCACCGGGACCGGCTTGGCGTAGCCGAACAGGAACGGTGCCCGCATCAGCAGCAGCAGCCCCGGCAGCACGATGGTGCCGAACGGATCGACGTGGCGAAGGGGATTGAGGCTCATGCGCCCTTCCCGCTTCGCCGTGTCGTCGCCAAAGAGGTAGGCGGCGAAGCCGTGGGCGGCCTCGTGCAACGTGATCGCAACCAGTGCCGGCAGAACCCAGACGGAGGCCTTGTAAAGAATTTCGGCGACGGCATCCATGCAAGGGCTGTCTTTAGGCCGCAGCCAGGAGCTGGTCGACGCGGGCTGAAGCGGCGCTGAAGTCGATCGGCTTCGGCGGATGACGGCGACGCTCGCCCTCGGCGACGCGCGCCATCGCGGCTTCGGTCAGAGGCGATGCGGAGGCGGCGACCTCCTCCATCTCCGCCATGTCGCCCGTGCAATGGAGCACCACCTCGCATCCGGCGGCAAGCGAGGCCCGTGTGCGCTCGCCGAGGCTTCCCGGCAGCGCGCCCATGCCGATGTCGTCGGTCGAGAGCAAGCCCTTGAAGCCGATATGGCCGCGGATGATGCGGTCGATCACGATCGGTGACAGCGTCGCCGGACGAGCGTCGATCGCGGTGTAGACAACGTGGCCGGTCATGCCCCAGGGCAGCGAGGCCAGTGCCTTGAACGGCACGAAGTCCGTCGCCTCCAGCGTCTTCAGGTCGACATCGACATGCGGCAGCTTCTCGTGGCTGTCGACAAGCGACCGGCCATGACCCGGCATATGCTTCATCACCGGCAGTACGCCGCCGTCGAGAAGACCGTCGGACTGGGCACGGCCCAGCGCTGTGACCGTCCTGGGATCGCCGCCGAAGGCGCGGTCGCCGATCACGCTGTGAGCGCCGGCGAGCGCCAGGTCGAGCACCGGAAGGCAGTTCACGGTTACGCCGACATCGAGCAGCTCGGCCGCGATCAGCTGTGCATTGAGGCGCGCCGCTTCCGCCGCATCGTCCAGACTCTTG
>CAZDGR010000184.1:0-8694 GCA_964504845.1 uncultured Rhizobium sp. | reverse complement strand
CGGATGCAGATCATCTTCCAGGATCCCTATGCCTCGCTGAACCCGCGCCACACGGTCGAGGAGATCGTGGGACTGGGCCTCCGCGTGCATGAGGACCTGACCTCGGACCAGATCCGCGACCGCGTCGTCGACATGCTGGAGCGGGTGGGTCTCGGTCCGGCACACCTCCGCCGCTATCCGCATCAGTTCTCCGGCGGTCAGCGGCAAAGAATCGGCATCGCCCGCGCCCTGGTGCTCCACCCGTCCTTCGTCGTCTGCGACGCGCCGGTCTCCGCCCTCGACGTCTCGGTGCAGGCGCAGATCATCCGGCTCCTGGGCGAGCTCAAGCGCGACCTCGGCCTGACCTACCTCTTCATCTCGCACGATCTCGCCGTGGTGGCGCATCTGAGCGACCGGATCGCGGTCATGTATCTCGGCCGGATCGTCGAGATCGGGCCGGCACGCGAGATCGTCTCCGCGCCCCGGCACCCCTATACGCAGGCCCTGCTGGCCGCCGTGCCGCGCACCGACCGCGCACCGGGCGAGAAGCGGCCGCGTCTTGCCGGCGAACCGCCGTCCTCGCTGTCGCCGCCGGCCGGCTGTGCTTTCCACACGCGTTGCCCGCACGCGATGCCGGTCTGCCGCGAGACGGCGCCGGCGCCGCGCCGGGTGGCTGACGGTCACCAGGTTTCCTGCCACCTCGTCGAGGAGGTCTGATGTCTCCCCTGAACGCCCGGGCGGCGCGGTCGCTGCATCTCTCCGGCACGCCGTTCCAGCGCGGTCGGATGCAGGCGACGCTCTGCCCCGACATGATCGGCTTCGTCCGCACCGCGGTCGCCGCGCGGATGGAAGAGACTCGCGCGGCATTGGCGCTGCCCGAGGCCAAGGCGCTGATCCGCGGCAACAGGGCCTATACCGAGAAGCACTATCCCGAGATCCTCGAGGAGATGCAGGGCATCTGCGAGGGTTTCGGGCTCGACCTCGACACGCTGTTCGACTACATGCACTGCGCGGTCGCCTCCGACCTGGGCCAGATGGGCGAGCGGCTGCCGGAAGGCTGCACCTCCTTCGCCGTCGCCAACCCCGAGCTCGGCGCCGTGGTCGCCAAGAACCGCGACTACCGGCCCGAGCACATCCCGATCCAGCGCGCCTTCCATCATCGCGACCCGGCCTGGGGCCGGCGCGAGGTGCTGTGCCTGGGATCGCTCGGCAGTCCCGGAAACTTCTCCAGCGGCATGAACTCCGACGGGCTCGCGGTCACCGACACCAACAGCCGCACGACCGACCACGGCGTCGGCATGCACCGATATTTCCTGCTGACCTGGCTCTTGGTCCATTGCGGCTCGACCGAGGAGGCGCTGGACCGCATCCTCGGCATGCCGCATGTCGGCGGCGGGCTGCTGATCCTCGGCGATGCCGCCGGCACCGTCGCCGCGGTCGAGCTGGGTCATAAGAAAGTGGGCTACGAGAAGAAGGTCCATGGCCGCGTCGGCCGCGCCAACCACTTCGTCACCGACGGCATGGACGAGGTCAACCTGCGCACGCCCGACAGCGAGGCGCAGTCCTGCCACTCCGATCGCCGCCACCCGACTCTGCAGAAGCGCCTGGCCGACGCCCCGACATCCTTCGGCATCGCCGATGCCGCGCGCCTCGCCTCCTATCATGGCGAGGAGGGCGGCGAGGGCTTCTGCCGCCATGGCGCGAAGGACCTCGGCAACACGATCTCCTGCGCCCTCTATGCCACCCGTCCGCGCACGCTCACCTTCACCGCCGGCAATCCCTGCGAGGCCGACTGGCGGCTGTTCGATTTCTCCACCAACGCTTCCACCCGTCTCGCGTCCTAACGGAGCCATCCATGCCTTCGGTCAAGATTCTCTGTCCCACCGGACATCTCAGCTTCACGCCGCTCGAGAAGGGCAGCTTCCTGCTCGGCTGCGAGCAGAAGCCCGACTTCATCATCGCCGACGCCGGCAGCTGCGACATGGGGCCGCGCCCGCTCGGCGCCGACCAGCATGTCAGCATGGAGGCCTGGCAGCGCCAGGACCTCGAGATCATGCTGCTCAAGTCGCGCGAGCTCGGCGTGCCGATGATCGTCGGATCCGCCTCCGATACCGGCACCGACCGCGGCGTCGACCAGTTCGTGGGGTTGATCGCCGACATTGCCCGCCAGCACAAGCTCAAGCCGTTCAAGCTGGCGGCGATCTATGCCGAGATCCCGGTCGCAGACCTCAAGCGCCGGCAGGCGGGCGGCACCGTGATCTACGGCCTCGACGGCCGCGCCGATGCCGATCCGTCGGTGCTCGACCGCACCACGCGCGCGGTCGCGGTCATGAACGCCGAGCCGATCCGGGCGGCACTCCGCGCGGGCGCCGACGTGGTGATCGCCGGCCGCAGCAGCGACTGCGCTCTCTTTGCCGCACCTTTGCTTGAGGCAGGCCTCTCGCCGGCGGTCTCCTACTATGCCGGCAAGCTGATGGAGTGCGCCTCCTTCTGCGCCGAGCCGTTCATGGGCAAGGAGTCGATCCTCGGCCGCATCGAGGGCGAGGAGGTCTACGTCACGGCGATGCATCCGGGCCAGCGCTGCACGCCGGCCTCGATCGCAAGCCACGCGATGTACGAGCGCACCAATCCGTACCGGGAGTACGTGGCCGGCGGCTATGTCGACATGAGCCAGTGCGTCTACACGCAGGTCGACCCGAAGACGACGCGGGCGACCGGTGCCACCTTCGTCGCGGACCCATCCATCAAGGTGAAGCTTGAAGGCGCCGGCCTGGTCGGCCATCGCCGGCTCGCGGTCGTCGGCATCCGCGACCCGCAGACCATCAGCCTGATCGACAAGGCGATCGACTGGGCCAAGGGCAAGCTCGCCGAGCGCTTCGGCCCGGTCGGCCAGGGCTACGACGTCTTCTATCATCTCTACGGCCGCAACGCGGTCATGGAGGAGCTCGACCCGGCGCCCGATTTGAAGCCGCACGAGCTCGGCATCGTCGTCGAGGCGATCGACAAGGATCCGGCCCGCGCCCAGGAGATCTGCGCGCTCGCGGCCCGCAACCTGTTCTACGCCCGCCTGCCCGAAGTGAAGGGCACGGCCGGCACCGCCGCGCTGATGTCCGACGAGATCCTGATCGGCGAGCCCGGCTACGAATGGACCCTCAATCACGTGATCGAGGTCAAGACCGCGATGGAGCTGTTCCGAATCCGCCACCTCGTCGTCGAGGGCGGTGCTGCGAAGGAGGCCGCGTGATGGCCACGACCCGTCTGCGCGAGCTGGCCTCGACCATCCGGTCCAAGAACGCCGGCGTCGACCACATCACCTTCGACGTGATCTTCCGCGAGCGCGCAAATTTCGAGCGCGTGCGCGACTCGGGCGTGCTGGCCGAGGCGAAGATCCCCGGCTTGTTCAACCTCGATCCGAAGCGGATCACGCATTACTGCGTGTTCGAGCCGGCGAATGCGATCAAGTTCACGATCCGCCGGCTCAGGCCCAGCGGCAGCCCAGGCGAGCGCGATGTCTTCGGCTCGCAGCAATACGCGCCGCTGTTCGACGTGCAGGTGCCTTAGGGTCGGGTGATCGCCTCGAAATCCGCGAACAGCCGCTTGGGGTCGGCGGCCTTCGGCACCAGGCCCTGGGTGTGCTGTTCGCGGCAGATCGTCTCGACCATCTTCCGGTTCGCCGGCGTCATGCCGAAGGCGGCGTCGCCCGCGAACTCGTTGCAGAGATATTCCATCTCGCGCATCGCCCAGGGCGAGTCCTCGGCGAACCACTTCACCTTGTCTTCCCAGATCGTCCAGGATTTCCGCATCGCCTCGTAGATCGTCCGCATCGCCTGCGGGTGCTTCTCGGCGAAGGGGCGACGGGCGGCGACGATGTGGAAGCCCGGATAGATGCCGGTGCGGCGGTGGTAGTCGGCCTCGATCTCGGGATAGTTCTCGACCAGGCGGCGGATGGCACCGCCCTTCTTGAACACCGACGGCGGCGCCTTGGCGGTGGTGATGCAGTCGACCCGCCCCTCGGCGAGCTCGGTCATCAGGTCCTCCGAGCCGGAGAGGAAGCGCGCGCCCTTCGGCGGCTGGGCGTCGTTGGGCGAGGGCGGCTTGCTCGGGTTCTTGGGATCCAGCGTGCCGAGGACCCACTGGCAGTCCTCGACGCTGACGCCGGCATCGGTCATCGCTACCCGGCACCACATGGTGCCGGTATCGGGCCACGAGTTGGTGCCGACGCGCTTGCCCTTGAGGTCGGAGAGCTTGGTCAGCTTGCTGTCGGAACGGACGAAGAAGTTCCGATGCCGGAAGCCGCGGAGCACGAAGGCGGGCATGCCGACCAGGCTCTCGTCTCCCTTGGCATAGCCGCCGACATAGCGGTTGAACGACACCTCGGCGACGTCGACGCCTTCCGGGAAGACCAGGGTCAGCGCCGTATGGCGGTCGAGGGAGAGGCGGAGGCCGGGTGTGGGCACATCGCCCAGGTGGAGCGGGCAGAGCTGATCGTAGGCCCTGAGGATCATCCTGACGTCGAGGTCGGCCATGGTCGGCTCCGCTGATCTTGTGGTCGTTCCATTCTAGCCGAGGGAGGCGGGGCGGGGGCGAAGCTTTGCGCTATGGTTCCAGGACCGATCCTGGAGGGCCACATGACGACCGCGATGAGCTGGGACAAGTGGGTGACCTACGACGCCGTCGGCTTCGCCGAGCTGGTCCGCAAGAAGGAGGTCACGCCGAAGGAGCTGGCCGAGCAGGTCGCGGCCGGCATCGCCATGGTCAACCCGAAGATCAACGCCGTGATCGAGGTCTTCGACGACACGCTCAAGGACCCGCTCAAGGACGGAACCGACCCGAAGGGCCCCTTCGCCGGCATGCCCTACCTGATGAAGGATCTGGGGCCGACGCTGAAGGGCAGGAAGCAGGAGATGGGCGCCCTGCTGATGCAGGGCAACGTCGCGGCGGCCGACAGCTTCCTCACCACCAAGATCCGCAAGGCCGGCCTCAACATCATGGGCCGGACGACGACGCCAGAGTTCGGCGTCTGCGGCTCGGTCGAGAACCCGAAGGTCTATGTTTCGCGCAATCCCTGGGATCAGGCCTATACGACCGGCGGCTCGTCCGCCGGCACGGGTGCGATCGTGGCATCCGGCGTGATCCCGCTCTCCCATGCGAGCGACGGCGGCGGCTCGATCCGCATCCCGGCCGGCATCAACGGCAATGTTGGGCTCAAGCCGTCGCGCGGCGTGTTCTCGGCCTCGCCGGACGGCTCCGACCTGATGGCGGTGGTCTCGGTCCAGGGCTGCCATAGTCGGACCGTTCGCGACACGGCCGCCTTCATCGACGCCTGCCGCGGCCCGGCGCCGGGCGAGTTCATGCCGTTCTGGGCGCCTGAGGCACCGTATCTCGATCTCATCAAGACGGATCCGAGGAAGCTCAAGATCGCGGTCAGCCACGAATGGGGCGACTACAAGTCGACGCCGCATATCGCTTCCGAGCTCAAGAAGGCGGGCGAGTTCCTCCAGGGCCTCGGCCATCACGTCGAATGGAAGGCGCCGCCGATCGACTTCCGCGCCGCCTACGACGCGCAGACCACGTGCTATATCACCAACATCGCGATGAACCTGGAAGCCAAGACCAAGGCGAAGGGGCACAACCGGCCGACCACCGACTGGATCGAGCCGATGAACGTCCGGATCTGGGAGGAGGGGATCAACCTGCCGTATTCGGCGCGGTCCGAGATGCAGGCGACCTTCAACACGACCGCGCGCGCCTTCGGTGTCTTCCTCGAGGAGTGGGACGTCATCCTGACGCCGATCTCGACGCTGACCACGCACAAGCTCGGCACGATGGACTTCATCACGCTCAACAGCACGGACAAGCCGCGCGACTGGTTCCGGAAGCTCTGGGGCCTCTACGCCTATACGCCGCTCGGCAATCTCGCCGGCATTCCCGGCATCTCGTTGCCGATGGCGGCGCACGACAACGGCCTGCCATTAGGCATCCAGGCGTTGTCGAAACAGGCGAACGACGGGTTGCTGCTACAGCTCGCCGCTCAGATCGAGCGGGCGCTCGGCGGCAAGTGGAACGGCGGGCGCGTGCCCGGGGTCCACGTCACCGCCGGCTGAGCCTTACGGCATGTAGATGCCGCCGTTGACCTCGATCACCTGGCGGGTGACGAAGCCGGATGCCTTGTCGGAGGCCAGGTAGAGGTAGGCGCCGACGCATTCCTCGGGCGTTGAGGTCCATGATCGCGTCGTAGAGGTCGTCGGTCGCATCCCGGATCGGCGCGCGCTTGACGATGTCGCCGGCGTTGTTGATCAGGATGTCGAGTCGGCCGAAGGCCTTCACCGTCTGGCCGATCAGCCCGGCGGCGACCTCGGCCTTGCGCACGTCGCCGGAGAGCACAGCCGCCTTGCCGCCGGCCTTCTCGATCTTGTGGGCGACGTCCTCGGCCGCTGTCTTGCCCGAGAGATCGTCCATCGCCCTATCCCTTCATTCTCTGTCGGAGATATTCGAGCACCGGCCTCGCCACCTCGTCCGGTGCCTCGACCACGAGCGAGTGGCCGATGCCCGCGAGCTCGACCAGGGTCGCGCGCTCGCCGACCTCTTCCTTGAGCAGGCGCCCGTTCTCCGGCGGCGCCGAGACGTCGGCAAGACCCTGCACGATCAGGATCGGCGCCTTGCCGGCGGTCCAGAACTCGCTCAAGGGCGTCTTCTCGGCTGCGCCGAGGGCGGCCTTGATGAAGGGCTGAGACCAGCTTTCGTCGAGCCAGCCTCGGATGTCGCGGCCCGGCCCGAACCAGGCTTTCTGCACCGCCGCCTCGCGCTCTTTGCGCGGGAGGTGCATCGACTGAGCGACCTTGATCGCCTCGGCCACATCGGGCGAGGGCTGCACCTTGCCGCTGGCGCCGAGCATCACGACGCAGGCGACGAGGTCCGGCCGGTCGGCGGCGAGCGTCCGGCAGATGCGGTTGCCGAAGGCATGCCCGATCAGGCCGGCCGGGGCGCCGCCGACCTTGTCGATCACGGCGGCGACGTCGCGCGCGAGGTCGTGGAAGGTGATGCCTTCCATCGGACCCGTGCTCTCGCCGATGCCGCGATACTCGGCGATCGCCACCGTGTAGCCGGCATCGGCGACGGCCTTGCCGAAGGCTTCGAGATCGCCGGGCGGCCTCCCCATGCCGGCCTGCATCACCACCGTCGGACCGGATCCCCGCACGAAGGCACGGATCCTCGCCGGCCCGGCGGCGACGCCGAGCGTCTCGTAGCCCTGCATGTCGAGGCCCGTCAGCTCTTGGTGATGTTCCAGAACACCAGGGTGTTCGCCCTGAGCACGCCCGAGACGTTCTTCCGCCACAGGAAAGGCTGCTTGAACTGGCCGAGCGGCACGTAGGGGATCACTTCCCAGAGGCGCTTGTGCATGGCCTCGACCAGCTCCTGCTGCATCTTCGGGTCGGTCTCCTTGATGTACTGGTCGCGCATCTTCTCGACCACCTCGTCGCAGGGCCAGCCGACGAAGTTGCGGCCGTCGCAGGTCATGATCGTCGAGGGGCTGGTCATCGGGCTGGTCAGCTGCGCGCCATTGGCCGATGTATGGAACATGTTCCAGCCGCCCTGGGTCGGCGGGTCCTTCTTGGCGCGGCGGGCGGCGACGCTGCCCCAGTCCGAAAGCTGCAGGTCGATCTTGGTGAAGCCGATCTTCTTCAGCGTCTCGGCGGTCAGCAGGCTCCAGGCGTTGTACATCGGGATATCGCTGCCGCCGATGATGACGATGGGCGCATCGGCGACGCCGGATTCCCTGACGAGCTGCCTCGACTTCTCGAGATCCGGCTTGCGGAAGGCCTCCGAGCCGGCCTCGGTGCCGTTCGGCGGGCTGCAGAGCCAGTAGGCGTAGCATTCGCGCCAGTAGCGCTTGTCGCCGATGCCCGCGGTCATGTAGTCGATCTGGTTCATCGCATGGGCGACGGCCAGGCGGGCCTTCAGGTTGTTGAAGGGCGGATGGATCTGGTTCATCCGGAACACGCCCTGGTTCTCGATCGGCCACACCTCGCCGACGACGATGTCGGGGTTGGTGGCGACCGTGTTGACCAGGTCGATCGGCGGCGCGTCGAGGAAGTCGATCTCGCCGGCGCGGAGCGCCGCCATGGCGACCGAGGAGTCCGGGATGATGCGCCATTCGACGCGATCCATCCGGGCGACCTTGCCGCCCGACATCGCCGAGGCGGGCTCGGAGCGCGGCTTGTAGGCATCGTGCTTCAGGTAGACGACCTTCGAGCCCGGCGCCCAGTCGGCGCGGCTGAACTTGTAGGGGCCCGAGCCGATGTACTCGTTGATCGGCGTGAAGGGATCGGTCATCGCCTCCTTCTCGCGCATGATGCCGCCGGCGACGTTGTTCGAGCCGCCGATCAGGTGCGTGACGAAGCCGAAGGGCTCCTTCAGCTTGACGGTGAAGGTCTGGTCGTCGACGCGCTCGATGCCGGCGATGGCCTCGGCCAGCTTCGCGATCTGCGTGTCGCGCTTCAGCATGCGGTTCAGCGTCGCGATCACGTCCTTGGTCGTGACCGGCGTGCCGTCGTGGAAGACCAGGCCGGGCCGAAGCTTGAAGGCATAGACGAGCTTGTCCGGCGAGACGGTGACGCTTTCGGCCGCCTGCGGCTGCGCGGTCATCTTCTCGTCCCAGCCGAAGAGCTGGTCGTAGATCATCGCCGAGTGCATCGTGGTGATGTTGACGCCCGA
>CAZDGR010000183.1:0-8712 GCA_964504845.1 uncultured Rhizobium sp. | reverse complement strand
CGACGTCGCCCTTGATCAGGTGCGCGGTCGCGTTCTCGACCGGGACCACGATGGTCGGATCGAAATGGAATCCGGCCTCGGTTCCGGAATGGCGCGCCGGCATACCCCTGCCCTCGAACGGCAGCATCCGCTCCCACAGCGTCTGGCAAGTGGCCGGCGCCAGAGCGTCGTCGAGCCTGGCACGCGCGACCGCACCGTCGAGGTCGAACACCAGGTAGCGCGCCATCCCTAGAGGACGCTGGGGAGCCAAAGCGCGATCTGCGGGAAGAACAGCACCAGGAGAAGCCCGATCGCCTGCAGGATCATGAATGGCCAGACGCTCGAGAATATGACGTCGAGCGTTATTTCCGGCGGCGCCACGCTTTTCAGGTAGAAGGCGGCGGGTCCGAACGGCGGCGACAGGTAGGAACTCTGCATGTTCATGCAGAACAGGATGCCGAACCAGACCGGATCGTATCCCAGCTGCTTAATCACCGGAACGAAGATCGGCATGGTCAGCAGCAGAATGCCGATCCAGTCCATGAAGCAGCCGAGAATCCAGAGAACGACCATCATGATGATGATGATCACGATCGGCTCGAACGGCAGCCCGGTGATCGCTGCCCGCATGTAGCTCGTGCCGCCCATGATGTTGTAGATGCCGATCAGCGCATTGGCGCCGAAGGTCAGCCACAGCAGAACGCCGGTGGTGTTCATGGTCTGGAGCAGCGACTCCCGGACCATCTTCCAGTTCAGTTCCTTGCGGATCAGCGCCGACGCCATAGCGCCGACCACGCCGACGCCGGCGGACTCGGTCACCGAGGCGATGCCGCCATAGATGCTCCCCAGCACCCAGACGATCACCATGATCGGCAGGATCAGTCCCTTGAGAAGCTGCAGCTTCTTCGCCAGCGGGATCCGACGCTCCGCTTCGGGAGCCGGCGGCCCGAGCGACGGGTCGATCACGCACCTCACCATGATGTAGGTCATGTAGAGGCCGGACAGGAGGAGGCCCGGGATGAAGGCGGCCTGGAACAGGTCGCCGATCGAGACGTTGGCGGTAAGGCCATAGAGGATCAGGACGACCGAGGGAGGAATCATCGTGCCGAGCGAGCCGCCGGCGCAGATGGTACCGATCGCCAGCCTGCGGTCGTAGCCGAGCCGCAGCATCTGCGGCAGCGCCAGGAGTCCCAACAGAACGATCTCGCCACCGATGATGCCGGTCATCGCCGCCATGATCGTGGCGACCAGTGTCGTCTGTACCGCGACGCCGCCCGGCAGCCCGCCGGCGAACAGGTACATCGCGTCGTAGAGATCCTTGGCGACGCCGGATCGCTCCATGATGCTGGCCATCAGGACGAACAATGGCACCGCGACAAAGACATACTCGGAGACGAATCCCAACACGCGGCTGGAGACCAGCGGCATGCCGGACGGCCCGAGCCACAGAAGCGTGCAAGTCACCGCGAGGGTCATCGTGACCCAGGCCAGCGGCATGCCGGTCAGCATCAGCAGGATCATCGCGACGACGATCAGGATCGAGATCGTCTCAATGCCCATGGCGGAGCCCTCGAACGTGCATGTCTGAAATCAGCGAATGCGGAAATGGCGGACGATCTGAACCAGGAGCTGGATCACGATCATCGCGGAGCCGATCACGATCAGGGGCTTCAGGATCGCCGGCATCGGCGAATTCCACGCGCTGCCGGTGCGCTCGACGATCTCGATCGCGAACAGCGCCGGCTTGAACCCGGCAAAGGCGAGCAGGCCGATGGCGAAGACGCCTATCACCATTCCGAACAGCTCTAGGCTCCAGGCGAACCGCTTCGGCAGGCGATCCGAGATCGAGGTGATGCGGATATGGGCGTTGGCCTGGGTTACGTAACCGCCTGAGAGCAGGTAGGCGATGGCACAAAGCAGGATGGTCAGCTCGAAGGCCCAGGTCGTCGGCGCATTGAAGAGATAGCGGAGAACCACCTCATAGGCCGTCACCGCGACCGCTACGAGATAGAGGTAGCTGACGAGCTCGCCGACCACGCGGTTGAAGTTGTCGATCAGGTTCATGAGGCACCGTCGCGTCAAGAGAAGGGGGAGCCGAAGCTCCCCCTCATTAGAGACTCTCGATTCAGGCCAAAGCGACCCCTACTTCGCCAGCAGGCCCATCTTCTGCATGAAGGCGATGTTCGCGTCGTAGGCCTTCTTCGCGAGCGGGCTCCCCTCCGCGAAGTCCTTCCAGGCGCCGGCAGCCAGGGCGCGGAAGGCATCGCGGTCGGCTTGGCTCCAGTCGATGATGGTGATGCCGGACGACTTGTCGGCCAGATCGGCGGCGACGTTGAGGCGGTCCTGCATCTCGTTGCGCATGGTCATGTCGTAGATCGCGGCGATGTACCAGGCGTCGACCGCCTTCTTGAGCTCCGGCGAGAGCTTGTTCCAGATCGCCTTGTTGACGGTGAACTGGATGATCGGCATCGAGTGGATGCCGGGATAGATCGGGAACTTGGCGACCTTGTGCATGCCGCTCGACTTGTCCATCGTGTAGCTGGAGTTGTCGGCGGCATCGACGACGCCCTTGTCGAGGGCGGTATAGGTCTCGGACGGCGGCATCGCCACCGGCGAGGCGCCGGCGCGGCGGAAGACCTCGGCGGCGAGGCCTTCAGGCGAGCGGATCTTCTTGCCCTTCATGTCGGCCAGCGTCGCGATCTTGGCCTTGGAGACCAACGCCTCCTTGGCGACAGCGCCACAGCCGACCACCTGCACGGTGCCGCCGGTGTAGCGGTCGAAGGCCTCCTGCAGGATCTCGCGGCCGCCGCCGTGATAGCAGAACATCGTCAGCTGCATCGGCGTGTCGTATCCCGCGATCAGGTCGCCCATCAGCGCGAACACCTTGTCGCGGCCGGCGAAGTAGGTCGTCGAGGTGAAGTCGCCCTGCAGGATGCCCTGCCCGATCGCGTTCATGGTCTCGGTATGCGGCACGACCGATCCGATCGGCGTCAGCTCGATCTTGATCTGGCCGTTGGTCATCGCCGCGAGCCGATCGAGCCAATGGTCCTGGAGCATCGTGTAGTAGGAATCGCCCGCGACCATGGAGGTCTGGATCTTCCAAGTCTGCGGCTGGGCCTGGGCGGGCGCGGCCGCGAGGCCGGCGGCGATGGCAAGCCCGAGGCCCGCGGAAATCAGGTTACGAAGACGCATTTTCTATCCCTCCCTGGGTTCGGCGTCGTTGGGACGTCCACACAGCACCTTGAACGGCGCACTATTATTTATGTTAGCGTTATCATGCACTTTTCCGCTCCGCAAGGTGGTCTCGGCACGCTGCAGGCCATGCATTACGTGCTTTCGCGCCAGATCACTTCGAAGCCGAGATCGACCGAACGTCCCGGCTCGACCTCTCCGTCGATCCGGCCGAGGATCAGGCGGGCCGCCTCCTCGCCGATCTTGTAGCGCGGCACCGAGACGGTGGTCAGCGCCGGAGCGGCCGCGGCGGCGATCTCGAAGTCGCCGAAGCCGGCGATCGCGAAGCGGCCGGGCACCTCCCAGCCGAGCCGCTGGCACTGGAACAGCGCGCCGATCGCGAGCACGTCGCTGGTGAAGCAGGCGGCGTCGATCTCCGGATGCTCGCGGGCGACGCGGGCGACGGCCTCGGCGCCATGCTCCATCTGCGAGGGCGGACGTGGCGTATCGACGAAGATCGGCGTGCGGCCGTGGCGCGCCATCGCATCGGCGTAGCCCTGGCGCCGCTGCGTCGCACGCGCATCGCCCTCCGACGGCCCGATGAAGGCGACCTTCTTGTATCCTGCCTCGACCAGCCTGACCGCCATGGTGCGGACCGCGGCACGATTGGAGAAGCCGACAGCGGAGTCGATCGGATTGGGCGGCAGCTCCCACATCTCGACGACCGGGATGCGCGCATCCTCGACCATCCGGCGCGCCCGCTTCGCATGCCGGCTGCCGGTCAGGATCAGTCCATCCGGCCGGCGGCTCAGCAGCGTCGTGATGACGCTCTCGGATCCCTCGGTGTCGTAGCTGCCGGCGCCGATGATCAGCTGGTAGCCGCGGCCGTGCAGCAGGTCGGACATGCCCTCGATCGTGTCCGAGAAGATCGAGCTTCCGATCGTCGGCACCACGACCGCGACGACGCGGCTCCGCCTGGATGCCAAGCTGGCGGCGACGAGATCGGGCACGTAGCCAATTTGCGCCATCGCCGCCTCGATCCGCGAGCGCGTCTCCGGCGCCACGCGTTCCGGCGTGCGCAGCGCTCGCGACACGGTGATCATCGAGACGTCGGCGATCTTGGCGACGTCGGCCATGCGCGCCGGCGCATCGGGGCCGCGCCGGCGCGACGGCCTCTGCGGCCGCGACGGCGCGGCGCGCGTCCTTCTGGTCTCTGCGGTTCGATCCGCCATGCGGCCGAGGATAGGCCATCCGCAGAGGCGCCGTCACCGCCGGGCGCTTGCGGGTGAAACATCTTCCGGCGAGACTGCGACCCGCGCCATCGGGAGCACTTCATGGATCGTGCCGTATCGGCGTTCCGGCTTCTGCGAGCGGCACTCATCGCCGTTCTGACGCTCGCCGGGCCGGCGCTCGCCGACGGACTCGGCCGCTTCGAGCAGGAGCTGAAGCCGAAGCTCGGGCCTGAGCTCAGCCTCTCCTACGGCAGCGCCTCGGCGTTGGGCCAGAGCGGGTTCGTGCTCAACGATGTGAAAGCCATCATCAAGGAGGAGAATCCCGACGCCGCGGCGACGCCGCTCGCGATCCGGCGCATCGTCGTCGAGGACTTCGACTTCGACCACGCGACCGGCCCGGACGGCCCCTACTTCGCCAAGATGCGCTTCGAAAGCGTGTCCTCGCCCGAGATCGACGAGGCCCTCAAGGCGTTCGGCGTGACCAATGCGACTGCCGACATCGCAATCGATTTCCGCTTCGACCCCGGCCGCAAGGTGATGACGCTCAATCGTCTCGAGTTTCTTCTCCCCGGTCTCGCCCGCCTCGAATTCAGCGCGATCGTCGACGGCGTCACGCCGTCGGCTGCTGCGGCCGCGCCCGACAAGGCGATGGACGAGGTCACGCTCCGGACCGCGACCCTGGTGTTCGAGGACTCCTCGCTGCTGTCGAAGCTGATCCCGGCGCTCGCCGCCGACGAAGGCAAGACGCCCGAGGCCTACATCGCCGAGAGCGTCGGGCTGCTGGGCGTGCTGGCCGAGGGCCAGGGGCAGCGGACGATGGCGGTGCTGGACGCACTCGTCTCGTTCTCGACCGACTTCAAGCAGCCGAAGGGCCCGCTCCGCATCACCGTCAGCCCGCCGGCCGGCGTTTCTTTCAAGGACACCGACAAGCTGACGGTCGCCAACGCACTCGTCGACGTCTTCGGCATCTCGGCGACATATGCCGGAACGCGCGCCGGCGCCGCGCTCGCCGCCGCGCCGAAGGACGCGCCGGCCCAGAGCGCCGCCCTGCCGCGGTCGCGCAGTGCCGTCGCCTGCAAGCCGGGCGAGCGCCTGTTCGCGCTTTCCGACGGCGGCTGGTGGTCGGCGACCGTGCGCGAGCCGTCGCCCAAGGCGAGCGGCCAGTGCATCGTCCGCTTCGATGGCACGGATGCGAGCGAGGACGCCAGCATGTCGCCGAAGGAGATGCTGGCCTGGTCGATGGACGGCCCCGGCCGCGCCGCCGCCCGCTGCCGCAAGGGCGACCGCGTCTGGAAGCTCGCCGACGGCGCCTGGTACCCGGCCAAGGTCAAGCAGGGCAAGGGCGCCAGCTGCGTCGTCGAGCTCGAGGACGACGACGATGCCGAGGAGGAGACGGTGGCGCTGAAGCAGCTGAGGGTGCTGCCGCGCTAGGTGCCGATGGTGAGCCCGGCGGGACTCGAACCCGCGACCCCATGATTAAAAGTCACGTGCTCTACCAGCTGAGCTACGGGCTCTCACCAAGGCGGGCGGAAGCTAGTCGCCCCGCCCTTCAAGATCAATCGGCGTTCGCGGCGCGGCGCGGCGTCCGACTTCGACGAAGCGGCGCTTGAGCCGGAGCGCCACGCGGGGGCTGACGAACTTCGCGACGTCGCCGCCGAGCGCGCCGATCTCCTTGACGAAGCGCGAGGAGATGAAATGCACGTTCTCGGATGCCATCAGGAAGACCGTCTGGATCTCCGGGTTGAGCCGGCTGTTCATGCCGACCATCTGGAACTCGTACTCGAAATCGGAGACGGCGCGGAGCCCGCGGATCACGAACGAGGCGCCGACCGAGCGTGCGAACTCGATCAGCAGCGTCTCGAAGGGCACCACCTCGATCCGCTTGGCGAGCTCCGAGCCGAGCGCCTCGATCTCCTCCTTGACGGTCGAGACGCGCTCGTCGAGCGAGAAGAGCGGGCCCTTGCCCGCGTTGCGGGCGCAGCCGACGATCAGGTGGTCGCAGATCGAGGTCGCCCGCCTGATGATGTCCATGTGCCCGTCGGTCACCGGATCGAAGGTGCCGGGATAGACGCCGATCCGTCGGCTCATTTGCTTCCCCCCTCGCCCATGTCGCCGGCGTCCGGCGCCGGCTCGCCGTTCTCGTCGCCGCCGTTCTCGTCGCCGTTGGCGGGCAGGTGGCTGACGGAAACGACGCGCTCGCCGGTGTCGACGCGGAACAGGGTGACGCCCTGGGTCTTGCGCCCGGCGATGCGGATGTCGTCGACCGAGGTGCGGATCAGCTGCCCGCGGTCGGTCACCAGCATGATCTGGTCGGTCGGGCCGACCTGGAAGGTCTCGACCACCGGGCCAGTCTTGTCGGTGAGGTCCATGTTGGCGATGCCGGAGCCGCCGCGGCCGGTGATGCGGTACTCGTAGGCGGAACTCCGCTTGCCGAAGCCGTTCTCGCTGACGGTCAGCAGGAACTCCTCGGCCGCCGACAGCTCGACGATGCGCTGCTCGGAGAGCGCCACCTGGGCTGCGGCCTTGGTCTCGGGATCGTCGCTGACCGCCTCGACCGCCCCGTCGGAGCCGCGACGCAGCAAGGCAGCGTGGCGGAGATAGGCGGCGCGTTCCTCGACCGTCGAGTCGACGTGGCGGAGCATCGAGAGCGAGATCACCTCGTCGCCGTCGGCGAGCCTTATGCCGCGGACGCCGGTCGAGTTGCGGGAGGCGAAGACGCGCACGTCCTCGAGCGAGAAGCGGATGCACTTGCCAAGGCGCGTCGCCAGCAGCACGTCCTGGTCGTCGCTCGCCGGCTGCACGCCGATCAGGCGCTCGTTGCCGTCGTCGGCGAGCTTCATCGCGATCTTGCCGTTGACCTTGATCGAGGTGAACTCGGTCAGCGCGTTGCGGCGCACGTCGCCATGCGAGGTCGCGAACACCACCGTCATCCGCTCCCAGCTCTCGGGATCGGCCGGAAGCGGCATCACGGTCGAGATCTTCTCGCCCGCGGCCAGCGGCAGGATGTTCACCATCGCCTTGCCTCTGGACTGCGGCGTGCCGACGGGAAGCTTGTAGACCTTGAGCTGATAGACCATGCCGCGCGATGTGAAGAACAGCACCGGCGTGTGCGTGTTGGCGACGAAGATCTGGCTGACGAAATCCTCGTCGCGGGTCTGCATGCCGGTGCGGCCGCGGCCGCCGCGGCGCTGCGCACGGTATGTGGAGAGCGGCACGCGCTTGATGTATCCGGCGTGGCTCACGGTGATGACCATGTCCTCGCGCTGGATCAGGTCCTCGATGTCCTGGTCGCTGGCGGCGTCCTCGAGCGTGGTGCGGCGCGGGCCGGCGAACTGGGTCTTCACCGCCCGGAGCTCGTCCTTGAGAATCGTCAGCACCCGGTCGCGCGAGGCCAGGATGTCGAGATAGTCGGCGATCTTGTCGGTGATCTCTTTGAGCTCGGCCTGGATCTTCTCGCGCTCGAGGCCGGTCAGGCGATGGAGCCTGAGCTCGAGGATCGCATCGGCCTGGCGCTCGGAGAGCTTGTAGGTGCCGTCCGCTGCCAGCTTGTAGTTCGGATCGTCGACCAGCGCGATGTAGGGCGCCATGTCGGCGGCGGGCCAGGCCCGCTCCATCAATCCCGCCTTCGCCGTCGCCGGATCGGCCGACGAGCGGATCAGGTTGATGACTTCGTCGAGGTTGGCGACCGCGATGGCGAGGCCCACGGATCGGTGCGCCCGCTCGCGCGCCTTGCCCAGCTCGAAGACCGTGCGGCGGGTGATGACCTGCTCGCGGAAGCGGATGAACGCCTCGAGGACGTCCTTGAGGCCCATCAGCTCCGGCCGGCCGCCGTTGAGCGCCAGCATGTTGATGCCGAAGCTCGTCTGCAGCGGGGTGAACTTGTAGAGCTGGTTCAGCACCACATCGGACATCGCGTCGCGCTTGAGCTCGACGACGATGCGGACGCCGTGGCGGTCGGACTCGTCGCGAAGCTCGGCGATGCCGTCGATCAGGCTTTCCTTGACCGTCTCGGCGATACGCTCGATCAGGCGGGCCTTGTTCTGCTGGAACGGCACCTCGGTGATGACGATCGCCTCGCGATCCTTGCGGATCTCCTCGACCGTGGCGCGGCCGCGCATCTGGATCGAGCCGCGGCCGGTCTTGTAGGCCTCGACGATGCCCCAGCGCCCCATGACGATGCCGCCGGTCGGGAAGTCCGGTCCCGGCACATGCACCATCAGGTCTTCGACGGTCATTTCCGGGTTGTCGGCGAGCGCCACGGTGGCGTCGATGATCTCGCCGAGATTGTGCGGCGGGATGTTGGTCGCCATGCCGACGGCGATGCCGCCGG
>CAZDGR010000182.1:0-8729 GCA_964504845.1 uncultured Rhizobium sp. | reverse complement strand
CACCGTCGCCCGCGCCCGCAAGATCCAGCGCTTCCTCTCGCAGCCCTTCCATGTCGCCGAGGTCTTCACCGGCACGCCGGGCGTGCTGGTCAGCCTCGAAGACACGATCAAGGGCTTCAAGGGCATCGTCGCCGGTGACTACGACGACCTGCCCGAGGCCGCCTTCTACATGGTCGGCACCATCGAGGAAGCCGTCGCGAAGGCCAAGAAGATGGCGGCCGAGGTCGCTTAGACATGGCAGAGACCACCGAGTTCGAACTGGTCACGCCGGAGAAGCTCGTCTTCTCCGAGCGGGCCGAGATGGTGGTGGTGCCGGGCAGCGAAGGCCTCTTCGCCGCGATGCCCCGGCATGCGCCCTTCCTCTCGACCCTCAAGCCGGGCGTGCTCGAGGTCTACGAGGGCGGCAAGGTCAAGCAGCGCATCTTCGTCGCCGGCGGGTTCGCCGAGGTGACGCCGGAGCGCCTGACGGTGCTGGCGGAGCGTGCCCTTCCGGTCGCCGACATCGACAAGGCGGCGGTCGAGCAGCGCATCAAGGATCTCCGCGACGATCTCGCCGCGGCCAGGTCCGAGGCCGAGAAGAAGACCGTCCAGGAATCGCTCGACGCTGCCCAGGCGGAGCTGCTGGCCGCGGCATAGGCGCCCGAAGTCGCCGTTTTCTAACCAGGGCCGCCTTGCTCCCGCACAGGCGGCCCTTCATATTTCGGCCATGTCCCGCTGGACGCTAGACGACATTCCCTGGGACCGGTTCGACCCCTCGAAGGTCGATGCCGACCTGCTCGCCGTGGCCAAGGCCGCGAGCCTGGTCGAGCGCAACGGCGGCGACTACGCCACGTACCTCTGCAACGTCTTCGCCGACGATCCGGAGATGCAGGCGGCGGCGCGTGCCTGGGGCCAGGAGGAGATCCAGCACGGCATGGCGCTCGGTCGCTGGGCCCGGATGGCCGACCCGTCCTACGACTTCGACGGCGCTTTCGAGAGATTCACCCAGGTCATCAAGCTGCCGCTCGATGCGGCGGATTCCGTCCGCGGCAGCCGGGCCGGCGAGCTAGTCGCGCGCTGCATGGTCGAGGTCGGCACCAGCTCCTACTACACCGCCCTCGCCGAGAAGGCCGAGGAGCCGGTGTTCCAGGCGATCTGCCGCAAGATCGCGGCCGACGAGCATCGCCACTACAAGCTCTTCTACGTCCATCTCGACCGCTATGTGGCGCGCGAAGGCCTTGGGTTCTGGGGGCGTCTTCGCGTCGCCGCCGGCCGCATCACCGAGTCCGAGGACGACGAGCTCGCCTACGCCTATTACGCGGCGAACGAGAACAGCGGTCCTTACGACCGTGCCACCGCGAACCGTGCCTATGCGCGCCGCGCCTATGCCGTCTATCGCCGCCCGCACATCGAGCGCGGCCTGGCGATGGCGTTCAAGGCGATCGGCCTCGACCCGCGGGGCCGGCTCCATCGCATCGCCACCTCGCTCGCCTGGACCTACATTCGCGCTCGCGCCCGACGCCTCGCTGAAGCCGCCGCCTGATCCCTCCCTCCAGGACGTCCTTGATGAAGATCACCGCGCTCGAGACGGTCCAGGTCCCGGACCGCCGCAATCTCCTCTGGGTGCGCCTCCACACCGACGAGGGGATCGTCGGGCTCGGCGAGAGCTTCCGCGGCGCGGACACGGTCGCGGCATACCTGCACGACCAGGTGGCGCCGTATCTGCTGGGCGCCGATCCGCTGGCGATCGAGAAGCATTCCCGCCACCTGCTGCAGAATTACCTCGGATTCGGCGGCACCTCGGCCGAGGTGCGGGCGGCGTCGGCGATCGACATCGCGCTCTGGGACATCTTCGGCAAGGTAACCAACAAGCCGATCCATCAACTGCTGGGCGGCCTCAGCCGCGACAGGATCCGCGCCTACAACACCTGCGCCGGCTACAGCTACAACGCCAAGGGGCCGGTGCGCGCCGAGTACGTGCCGTGGGAGCCGGCGCCGACGCCGGCCGGTCCCTACGACGACCAGATGAATTTTTGCCATCGCCCGGAGGAACTCGCCCAGAGCCTGATCGAGGAAGGCTTCCAGGCGATGAAGATCTGGCCGATCGATCCCTTCGCCGCGCGCACTGGCGGCATCGACATTTCCCTGGCGGACCTCAAGGTGGGACTCGAGCCGTTCGAGCGCATCAGGAAGGCGGTCGGAGACAGGATCGAGATCGCGGCCGAGCTGCACTCGATGTGGGGCCTGCACGCCGCGCTCAAGATCGCCCGCGGCCTCAAGCCCTACAACCCGCTGTGGTCGGAAGACCCGATCAAGATGGATGCGATCCCGGCGCTTGCCGAGTATCGCCGCCTCTCAGGCCTCCCGGTCTGCGCCAGCGAGACGCTGGCGACCCGCACCCAGTTCCGCGACCTGCTGGTGCAGGAAGCGTGCGACATCGTCATGCTCGACATCGGCTGGTGCGGCGGCATCTCGGAAGCGCGCAAGATCGGCGCGATGGCGGAAGCCTTCTCGAAGCCGATCACGCCGCACGACTGCACCGGCCCGGTGGTGCTGACCGCATCCGTGCACATCGCCATGCACCTGCCGAACGCGATCTTCCAGGAGGTCGTCCGGGCCTATCTGGCGACCTGGTACAAGGACCTGGTGACGGTGCTGCCCAGGCTCGAGAAGGGCTTCGTCTATTCGATGACCGGCCCCGGCCTCGGTACCGAGCTCCAGCCCGACCTGCTGAAGCGCAAGGACATTATCGTCCGCACGACGAAGGCTCCTTAACGCCGCTACACCCGCTCGATCGCGACGGCAATGCCCTGGCCGACACCGATGCACATGGTGCAGATCGCCCGCCTGGCGCCGCGGCGGGCAAGCTCGTAGGTCGCGGTGGTCGCCAGCCTGGCGCCCGAGGCGCCGAGCGGATGGCCGAGCGCGATCGCGCCGCCGTTGGGGTTCACGTGCTCGGCGTCGTCGGCGAGGCCGAGCTGGCGGGTGACGGCGAGCGCCTGGGCGGCAAAGGCCTCGTTCAGCTCGATCACGTCGATGTCGCCGATCTTCAAGCCGAGGCGCGCCAGCAGCTTCTCGGTCGCCGGCGCCGGGCCGATGCCCATGATGCGCGGCTCGACGCCGGCCGTCGCCATGCCGAGCACGCGGGCGCGCGGCGTCAGGCCATGCTTCTTCGCGCCGGCCTCGGTCGCCAGCAGCACGGCACAGGAGCCGTCGTTGACGCCCGACGCGTTGCCGGCGGTCACGGTGCCGTCCTTCCGGAACGGCGCCGGCAGCTTCGCCAGCGCCTCGATCGAGGTCACGCGCGGGTGCTCGTCGCGCGAGACGACGGTCGGGTCGCCCTTCCGCTGCGGGATCGTCACGTGCACGATCTCCTCGGCGAGCCTGCCGTTCTCGATCGCGGCCGAGGCGCGGGCCTGGCTTCGGAGCGCGAAGGCGTCCTGGTCAGCGCGGCTGACCTGGTACTCCGCGGCGACGTTCTCGGCAGTTTCCGGCATCGCGTCGACGCCGTATTTCTCCTTCATCAGCTTGTTGACGAAGCGCCAGCCGATCGTCGTGTCGTAGATCTCGGCGTTGCGCGAGAAGGCCTCGCCCGCCTTCGGCATCACGAAGGGCGAGCGGCTCATGCTCTCGACGCCGCCGGCGATGACCAGCTCGGCCTCGCCCACCTTGAGGGCGCGGGCCGCCGACCCGACGGCGTCCAGCCCCGAGCCGCAGAGCCGGTTGATGGTGGCACCCGGCACGCTCGCCGGCAGGCCGGCCAGCAGCAGCGCCATCCGGGCGACGTTGCGGTTGTCCTCGCCGGCCTGGTTGACGCAGCCGAAAAGCACCTCGTCGAGGGCCTTCCAGTCGACCTTGGGGTTCCGCTCCATCAGGGCTTTCAGGGGGACGGTGGCGAGGTCGTCGGTCCGGACCTGGGACAGGCTGCCGGCGTAGCGGCCGATGGGGGTCCGGACGGCATCGCAGATGAAGGCCTCGGCCATTTGGGCGGTCTCCTGGGAACGGGCAGGGGCGGAAGATAGCCCGAGAGAGGCGCCCCGGCGACCCAGGGGATTCGCCGATCCGGCCCGGTTCTCAAGACGTTCCGGGCCGAAACCTCACTCCTAAGGGAGGGTTTATCCGAACACCTTGACCGGCTTGCCGTTTTGCGGATTGATCCCGGACCCGACGGGGGCCGAGGGGCTCCGGAACGAGGTGGACCCATGATCAATATCGCCCAATTCGGAGCCGGTCGGATCGGCGCCATCCATGCCGACAACCTGGCGCGGAACCCCGACGCGAAGCTCCTCTACATCGTCGACGTCAACGAGGCCGCCGCCAAGGAGATCGCCGCCCGCACCGGCGCCCAGGTCTCCGACGCCAAGACGGTCTTCGCCGACCAGCGCGTCCATGCCGTCATCATCGCGTCGTCGACCGACACCCACGCCGATCTGGCGATCCGCGCCGCCAAGGCCGGCAAGGCGATCTTCTGCGAGAAGCCGATCGACCTGAACCTGAAGCGCGTCGACCAGTGCCTGGCCGAGGTCGAGAAGGCGCGGGTGCCGATGTTCGTCGGATTCAACCGCCGCTTCGACCCGTCCTTCCGCGCGCTGCACAACCGCGTCGCCGAGGGCGAGATCGGCCTGGTCGAGCAGGTGATCATCTCCAGCCGCGATCCCGGCCTGCCGCCGATGTCCTACCTCAAGGTCTCGGGCGGCCAGTTCCGCGACATGACCATCCACGACTTCGACATGGCCCGATGGCTGCTCGGCGAAGAGGTGGTGGAGGTCTTCGCCACCGGCAGCGCGCTGGTCGACCCGCAGGTCGGCAAGCTCGGCGACGTCGACTCGGCGATGGTCATCATGCGGACCGGGTCGGGCAAGCTCTGCCACATCAACAACTCGCGCCGCGCCACATACGGCTACGACCAGCGCATCGAGGTGCACGGCTCCAAGGGCCGCCTGATGGCGAGCAACCACGTGCAGACCTCGGTCGAGCTCGCCAACGAGAAGTCGATCTCGACCGACAAGCCGCTCTATTTCTTCCTCGAGCGCTATGCCGAGGCCTACAAGGCCGAGCTCGCGGCGTTCCTGGCGGCCCTCAAGGGCAAGAAGCGGATGCCGGTCTCGGCCGACGACGGCCGCATGGCCCTGGTCCTGGCGGAAGCGGCGCTGCATTCGCTGAAGACCAAGGAAGCCGTGAAGGTGAAGGACCTCGACAAGAAGCTGAAGAAATGAAGCTGAACCTCTCCGGCAAGGTCATCCTGATCACCGGCGCCACCCAGGGCGTCGGCGAAGGCGTCGCCCGCGCCGCGATCGAGGCAGGATGCGCGGGCCTGGTGCTCACCGGCCGCAACGCCCAGCGCGGCGACGCGCTGGCGAAGGAGCTCTCGAAGAGCGTGCCTGCGATCTTCGTCGCCGCCGACTTGGCCGATCCGGTTGCGACGAGGCGCATCGTCGCCGAAGGCGCGAAGAAGTTCCCGACCATCGACGGTCTGGTGAACGCCGCCGGCCTCACCGATCGCGGCACCATCTTCGATACCTCGGTCGAGCTCTGGGACCTGCTCTATGCGGTCAATGTCCGGGCACCATTCATCCTGACCCAGGAGATCGCGACCAGGCTCCGCGACCAGAAGAAGCCGGGCAGCATCGTCAACGTCATCACCATGTCGAGCCATGGCGGCCAGCCGTTCCTGACCGCGTATTCGTCGTCGAAGGGCGCGCTCGCGACGCTGACCAAGAACACCGCGCATGCGCTCCGCAAGAACCGCATCCGGGTGAACGGCCTCAATATCGGCTGGATGGACACGCCCGGCGAGCACGCGATCAAGGCGCGCGAGGGCCAGCCCGCCGACTGGCTTCAGATCGCGGAGAAGAGCCAGCCCTTCGGCCGCCTGCTGAAGCCCAAGGACGCCGCCGTGCTGGCGGTGTATCTTCTCTCCGACGCGTCCGAGCTGGTGACCGGCTCGTTGATCGACGTCGACCAGAACGTCATGGGCGCCTACGACTGAAGATCGGCCTGCTGATCGGCTCGCTCGTCGTCCTGCTGCTGCTGGCGCTCGCTGGCGCGGCCTGGGTCCTTCACAGCCTCGATGCGGTCCAGATCGGGATGCATGGCTGGATCGCCCTCATCCTCGGCGTGATCTTCTCTCTCGCGGTCGGCGGCGGGCTGATGGCGCTGGTCTTCGTCTCCAGCCGCCGCGGCTATGACGAGAAGGCGCATCTGGCGCCGATGGAAGACGAGAACAAGCGCTAGGAGGCGACAATGACCCGCCCGTCGATCGCACAGCAGGTGACCTGGGTCTACACCGAGGATCTTCCGGGGACCGCCCGCTTCTACGGCGAGACGATCGGGCTCGAGCAGGTCCTGGACCAGGGCGGTTGCCGCATCTTCAAGACTTCGGCGACCTCGTTCCTCGGGGTCTGCAAGGTGCGGCCGGGTCGCCATGTCGAGCCCAAGGGCGTGGTGATCACGATGGTGACTCCGGATGTCGACGCCTGGCACGAGGCGCTGAAGGCGAAGGGCGTCACGATCCTGGAGCCGCCTGCCTACCACCCGAGCTTCGACGTCTATTGCTTCTTCGCCGCCGATCCCAACGGCTACAAGCTCGAGTTCCAGACCTTCCGCAGTCCGTCGTGGAAGATGCCTTAGCCCCTCAGAGGCAATAGGCGAGGAAGGTCTCCCAGGCGATCTCGGGCCCGAAACGGCCCCAGAGACCGAGCGCCAGGACGAACAGGCCGGCGAGCCCGCCGGCAAGCCCCGCGATCAGCAGCCTCGTCACGCGGGCGCCGGCGCGCGCGCCAGCGGCCTGTCCGCGATCGGCGCGTGCATCGCCGCCGCGAAGATGCCGAGAGCGACCGACGCCCACCAGATCGGATCGTAGGAGCCGGTGGCGTCGAACACCCGGCCGCCGAGCCAGGCGCCGAGGAAGCTCCCGACCTGGTGCGATAGGAAGACGCCGCCGAAGAGCATCGACATGTAGGCCGGGCCGAAGATCTGGGCGACCAGGCCCGAGGTCAACGGCACCGTGCTGAGCCAGAGGAAACCGAGCGCCGCGGCGAAGGCGAGCACGCTTGTCTCCGAGACCGGCGCGATCAGGAAGAGGACAAACACCACCGAGCGGAAGAGATAGAGCAGCGAGAGCGCATACTTCTTGCGATAGCGCCCGCCGACCCAGCCGGCGACCAGTGTACCGGCGATGTTGAACAGCCCGATCAGGGAAAGAGAGGCCGCGCCGAGCCACGCCGGCAGCCCCTTGTCGGCGAGGAACGCGGGCAGGTGCGTGGCGACGAAGGTGACCTGGAACCCGCAGACGAAGAAGCCAGCCGTCAGGAGCCAGTAACCGGAGTGGCGGGACGCCTCTCGGAGCGCCTCCCCGATCGTCTGCTGCATGCCGGGAACCGGCCGGCGCTCACCGAGGCCGTAGGCCAGCGGCACGATCGCGAAGCTCATCGCCGCCAGCAGCAGAAGCGCGGTCGACCAGCCGAAGGACGATAGGAAGGCCTGCCCGATGGGCACGATGGCGAACTGACCGAAGGATCCGCCGGCGCCGACGATGCCGAGAGCGACGCTTCGATGCTCCGGTGCCGCCGCGCGGCCGACCGCGCCCAGCACCACCGAGAAGCCGACGATGCCGAGCGCGACGCCGACGACGATCATTCCGACCTGGACGAGTTCGACGCTCAGGCCCGAAGCGGTGAGCGCGAGGCCGCCAGCGTAGACTATGCCGCCGATGACGCAGACGCGGACCGGGCCATACCTGTCGGCAATGCCCCCGGCGATCGGCGCCACGATCCCCCAGAGCAGGTTCTGGGCGGCGATCGCGATCGCGAAGGCTTCCCGGCTCATCGCGAGGTCGACGCTGATCGGCCCGAGGAACAGGCCGAACGAGGCGCGGATGCCAAGCGACAGCGTCATCGCGGTGGCGCCGCAGAGGATGATGACCCAGAGCTGCGGCGTCATGGCGGTTTCCTAGAGAAGCGTGACTTCGGCGGTGCCGAGCCCGTCGATCGAGATCTGGATGTGCTGGCCCTGCGCGGCCCAATGCGGCAGCGGCAGGCTGCCGGTCATCACGATCTGGCCGGGCTCGATGCGCTCGCCCGTCGATCCCAGCCGGTTGGCGAGCCAGACCAGGGATTCGAACGGATGGCCGAGAACGTCCGAGCCCTTGCCGCGCTGGACCTCGGCGCCGTTGGCGCGCGTGATGCCGATCGCGTTGGCGAGATCGATCTTCTGCCAGTCCTTGACCTCGCGGCCGAGAACGAAGCCCGAATGGAAGAAGTCGTCGGCGATCAGCGGCGCCGGCCCCATGGAGGCGAAGTCGCCGTAACGGTTGTCGACGATCTCGATCGCCGGATAGAGCGCGGCGATGGCGGCCTCGGCGTCCTGGCGGGTGGCGCCCTTGCCGAGCGGCCTGGCAAGCCTGACCGCGACCTCGCATTCGCAGCCGACCTTGATGTAGCGGCTGGTCTCGACCCTGGCCGGGGAGCCCATCTGGCTCGAGGTCAGCATCGCCCCGGCGCAAGGGCCCGGCACGTTGAGCAGCTTCTGCATCACCGGCGTGGTGGCGCCGACCTTCCAGCCGACAAGGTCGCCGCGGCCGGCCTTGGTCATCTCCGCCCGGACCAGCCTGGCGACGGCGTAGCCCTCCTCTGAGTCGGAGGGACGGAGCGATGCGGGTATATCCGCGAGGGAGGTGCCGGCGATCCGTCGGGAGGAGATCCAGCGGGCAGCCTCCGCGCGTTGGGCGGGAGTCATGCAGGCATGGTCGG
>CAZDGR010000181.1:0-8840 GCA_964504845.1 uncultured Rhizobium sp. | reverse complement strand
CGCCGATCCGCGGCACTACGAAGCGGATTGCCGGCGCGTGTTCGAGCTCTTCCCGATCCTCGATCAGCGGAAGACGCAGATGGCCGGCACGCTCTCGGGCGGCGAGCAGCAGATGCTGTCCATCGGCCGGGCGCTGATGAGCCGGCCGCGGCTGCTCCTGCTCGACGAGCCGTCGCTGGGCCTGGCGCCGATGATCGTGAAGCAGATCTTCTCGGTGATCCGCGACATCAACGAGAAGGAAGGAATGACCGTCTTCCTGGTCGAGCAGAACGCTTTCCACGCGCTCTCGCTTGCCCATCGCGGGTACGTGCTGGCTAATGGCCGCGTCGTCCTCCAGGGTACCGGCAAGGAACTGCTGGCGAACCGCGAGGTGCGCGCGGCCTATCTCGAAGGCGGCCACTGAGATGAGGGAGCTTCTCGGAACCTCTTTCGGCCTGTTCGTCCTGGTGACGCTGGTGATGTTCGGCGCCGCTGCCTGGCAGACAGGCCAGGCGCTCGCCCATACTTGGCGCCCCTACTGGCACATGATCGTCTACGGATTGATGCTTGCTGCGGCCGACCGCCTGATGCTGGTGCTGCTGTTCGGCGGCAAGCTCCTTGCCGTCCCACCTTACCTGGTCGCGGCCGTGGTGACGATCGCGATTGGCAGTCTCGGATTCCGTCTGACGCAGGTTCGCAAGATGGTCGGGCAGTACCCCTGGATCTACGAGCGCGACGGCCTGCTCGGCTGGCGCGAGCGCCGCTAGCAAGCCCGAGGGGCTTAGGGTAGCATTTCACCATCGCCGTCCGCATTCCGCGGCCGGGAGCTTAGGTTGGCCTGCGTCGATGCGGGCAGTTTTCAACGACAGGGAGCCGAACCAACATGCGCAAATTGACGTCTTCGCTCCTCGCTGCTGTCGCCGTCGCGGCTTTCGCCGCGGCCCCGGCTTCGGCGCAGGATCTCGTGGTCGCGACCGCCGGTCCGATCACCGGCCAGTACGCGGCCTTCGGCGAGCAGATGAAGCGCGGCGCCGAGATGGCGGTCGCGGACATCAACGCCAAGGGCGGCGTGATGGGCAAGAAGCTGAAGCTCGAAGTCGGCGACGATGCCTGCGATCCGAAGCAGGCGGTCGCGGTCGCCAACCAGATGGCCGGCAAGAAGATCGTCTTCATGGCGGGCCACTTCTGCTCGTCGTCGTCGATCCCGGCTTCCGCGATCTACAACGAGAGCGGCATCCTCCAGATGACGCCGGCCTCGACCAACCCGGCGCTGACCGAGGAAGCCGCCAACAAGAAGTGGAACAACGTGTTCCGCACCTGCGGCCGCGACGACGCCCAGGGCCTGGTCGCCGGCAAGTTCCTCGCGTCCCAGTACAAGGGCAAGAAGGTCGCGATCATCCATGACAAGTCGGCCTACGGTAAGGGCCTCGCCGACGAGACCAAGAAGGCGATGAACGCCGCTGGCCTCACCGAAGTGATGTACGAAGCCATCACCCAGGGCGACAAGGACTTCACCGCGCTGGTCTCGAAGATGAAGGCCGCCGGCGTGGATGCCATGTATCTCGGCGGTTACCACACCGAAGCCGGTCTGCTCGTCCGTCAGTCGCGCGAGCAGGGCCTGAACGCGCTGCTGGTCTCGGGCGACGCGCTGGTCACCGACGAGTTCTGGAAGATCACCGGCCCGGCCGGCCAGGGCACGCTGATGACCTTCGCTCCGGATCCGCGGAAGCTGAAGACCGCCGAGGACGTGGTCAAGAAGTTCAAGGCCGCGAACTATGATCCGGAGGGCTACACCCTCTACACCTACGCCGCCTTCCAGGCGTGGGCCGCTGCCGTCGCGAAGGCCGGCTCGACCGACGTCGCGAAGGTCTCTGCCGCCCTCAAGGGCATGACCGCCGACACCGTGCTGGGCAAGCTCGCCTGGGACGCCAAGGGCGACGTCAAGGAAGCCGCCTACGTTTGGTATGTCTTCAAGGACGGCAAGTACTCCGAGATGTAATCCCACCTCGGGATCGCTCGAAGGGACGGCCCGGCGCATTGCCGGGCCGTTTCCTTTTTTTGGGGGCTGGCGCCTCTTGAGCTAACGACGGCGCCGGCCGCGGCCGAGCCCAATCTTCTTGGCGAAGTCCGAGCGCTGCGCGGCGTAGTTCGGGGCGACCATCGGATAGTCGGCCGGCAGGCCCCACTTCGCCCGGTACTCCTCGGGGCTGAGCCCATAGGTCGTTCTCAGATGACGCTTCAGCATTTTCAGCTTCTTGCCGTCCTCGAGGCAGACGATGTGGTCGGGCGTGACTGAGCGCTTGATCGCGACCGCCGGCTTCGGCGCCTCGATGGGCTGGACCTTGCTGCGGCCGTTCAGTCCAGCAAATGAGGAATAGACCGTGCCGATGACATTGGGCACGTCGAGGGCGACCAGGCGGTTCTGCGAGAGGTAGGCGGATACCACGTCAGTGGTCATCCGCAGCAATTCGTCATGGGGGACTTTGCGGGGTTCAGGGCGTTCGGCCATGGCTTCGAACCTTTGTTGTTAGGCACTCCCCAGGCTTGTCTTTGCATGGGGTAAATCAAGTGTCAATTCTCCTATAAGAGAAAGATCTATTTATTTCGTCCTAATCTTTGGCTATTTGGCTGGGGTCAGTCTTGGCATTCACTTCCGAAGCAGCAGGACCGGTTCAGAAGCGCCAATAGCTTGTGTCGAATTGTCCGTGCGGCCGGAGATATGGTAGAGTTTGATGAGTTTCCCTTCCGCGCCCTTGCGACGAGATGTCAGACAAAGAGATCATCGGGATCGCTTCCGACCACGCCGGCTTTGAGCTCAAGGCCGCGCTCACGGCCGAACTCGAGGCCCTGGGCTTCGGCGTGCTCGATCTCGGTACCGACTCCGCCACGAAGTCGGTCGACTATCCGGATTTTGGGCGGGCGATGGCCGAGGCGATCAAGGCAGGCAAGGTCGCGCGCGGTATCCTCGTCTGCGGCACCGGCATCGGCATCTCGATCGCCGCCAATCGTCACCCGTGGATCCGCTGCGGCCTCGTCCATGACGAGACCTCGGCGAGGCTCACCCGGCAGCACAACGACGCCAACGTGATGGCGGTCGGCCAACGCCTCATCGGCGTCGAGACCGCCAGGGCCGCGTTGAAGGTCTTTTTCACCACTCCGTTCGACGGCGGCCGGCACGTGCAGCGTGTCGCCAAGCTGACGCCCGCTTCTTGAGGAACTGATGACTGCCAAGCCTAACGTCACGCCTGACGGTTTCTTCGCCGCAAGCCTCGCCGAACGCGACCCGGAGATCGCTGCGTCCATCAACCGCGAGCTCAGGCGCCAGCGCGAGCAGATCGAGCTGATCGCCTCCGAGAACATCGTCAGCCGCGCCGTCCTCGAAGCGGCGGGCTCGGTGCTGACCAACAAGTATGCCGAAGGCTATCCGGGCAAGCGCTACTACGGCGGCTGCGAGTTCGTCGACGAGGCGGAGACGCTGGCGATCGAGCGGGCCAAGCGCCTGTTCGACTGCAAGTTCGCCAACGTCCAGCCGCATTCGGGCGCCCAGGCGAACCAGGCCGTGTTCCTGGCGCTGCTCAAGCCCGGCGATACGGTGCTCGGCATGTCGCTGGCTGCCGGCGGGCACCTGACTCACGGCGCCGCCCCGAACCTGTCGGGCAAGTGGTTCAACATCGTGTCGTATGGGGTCCGCCGTGACGACCTGCAGATCGACTACGACGAGATCGAGCGGCTGGCGAGGTCCGAGAAGCCGAAGCTGATCATCGCCGGCGGGTCGGGTGTGCCGCGGATCATCGACTTCGCGCGATTCCGGAAGATCGCGGACTCGGTCGGTGCCTACCTGATGGTCGATATGGCGCATTTTGCCGGCCTCGTCGCCGGCGGCGTCTACCCGAGCCCGCTGCCGCACGCGCATGTCGTCACCACGACCACCCACAAGACGCTGCGCGGACCGCGCGGCGGAATGATCCTCGCAAATGACGAGGAGATCGGGAAGAAGCTCAACTCCGCTGTCTTCCCCGGCCTCCAGGGCGGCCCCCTGATGCATGTGATCGCCGCCAAGGCGGTGATGCTGGGCGAGGCGCTCAGGCCCGAGTTCAAGCTCTATGCGCGCGCGGTCGTCGATAATGCCAAGGCCTTGGCCGACGTGCTGGTGAAGCGGGGCGTGGCGATCGTCACCGGCGGCACCGACAGCCACCTGATGCTGGTCGACCTGCGTCCGAAGAAGCTGACCGGCAAGGCGGCCGAAGCCTCGCTGGAGCGCGCGCACATGACCTGCAACAAGAACGGCATTCCGTTCGACACCGAGAAGCCGACGATCACCTCGGGCATCCGTCTCGGCACGCCCGCGGCGACGACCCGCGGCTTCGGCGTCGCGGAGTTCCGTCAGGTCGGCGAGCTGATCGGCGACGTGCTCGACGGGCTCGCGAAGAATCCGGAAGACAACGGCACCGCCGAAGCGAAGGCGCGCGCCGAGGTGAAGCGGCTCTGCGAGCGCTTCCCGATCTACCAGTCGCTCTGATCGTCGTTCGGGGGGAGAAAGAAATATGCGGTGCCCGTTCTGCGGTCACGAAGATACTCAGGTCAAGGACTCGCGTCCGACCGAGGACAATTCCGCGATCCGCCGCCGGCGCTTCTGCCCGGCCTGCGGCTCGCGCTTCACCACCTTCGAGCGGGTTCAGCTCCGCGAGCTGGTGGTGGTCAAGAAGACCGGCAAGCGGGCACCCTTCGACCGCGACAAGCTCGCGCGCTCGCTGCAGCTGGCGCTCCGCAAGCGGCCGATCGATGCCGAGCGGCTGGAGCGCGTGGTCAACTCGATCGTGCGCCGCCTCGAAAGCATGGGCGAGAGCGAGATCCCGTCCAGCGTCGTCGGCGAGCTGGTGATGGAGTCGCTGGCGAACCTCGACCAGGTCGCTTATGTGCGCTTCGCCTCGGTCTATCGCAACTTCCGCGAGGCCAAGGACTTCGGCGACTTCGTCGGCAAGATCGGCAACGACGCCGAGGACTGACGTCCTCGATGATCCGATGAGCACCGACCGGGACTGGATGGAGCGGGCGCTCGTCCTCGCGGTGCGGGGACTGGGCGAGGTCTGGCCCAATCCGGCGGTCGGTGCCGTGCTGGTCAAGGACGGAGAAATCGTCGGCGAGGGTTGGACCCAGAAGGGCGGCAGGCCGCATGCCGAAACGGTCGCCCTCGGCGCCGCCGGCGCCAGAGCACGGGGTGCCACCCTCTACGTCACGTTGGAGCCTTGCTCGCACCACGGCAAGACGCCGCCCTGCGACGAGGCGGTGATCGCGGCCGGCGTCGCCCGCGTCGTGGCGGCGATCGAGGACCCGGATCCGCGCGTCTCGGGCCAGGGCTTTGCCAAGCTTCGGGCGGCTGGCATTCCGGTGGAGGTAGGCGAGGGGGCGGTCGCCGCGCGCGAGATCAACTTCGGCTTTCTCACCCGGATCGCGGAAGGCCGGCCGATGGTGACGGCGAAGCTGGCGACCAGCCTCGACGGACGCATCGCCACTCACACCGGCGAAAGCCAATGGATCACCGGCGAGATGGCGCGCCAGGAAGGCCATCGGCTACGATCAGATCACGATGCGATCATGGTCGGTGTTGCTACCGCGATGGCCGACGATCCGAGGCTCACGGTTCGGGTGCCGGGTGCCGAGCACCGGAAACCGGTTCGCATCGTCGTCGACAGCCGGTTGAGATTGTCGCTGACCTCGCAGCTGGTGATGACCGCGCGCGAGGCGCCGACCTGGATCATGGCGCTTCCCGGAAATGACCCGCTCAGGGTCAAGGCGTTCGCCGATCTCGGTGTAGAAGTGCTGGAGGCCCCGCCGGAAGAGGTGGGGCGCCCCGACATCGGCGCGGCGCTCAAGATCCTGGGCAAGCGGGGGCTCACTCGGCTCCTCGTCGAGGGCGGGGGGAGGCTGATCGCGAGCCTGTTGGCAGCCGAATGCGTCGACCGGCTGGTCTGGTTCCGCGCGCCGATCGTGATCGGCGGCGACGGGATTCCGGCGGCGGCGGCGATCGGCGTCGAGCGGCTGACCCAGGCGCCGCGCTGGAAGCGTATCGGCCAGGTCGCGCTTGGCGACGATGTGATGGAAACCTACGCCCGAACAGCGTAGGTATCGGCCCATGTTCACAGGGATCGTCACCGATGTCGGGCGCGTCGCGTCCGTCGCCGACCGCGGCGACCGGCGTTTCGTGATCGCGACCGGCTTCGACACCTCCACCGTCGATATCGGCGCCTCGATTGCGTGCTCGGGCTGCTGCCTGACCGTAGTCGAGAAGGAGCAGGGCCGCTTCGCGGTCGACGCGTCGGGAGAGACCCTTTCGGTCACGACGCTAGGCACCTGGAAGGAAGGCACTGAAGTCAACCTGGAGCGCGCGCTCAAGCTCGGTGACGAGCTCGGCGGTCACCTCGTCTCCGGCCATGTCGACGGCGTCGGCTCCGTCGTCTCTGTCAAGGAGGAGGGGGCGAGCCACCGGATCGTCTTCGAGGCGCCGGAACCGCTCGCCCGCTTCATCGCCTCCAAGGGCTCGATCTGCGTCGATGGCGTTTCCCTTACCGTCAACGAGGTTGACGGACGGCGCTTCGGCGTCAACATCATCCCCCACACCTGGACGCAGACGACCTTTCGCCGGCTTGGGCAAGCAAGCCGCGTCAATCTCGAAATCGACCTCCTCGCCCGCTACGTCGCGCGGCTGAGGGAGATGGAGTTGGCTCGATGACCCAGGCGACGGCGCTCGCCTCCCTCTACCGCACCGCGCTCTCTTCGATCGAGGAGGTGGTCGAGGAGGCGCGCAACGGCCGGATGTTCATCCTGGTCGACGACGAGGACCGCGAGAATGAGGGCGACCTCGTGATCCCGGCTCAATTCGCGACGCCGGAGCAGATCAATTTCATGGCCCGTTACGGCCGCGGCCTGATCTGCCTGGCGCTGACCCGCGAGCGGGTCGAGCGCTTAGGCCTGCCGCTGATGTCGCGCCAGAACGCGAGCCGGCACCAGACTGCCTTCACCGTCTCCATCGAGGCGAAGGAGGGCGTCACCACCGGCATCTCGGCCGGCGACCGGGCGCACACGATCGCGGTCGCCATCGACCCGACCAAGGGCCGCGACGACATCGCGACGCCGGGGCACGTTTTTCCCCTGGTGGCACGCGACGGCGGCACGTTGGTCCGCGCCGGCCATACCGAGGCCGGTGTCGACATCGCGCGCATGGCCGGCCTCAACCCCTCGTCGGTGATCTGCGAGATCATGAACGACGATGGGACGATGGCGCGTCTGCCGGATCTCGTCGCCTTCGCCCAGAAGCATGGCATCAAGGTCGGCACCATAGCCGACCTGATCGCTCACCGCCGGCGCACCGAGTCGGTGATCGAACGCCTGCAGGAAAGCACGCTGGAGAGCCGCCATGGCGGCCGCTTCCGGATGATCGTCTACGTCAACAAGGCCTCCTACGCCGAGCACGTGGCGCTGGTGAAGGGCGACATCGCCTCTGGCGATCCGGTGATGGTGCGCATGCATGCGCTCAACGTGCTCGACGACGTGCTTGCCGACACCAGCCAGGGCCGCGGCGGCGAGCTGCAGGCGGCGATGGACCTGATCGGCCGCGAGGGCCGCGGGGTCGTCGTGCTGCTGCGCGAGCCTCATGCGACCAGCCTATCCGACCGCGTCCGCGCTCGCCTCGGAGGGCCGGGCAAGGAGACGGGGCTTCGTGACTATGGCATCGGTGCCCAGATCCTGCTCGACCTCGGCGTCCGCCGCATGGTCCTGCTCTCCAATACCAAGCGCACGATCGTCGGCCTCGACGGCTATGGCCTCGAGATCGTCGAGCAGCGCGCGATCCCCCATCACGAGATCTGACATGGCCTTACCGAGCTTCCTGATCGTCGAGGCCCGCTTCTACGAGGAGATTTCCGATCTCCTCTTCAAAGGCGCATCCGAGGTGCTCCGCAACGCCGGTGTCGCCTTCGATCGCATCGCGGTCCCGGGCGCACTCGAGATCCCGGCGGTGATCAGCATCGCGCATCATGGGGCCAACCCGAAATACGACGGCTACGTCGCGCTCGGCTGCGTCATTCGCGGCGAGACGAGCCACTACGACACCGTGTGCAACGAGAGCGCGCGTGGCCTTCAGGTGCTCGCTGTCCAGCTCGCCTTGCCGATCGGCAATGGCATCCTCACCTGCGAGACCTGGGAGCAGGCAATGGTACGGGCGAAACCCGATGACCAGGACAAGGGTGGCGGTGCTGCCAAGGCCGCGCTCGCCGTGTTCGAGGCCCGCCGCCGCTTCGGCCTGGTCAAGTCGTGACCGGGGCCAAGCCGAGGCAGAAGGGCGGCTCGACGCGCAGCGCGGCGCGACTTGCCGCCGTGCAGGCGCTCTACCAGATGGAGATGACCGGCACGACGACGGCAGCAGCGTTGCGGGACGTGCAGCTTCGCGAAGGCGCGGTTCCGGACGATGCCGATACGGGCATGGAGGTCGACGAGGCGATGCTGAAGGATCTGGTCGAGGGCGTGACGGGCCGCCGCGAGGACCTCGACCGGAAGATCGCCAGCCACCTCGCCGAAGGCTGGTCTTTCGACCGGCTGGAGCTGGTACTGCGCGCCATCCTGCGTGCGGGCGCCTACGAAATCGTCGCCAAGGCCGACGTGCCGCTCCGCGTCGCGATCAACGAATGGGTCGATCTCGCGCATGCCTTCTACGCCGGCAAGGAGCCGGGCTTCGTCAACGGCGTGCTCGACCGCATCGGCCGAGAATCCCGCCCGGACGAGGCACGGTAGAAGGCGATGGCGGCCGCTCTCGGAGAGTTCGACCGCATCGCCAAGTACTTCAAGCCGCTTGCCGCCGGCTTTCC